>JANPCR010000086.1:0-15832 GCA_031431035.1 Rhodoferax sp.
TCCGTGTAAACCAAATCACTCCAATCGACTTTTCCATTTTGGAGATTTCCCATACGCAGGACGGGAATACAACCTTCGGCACTGGACTTTGCCGAGGAACCATATTCAACAGAGTAAATTAATCGGCCCAACGGCGAAACACCCCAATCCTCTGAAATCGTTCCTATCTCAGACTGTTTGTAGCCTGGATTCGAAAGGTACTTCACGCTGGGTTCTCTTACCTCCATGCGAACCCCATCGTTTTGAGATTCTGGTTCACTCTGGCTTGCAGCTCATCCATGCGGCTCACCATCTGCGGCAGCGGCTCCCCATACCGCTCCGCCAATTCCTTCACCCGTTGCGTCAAAGCTTGACTCACGCGATCCATCTCGCCATGAATGGCAGCGTCCAACGCCGCCAGCCATTTGTCTTCGATCACCAGGGTTTTGACTTCGGCCTCGGTCAACTTGGGGTAGTGGGCATAGGCCTTGGCGTCCAAAGCCGATTCCGCTTCTTTCAGTTCTTTCTTCAACGCCGATTCGTCCGCAGCCAGTAACAGCCATTGCTGCAACACGGCCAACTCGTCTTTCGCGCTGCGGTCTTTGCCAATCTCTTTCACATGCTCTTTCACGCTGGCGGCGTTGATTTTGTCGAAACCGCCGAACGCGCCATCTTCACCGCTGTGCTCCTCTTCCAGCTCGGCCAGTTGGGCGGCGGTGGCTTCCAGCGCGGCCTCCAGCTTGGCCATGGCAGCTCGCTCTTTGGCAAAGTAGCGCGCCACCATCAGGGCCTTGGGCGCCAGGTCGCAGGCCCAGCCTTTGTCCACCTGTTTCCCGGGTTTACCGTCTTTGGCTTTGCGGGTTTCGATGACGCGGTAAGTCTCGGCCTTCCAGCCGTCGGCGGCGACCAGGTAGGCGTCGTCTTGCAGGGTGGTGGCCCAGTAGTCCATCAGGTGCTGGTATACGTCGTAGGCATCTATCAGGGGCTTGCCCAGGTAGTGGGCCAGCAGGCCGTCAGCCACTTGCACGATCAAGGCCTTGGGGTGAAAACCGGGCTTCAGGGCGTTGAGCTGCTGGACAGCGCCCGCGCGCCACTGGGCAAAGTGTGCGTTCATGCCCGCGATGAAGGCGCTGAACTGCGGGTGGCTGTAGATGGTGGTTTTGATGGCGGCTTTGCCTACCGCCAAATCAACATAACCCGCGCGATTCGGCTTGAACAGCGCGGCCTTGAGTTGTGGGCACACGGCCCAGTAGGCTTGCAGCGCATCCACATCGGCCTGCGGAATGCCGCCTTTCAAATGGCCTTCAATGTCTTGCAGGTCTTCTGCCGTGGTGGCGTCGATATAGCGCGGCAGGTTGAGGTTGAAGTCGTTCTTTTCAATTTCTTCCAGCGGCACCAGGCGGGCGTATTGCGGCTTGCTGCTGTCTTGCCGGGTGAACACGTCCACAATTTTGTGCAGGTCTTGCTCGCGCAGGCGATTTTTGGGGCCGTCTTTGATGAAGCCCTGGCTGGCGTCCACCATAAAGATCGCTTTGCGGGCCTGCGCGTCTTGCTTGTCGATGACGATGATGCAGGCCGGTATGCCTGTGCCGTAAAACAGATTGGCCGGCAGGCCGATGATGCCTTTGATGTAACCCCGGCGCACCAGGTTGCGGCGGATGTCACCCTCGGCATTGCCACGGAACAACACCCCGTGCGGCAGGATGCATGCGCCCTTGCCCGTGCTTTTGAGCGAGCGCAGGATGTGCAGCAGGTAGGCGTAGTCGCCCTGCTTGGCGGGCGGCACGCCGTAAGGGGCAAAGCGGTTGAAGGGGTCGTGCAAAGGGTCGAGCCCGGTGCTCCAGCGTTTGTCGGAGAACGGCGGATTGGCCACCACGTAGTCGTAGGTTTTGAGCGCGTCGCCATCTTTGAACTTGGGGTCGGCCAGGGTGTTGCCCTGGGCCACCAGGGCGGTGGGGTTGTTGTGCAGCACCATGTTCATGCGGGCCAGGCCGCTGGTGGCGGCGTCTTTTTCTTGCCCGTAGAGGGTGACCTTGGCTGTGGCGGCGTCGCCTACCTTCAGCAACAACGAGCCGGAGCCGCAGGTCGGGTCATACACCGTGGTGGTGTTGCTGGTTTTGGCGCTGCCAATGCCAATGACGGCGGCCATGATGCGGCTGACCTCGGCCGGGGTGTAAAACTGGCCCTTGCTTTTGCCGCTCTCGGTGGCAAAGTGGCGCATCAAATATTCATACGCGTCACCCAGGATGTCGTCGCCATCAGCCCGGTTTTTGGAGAAGTCGAGTGCCGGGTTTTCAAAAATGGCAATCAGGTTGGTAAGCCGCTCCACCATCTCTTTGCCGGTGCCCAGCTTGGTGGCGTCGTTGAAGTCTGGCATGTCGGCCAGGTTGAGCTGCTCGTTGGCATTGGCCAGCGGCGCAATGATCTTTTTATTGATCAGGTCGCCAATGTCGGGCTTGCCCTTGAGGGCCGCCATGTCGGCAAAGCCAGCACCTGGGGGGATGCTGATGGGCGCGTAGAGCACGCCCACATATTTGTCGCTGACGTATTTGATGAAAAGCATGACCAGTACATAGTCTTTGTACTGGCTGGCGTCCATGCCGCCGCGCAATTCGTCACAGGACGCCCAGAGGGAGGAATACAGCTCGGATTTTTTGATGCCCATTCAAGAACCTGCGCAAACAGTGAGATGTATTTAATGAGGTCGGAAACTGATTCTACGGGTCAGCTTGCCCATGAAGGCAAGCCCTTGACTCCTACTTTGATATCACGGGTGATATCAAAATCAAAGAAAATGGAAAAAGTGAATAATTTTTCAATAAAAAGTGTCACTAGCTCGCTTGAAATGGTCGTTTGCAGCTATTTATTTTATAGCATTTTTAATTCAAACCGATTTGGATTCTGGCGGCAAAAGCTAACTGCCGATACTATGGACTCGTTGCTTCAACTCGACTCAAGGAGCCCGCCATGATCACCAGCATGAACCACTTCACCATCGTGGCCGAAGATCGGGCGGCGACGTTTGATTTTTACGTTGGCTTGCTTGGGTTGCAGGACGGGCCGCGGCCTGATTTGGGGTTTCCCGGGGCTTGGCTTTATGCGGGCAAGCCCGGGGGCGCTGACCCGGCTGATGGCGTGGGTCCTTCGCAGGCGGTGCTGCACATTATTTTTGACCGACCCATGCCTGCCGTGCGCACAGGGGTGATTGACCACTTGGCCTTCAGCGCCACAGGCTTGCGGGACGTGAAGGCGCGGCTGGACGCGCGGGGGCTGCACTACAGCTTGCGGCAGCAGGCTGAGTCCGGCATTTGGCAGCTTTTTTGTTTTGACCCCAACGGTGCCCGGGTAGAACTAGACTTTGACCCCAGCGAAACGCCCTGACCTGTAAGCAAACCTCGCCCCCATTGGCGCTAACATTGACTATCACCGACCACTAGAAAGACCGCATGTCAGCCCAAGACCTGTACTTGCAAAAACGCATGAACGCCACTGACGCGGTGCGTTTGGTGCGCAATGGCGATTTTATTATTGTGCCCACGGCTGCGGGCGAACCGCCCACTTTGCTCACGGCCTTGTCTGAGCAGCGCCGAGATTTTTTGGATGTGAAAGTCGCGCAAATTCTGGCGATTCGCAAGTACGGTTATATCGACCCAGACACTGCCGACCACGTGCGCCACGTCGCATTTTTTTACGGTGGTGCTACGCGTGCGGGCGGACAAGCGGGTTGGGTTGATTTCATTCCCGCTTACTTTTCTGAACTGCCACAGCAAATTGAGCGGGGGCTGGTGGGGTCTGATGTGGTTTTTGCCATGGCGTCGCCCATGGATTCGCATGGTTACTTTTCGGTCAGTCTGGGGGCTGACTACACCATGGCGGCCATGGCGCGTGCGCGGGTGGTGGTGCTTGAAGTCAACCCCAATGTGCCGTACGCTTACGGCAACTGCCACGTGCACGTGTCCAAAATCTCGGCGCTGGTCGAAAGCAGCGAGCCGGTTTTTGAAGTTGGCTTGCCCAAGATTGGCCCAGTGCAAGAAGCCATTGGCAAGTACGTGGCCGACATGATTGACGACGGCTCCACCCTGCAAATTGGCTATGGCGGCATCCCCGACGCGGTGGTGATGCAGTTGACGCACAAACACGATTTGGGTATTCACACCGAGATGATTGGCGACGGCATTTTGTCGCTGGTTGAATGTGGCGCGGTCACCAACCGTCGCAAAAACTACTTGCCCGGCAAGATGATTGCAACCTTTGCCTTAGGCTCGCAAAAGCTCTACCGCTTTTTAGACCGCAACCCTGGCGTTGAGATTCACCCGGTTGACTTCACCAATGACCCCTACCTAGCGGGGCAGAACGACAACATGGTGGCCATCAACGCGACTTTGCAAATTGACCTGCTGGGGCAATGCGGCTCTGAAAGTTTGGGTTACTCGCCGTACTCAGGCACGGGCGGGCAGTCAGACTTTGTGCGCGCCGCCAACCGTTCCCGCGGGGGCAAGGCGTTTATCGTGGTGCCGTCCACCGCCAAAAACGACAGCATTTCGCGCATCGTGCCGTGCTTGAGCCCAGGCACGCACGTGAGCACCAGCAAAAACGACATCAATTACGTGGTGACAGAATTTGGCGTGGCCCAGTTGCGCGGCAAATCTGCCAAGCAACGCGCCCGGGAGCTTATATCGATTGCACACCCCAACTTCAGGGCTGAATTGACCGAACAAGCCAAACGAATGCACCTGCTTTAGCGCTCAGCCAGCCCGTCTGGGCAAGCCGCAGACCAGATCGCCGGGGTCATTCGCTGAGATAGCTCGGTCGTTTTTCGCATGGGCTACATCCATATCGCGCGGCAGGGTCACCCCGTTTTTGACGGCCAGAATTTCCGCCATGATGCTGACCGCAATTTCGGGGGGCGTCTTGCTGCCAATGTAGATGCCAATGGGGCCGCGCAAGGGCAACAGCGACGCAGCGGTTTGCTCAAAGTGCTCAACCATGCGTTCCTTGCGCGCTTCGTTATTGCGGCGGCTGCCAATGGCACCGACGTAAAACGCCTCGGTCTTCAGCGCTTCCAGCAAGGCCAGATCGTCCAGCTTGGGGTCGTGCGTGAGGGCCACCACACAACTGCGCCGGTCGGCTTTGAAGACTGTGACCACGTCGTCTGGCATGTCAGACACCACCTTGACCTTGGGCACCGACCAAGCACCCCGGTATTCTTCACGCGGGTCGCACACCGTCACGGCAAAACCACTGAACAGCGCCATGGTTGCGAGGTACTCGGTCAGTTGACCAGCACCGATCAGCAGCATGCGGTATTCGGGGCCGAAGGTGTTGACCAGCTGGGTTGCAGACACGTTCAAGTCCTCGGGCGCTGGGCTGGGCTCCAAGGTAACAGCACCATCCGCCAACTGAACGGTGCGGCGCACCAGTTGCCCGCGTTCCAGGTCGGCGACCAGTTGGTTCAGGCTTGCGCCGTCCGGGTCATATTCCAGCAGCAGTTCCAGGGTGCCACCACAGGGCAGGCCAAACTGATGGGCTTCATCCGCAGTTATGCCGTATTTGACAAAACCTGGTGCACCCGACGGCAGCGTGTTCTGTGCATAGGCTTGCGTGTGTTTGTAGATCAGGTCATCTTCAATGCAGCCGCCCGACACCGAACCCACGACCGAACCGTCTTCACACAGTGCCATGATGGAACCGACAGGCCGAGGACTGCTGCCCCACGTGCGCACCACCGTGGCCAACAACGCGCGCTGGCCCGCCCTGCGCCAGTCGCGCAGGGTGCGCAACACCATAACGTCAAGATTTTCCATGCCAATTGCCTCGTTGATGTCGATTGGTCTTCTTCATCGCATTGCAAAGTAGGCGACTACCACCACGGCGGCAATCCCCACCCAAACCCAGATGGGAATGCCCGCTTTGGCGTCTGACTGTGCGCTGGCCACGGTAGTGCCATCTGCGGCTGCATCAGCTTCAGCTTGCACCGCGTAGGCCGCTGGGTGCGCCACACGCATCGCATCGTCAAATCGTTTGAAAAAGTCTTCTGCCATGGATTTGGCGACGCCGTCAATCAAGCGTTGACCCAATTGTGCGATCTTGCCACCCACGGACGCATGCACCGTGTAATTGAGTTCGCAACCCGCAGCGTTGGGCACCAAGGTCACAGCCGAATTGCCTTTGCCAAAACCAGCGGCACCGCCCTGCCCTTCAAAATTAATGCTGTATGACGTGGGTGGCACGATGTCGCTTAACAAAATTTTGCCAGCGAACTTGGCAGAAACCGGGCCAATTTTGAGCGCCACGCCCAGGGCGTATTGGTTCTCGCCTGTGGCTTCGACTTTTTCGCAGCCCGGAATGCAGGCCTTCAAAACCTGCGGGTCGTTCAACGCGTCCCAAGCCTGTTGTTGTGTGATTGCCAATTGGCGGCTGCCTTGCATGTCCATATTTCTTCCTTCAGAATTTTTTGATTTTTCAACGCTTCATTTGCGATGCATTAGCGCTTCATCAGTGCAGCCAAACTGCTGGCCAGATCTTCGAGCTTGCTGACATTGTGAACCGCCAACATGCCGTGAGCCTGACTGTGCAGCACAGCAGCACCACGGGCCAGAGGAGAGTAGCCTTCAAAGCGCAGCAAGGGGTTGAGCCAAAGCAAACGACGACTGCGACGGCGAAGCCAAGCCAGCTCTTTGGCAAGCTCAGCGGGTTCGCCCGTGTCCAATCCATCGGTGATCACCAACACCAAAGTCCGTCGCCCCACCAAGCGGCGTGAATGCCCGCGGCGCAAGGTTGCCAGCGAATCGCCCAATTGCGTACCGCCTGCAAAATCGTCAATCGCGCTGCTGGCCGCGTTGAGCATGGCATCGGTATCAGCCAAGCGGAAGGCAGGCGTTAGATCGGTCAAATGCGTGCCAAAGGCAAAAACGTCACGGCGTGGGTGTCGGCGCGTGGCAGCGTGCAAAAACGCCAAGAGCAGACGGGCATAGCGCTCCATCGAGCCCGACACATCCACCAAAACCAGCAGCGGCAAGGGCTGCTCACGACGTGCAAGTCGGGGCAGCCGCAGCAATTCGCCACCGGTTTGAGCAGCCTGGTGCATCACCCCCGGCCAATGCATCCGCGCGCCTGTTGCAGCGGGACGCAAACGCCTTGACGGATAGTGCGGAAGCGGCAAGCGAACGTCACGCGCCAAGCGCTCGACCAAACGGTACTCTGAGCCAGACAGCGAATTGAAATCGGCGTGTTTCAATCGGTCCAGGTCGCTTGCGGTCATGGCCGCATCAAACTCAACCTTTTGGTCTTCCTGTTTGGGCTTAGCCTGCTGGCCGTAAGCATTTTGCGGCGACAAAGCCTCGCGCACGCGGGGACGACGCTTGCTGGGTTCGGCTTTGCCTTCGGCACTGGGCAGCAGTTGCGACAGGAGTTTTTGCGCCATTTCGGGGTTGCGAAAGTAGGCGTCAAACAGCTCCCGAAACACGATGCGGTCTTGCTCACGGCTGACCATGACGGCCTCAAACGCAGCGCTTACATCAGGCTTGTGGCCTACACCCACGGCTTGCATGGCATCAACGGCCAAGGCGATGCGAGAACTGTCTACCCGCACCCCTGCGCGGCGCAAGGTGCGGCCAAAGCCCGCAATGTTGTCAGCCAACTTTCCTGTCCGCGAGTCGCCTAATTGCATTTAGCCCCCACGCTCCACCGCTGCGCGGGTCGCTGCCCCCCGTGGGGGCTAATTTCGCTCGGGGCGGCCCAGCGCGAAACTGTCGCCCCCACGCTCCACCGCTTCGCGGGTCGCTGCCCCCCGTGGGGGCTAATTTCGCTCGGGGCGGCCCAGCGCGAAATTGCAAGTGTGCTCAATTGAAGTCGCATACAGTCACGATACAGCCTCTTCCGGCTTAAGCAAGGCCGTTGCCATGTCGGCTGTGAGCGCCGCCACGTCTTCACGCTGTTTGAACAAAATACCCGCTGTGTCCGACACGATTTCTGGGTCAACGGTGATGGTGTCCAAGGCGACCAAAGCCTTGGCCCATTCGACACTTTCTGCAATGCCAGGGGCGCGCTGGAAGGCGTTGGCAAAGGGTGCACTTCTAAGTCGGCCTACAAACTCTGCCACTTGGGCCGACAGCGCAGGCGCTGCACCCGGCACTTGGGCGCGGATGATGGCAAGTTCGCGCTCACGGTCCGGGTAATCGAGCCAGTGGTAAAGGCAGCGGCGTTTGACGGCGTCATTCAAATCGCGGGTTCGGTTGCTGGTCAAAATGGTCACGGGTTTGATGGCGGCTTGAATCGTGCCAATTTCAGGAATACTGACTTGGTATTCGCCCAAATACTCCAGCAAAAAGGCCTCAAACGGCTCGTCAGCGCGGTCCACTTCGTCAATCAGCAACACTGCTCCCGGCGCAGGCGCTTGCAGGGCCTGCAACAGCGGCCGGCGAATCAGATAACGGTCTTGGTAGACCTCGCGCTCCATCGCTTGCGTGTCAGTTTTGCCTTGATCGTGCATTTCAGCCGCACGCATGTGCAGCAGTTGGGCCGCGTAATTCCATTCGTACAAAGCTTCCCGCTGTTCTAGTCCGTCGTAGCACTGCAAGCGCAGCAGTTGACGCTGCAAGGCCACGCTCAAGGCCTTGGCCAATTCGGTTTTGCCAACGCCGGGCTCGCCCTCTAACAACAAAGGGCGTTGCAGTTTGAGGGCTAAAAACACGGCGGTTGCCAAACGGCGGTCGGCAAAATAGCCAGCAGCTTCAAGTGCCGCAATCAAAGAGTCAATGGTGGGAAAGTTCATGAAAAGTAGACGGCTCAACAAAAAGGCCCCGGTTTGAACAACACGGGGCCTGGGTTCCCGGCGAATGCCGAACTAAAAAGACAAGTCAGCCACCCAGCATTTTAGTGACGGCTCGCTGCGTTTGCACGCTGATCAAATTAGCCCTGTAGGCGGCCGTGGCATGAATGTCGGCGTTCAGATCAGCCGCATCAATTTTGACGGACGCCGCTGACGCTGCGGTGAAGCTTGCGGTCAGCGCGGCCTCAAGCCCTTTGTGGCGAAACACGCCGTTGGCCGCGCCGGTTACCGCCACGCGAACGCCCGCGTCGGTTTGCGCAACAAACACACCCACCAGCGCAAAGCGCGATGCGGGCTGCACAAACTTCATGTAGGCGGCCTTTTTCGGCACGGGGAAGCTGATGGCGGTGATCAATTCACCGTCTTTCAAGGCGGTGGCAAACATGCCTTGAAAAAAATCATCGGCAGCGATTTTGCGCTCAGTGGTGTGCACTGTGGCGCCGAGAGCCAATACGGCACTGGGGTAGCAAGCCGCAGGGTCGTTGTTGGCAACCGAGCCACCCATCGTGCCCATGGCACGTACCTGGCGGTCGCCAATGTGCGCGGCCAAATCTGCCAGCGCAGGAATGGCGGCTTTCACGTCTGCGTTGTTAGCCACGTCAAGGTGGCGCGTCATGGCACCAATCACAATGGCATGGCCATCGCGTTTGATGCCTTGCAGCTCTTTGATACCGCCCAAATCGGCCAGTTGACCAGGGTCTGCCAGGCGCTGCTTCATGGATGCCAACAGCGTTTGTCCGCCCGCCAACACCTTGGCGCCTGATGCGGCCAGTTTGGCGGCGTCTGCCACCGTTGCGGGTCGCTCTAATGTGAATGAATACATAGTGTGTCTCCTAATTCCTAACAATTTTCAAAGCCATCGTGCGGGGGCCATCACTGAGGCGGCGCACAGGCTTCGGGGGTGGTTCATTTCGCGGCTTGAATAGCGTTCCAAACGCGGCTGGGCGACGCTGGCATGTCAAAGTCTTTGACTCCCACGCCTTTAAGCGCATCAAGCAGCGCGTTGATGACGGCTGGCGGCGAGCCAATGGCCCCCGCTTCGCCACAACCTTTGGTGCCCAACGGATTGTGGGTGCAAGGTGTGCAAACCGTGCCGATCTTGAACTCCGGAAAATCATCTGCCCGAGGCATGGCGTAGTCCATGAAGCTGCCGGTCAGTAACTGGCCGGTTTCGCGGTCGTAAACGCAGTTTTCCATCAGCGCCTGGCCAATGCCCTGCACCAAACCACCATGCACTTGACCTTCAACGATCATCGGGTTGATGATGGTGCCAAAGTCGTCCACCGCGGTGAACTTGTCCACCTTGACGACGCCCGTAGCAGGGTCTACATCAACCTCGCAGATGTAGGTGCCCGCAGGAAAGGTGAAGTTGGTGGGGTCGTAAAACGCGGTTTCGTTCAAACCAGGCTCCAGCTTGTCCAGCGGGTAGTTGTGCGGCACGTAGGCCGTTAACGCCACTTGGCCAAAGGTAACTTTTTTATCGGTGCCTTTGACGGTGAATTCGCCGTTGCTGAACTCGACGTCCGCGTCACTGGCTTCCATCAAATGCGCGGCGATTTTTTTGGCTTTGGTTTCAATTTTGTCCAGCGCCTTCATGATGGCAGCGCCGCCCACGCTGATAGAGCGCGAACCGTAAGTGCCCATGCCAAACGGCACGCGACCCGTGTCGCCATGCACCACATCGACCGCTTCAACGGCGATACCCAAACGCGCGGCAACGACCTGTGCAAACGTGGTTTCGTGGCCTTGACCATGGCTGTGCGAACCGGTGAACACCGTCACGCTGCCCGTGGGGTGAACACGCACCTCGCCGCATTCAAACAAGCCAGCCCGGGCACCCAACGCGCCTGCAATATTGCTGGGCGCAATGCCGCAAGCTTCGATGTAGCTTGAATACCCAATGCCGCGCAGCAAACCTTTGGCCGCGCTGGCGGTTTTGCGGGCCTCAAACCCGGGCACGTCGCCCAGCGATTGCGCCTTGGTCATGCACTGCAAATAGTCGCCCACGTCGTATTGCAAGGCCACCGGGGTCTGGTAAGGCCAGGTGTTGATGAAATTGCGCTTGCGAATTTCGTCTTGGCTTAGCCCCAAGTCCCAACCGCAACGGCTGACCAAACGCTCCAACAAATAAGTGGCTTCGGGTCGGCCCGCGCCGCGGTAAGCATCAACCGGTGAGGTGTTGGTGAACCAGGCGTCTACCTCGACATAAATTTGCGGGCAGGTGTATTGGCCCGCCAGCAGGGTGGCGTACAAAATGGTGGGCACGGCAGACGCAAAGGTGGACAAATATGCGCCCATGTTGGCGTCGGTGTGCACGCGCATGGCCAAAAATTTGCCATTGGCGTCCATGGCCATTTCAGCGTGGCTCACATGGTCGCGGCCATGCGCGTCGGTCAAAAACGACTCGGTGCGCTCACACGTCCACTTGATGCTGCGATTGACTTGCTTGGCAGCCCAGGTGAGCGCCACGTCTTCGGCGTACAAAAAGATTTTGGAGCCAAAACCACCACCCACGTCAGGGGCGATCACGCGCACTTTGTGCTCGGGCAGGCCCAACACGAAAGCGGTCATGAGCAGGCGCTCAACGTGCGGGTTTTGGTTGGACACATACAGTGTGTACTCTTCTGTGGCACGGCTGTACATGCCAATGGCGGCACGCGGCTCCATGGCATTGGGCACCAGGCGGTTGTTGGTCAAGTCGAGCTTGGTGACTTTGGCAGCCGTGGCAAACACGGTGTCTACCGCAGACTTGTCGCCAATGGCCCACTTGTAGCAATGGTTGTCGGGTGATGCCTCGTGCAGCGCGGCCGCTTTGGGGGCATCGCGCACGTCTGCGCAGGCGGTCAGCACGTCGTAATCGACATCAACGGCTTCGGCGGCGTTTTTGGCTTGCTCCAGCGTTTCGGCAATCACCATGGCAACCTGGTCGCCCACGTAGCGGGCTTTGCCAATGGCCAAAATCGGGTGAGGCGGCTCCTTCATGGGGGTTCCATCGGTGCTGGTGATGAGCCAACCGCAGGGCAAACCGCCCATTTTTCCGTCGATGTCTTTGCCAGTAAATATTTCAACCACACCAGGCATGGCTTTGGCGCGAGTCAGGTCAATGCCTTTGATGTTGGCGTGCGCGTGCGGGCTGCGCACAAACACGGCATAGGTCTGGTTGGCCTGGTTGATGTCGTCGGTGTAGTTGCCCGCGCCGGTTAGAAAACGATAGTCTTCTTTGCGGCGAATGGCTGCGCCAATGTGTGGCAGTTTTGCAAAATCGGGTGCGCCCATGGTGATGCTCCGTTGTATTCAGTGAATTAAATTAAGCCGCCATGCCGACAGCACCGAGCTGAACTGCTTTGACGATGTTTTGGTAGCCGGTGCAGCGGCACAGGTTGCCCTCAAGCAGTTCCCGGATCTGCCCCTCAGACGCGCCCTTGTGGTGGGTGCACAGATCAACCGCACTCATCACCATGCCGGTGGTGCAAAAGCCGCATTGCAGGCCATGGCATTCTTTGAACGCCGCCTGCATCGGGTGCATGGTGCCATCCGGCTTGGCCAAGCCTTCGATCGTCGAAATGTCTGCGCCGCTGGCTTGCGCTGCCAGAATGTTGCAGGACTTGACTGCGCGCCCGTTCATGATGACCGTGCAAGCACCGCATTGAGCCGTGTCGCAGCCCACGTGGGTGCCAGTGAGCTTGAGGTTTTCGCGCAGGGCTTGCACCAGGAGCGTGTTGGGCGCAACATCCAAGGTACTGGACTTGCCGTTGACTTTCAGTTGAACCTGCATAGGTCGTTTCTCCATCGGAAATAGGGTTGCTGAACGGGGTTACTCAGCCAATGATTATTGGTTTCGAACAAGTCAAAAAGCCTAGGCTAAACCCTTGGTGAAGAATTGTTAAAGTGGCAAATTCTCAAAATGAAACAGACAGTTCATGAGAAGGAGACAAGCATGCTGCAAACACTCACCCGCGTTGCTGAACAGCGCCTTCGCAACATCGACCGCGCACGTCGCGCCGTATTGCACGAAGGGTGCGCTCAGGCGGATGGCCTGTCCGACGCCTGGATCGCGCGCTCGTGGCAGCGCTGCCTGGCCAGCGGTCAGCGGCCTGATCAAACTGTGGTGTTTGACATGGTTCCTGCTCAGGCCCAGCGGCGCAGCGAAGAAGCCAACCACAGCTTGCTGACTGCCGCCCGCCCGGCACTCAAAAAACTGGGCCATGCGATCACTGACACACGTTACTTCGCGATACTGACCAATGCCGAAGGCGTGGTGGTGGACGTAAGCGGCCCGATAGACCGCCGCGACGCGCGCGCATCGGCCATCGCTCGCATTGGGGTTGACTTGTCTGAGCGCTGCGTGGGCACCACCGCCATCAGCGCCGCACTGGCCGAGCTGCAGCCTATCTGGTTGCATCGAGGCGAGCATTTCTTCAATGGCAATGCGGCCTACAGTTGCGCCGGTGCACCGCTGTTTGGGCCAGACGGCCAGTGTGTGGGCATGCTGGATTTGACCGGCATCGAAGTCGATGAGCGCCCCGAGCTCAAACATCTGGTGGCGCAATCAGCCCGCAGCATTGAAAACGCGCTAACCCTCGCCCGCGCCCACAGCTTGCTGGTGCGGCTGAACTGGCCGGGTCACCAGTTGGGCGACGAAAGCGATGGCCTGGTCTGCCTGGATGCTGATGGCTGGGTGACAGGTGCCAACCAGACGGCGCGCCAAATGGTTTCCAGTTTGAGCGATGCCAGTCGAACTGGGGGCAATGATGGCAGCGGCGGCAGCGGCGTTGCGCCTGTGCACAGCAGCGAACTGTTTGCCATGCCGTTCGAGATGCTTTTCGATTCCGCCGGGCGCGATGCCTACGGCGAGCCTGCGCCCATGGATGTGCCGCTGTGGTCGGGCCTGCGCCTCAACGCCATCTCGCAAACCAAGGTTCAGCGCGCCAACACCGCCGCGCCCTCGCAATGGGGTGCCCTGGGCGGGGACAACCACAGCCTGCGCGATGTGGAGATCGCGCTGATCCGCAAAGCCGTGTCGCAAGCCAAAGGCAACGTGATGCAAGCCGCGCGCGAGCTGGGCATCAGCCGTGCAACGGTGTACCGCAAATTGGGTCACAAGAAGATCAATAATTAACTTATAGGTTAATTATTGGCAAAGAAAGACAAAATTTGTCATTTTTCTTGATGAAATAGCACCTTGGCTCTCGTAGATATTGCATGAGAAGCTATATCTATAATAGCAATATTGATCGACCAACTCTTCGACGACCCGACGAAAATTTGGCGCTACCATCCAAGCAATGCGTTTACGGATTTTCATTTTTTTGGGCTTGTTTTTTAGATCGGTTTTGCCTGCCGTCACCGGCTTGGCGATGGCATGGAGCGTCAGCGCACACGCCGCAACAGTTCACATTGCGGTTGCTGCCAATTTCGCCACACCGCTGAAAGTCATCGCTGCCGAGTTTGAACGCACAACGGGTCACACGGTGCTGACATCCTCCGCTTCGACCGGAAAGCTGTATTCACAAATCACCAATGCCGCGCCGTTTGACGTGTTGCTGGCAGCAGATGGCGAAACCCCCGCGCGCCTGCAAACCGATGGGATGGCGGTGGCCAACAGCCGCTTCACCTACGCCGTGGGACGATTGGCGCTCTGGTCGGTGGATGCTGCCCTGGTCGATGCAAAAGGCGAGGTGCTGAAATCGGGCAAATTCACGCGGCTGGCGCTGGCCTCACCCAAGGCGGCACCTTACGGCGTTGCCGCGATTGAGACCTTGCGCAAGCTCAATTTAATGAATGCATTGGAGCCGAAATTTGTCACTGGCGAGAGTATCGCGCAGGCCTATAGCTTTGTCGCCAGTGGCAATGTGCCGCTGGGGTTTGTGGCGCTGTCGCAGGTGATGGAGAACGGCCAGTTGAAGTCGGGCTCGATGTGGAAAGTGCCCGCCGAGCTGCACGCGCCGCTGAAGCAGGATGCGGTGTTGCTCCTGCGCGCCCGCGACAACGTGGCGGCTATTGCGTTCATGGAATTTCTCAAAACGGACGCATCGCGCGCCACCATCCGCACTTTCGGTTATGAGATCTAAAGAAGGTGGTTGCTGTGGCAGTTGACCCCACGCTCGGTGCCGTCTGGCTCACCATCAAGCTTGCGGGTTTGACCACGCTCATCCTGCTGCTGCTGGGAACACCGCTGGCCTGGTGGCTGGCACGCACGCGCTCATGGGCAAAGAGCACGGTCAACGCCCTGGTGGCCCTGCCCATCGTGCTGCCACCCACGGTGATTGGTTTTTATCTGCTGGTGACGCTGGGGCCGCGCGGGCCAGTGGGGCAAGCGATGGTGTCGATGGGGCTGGACACCCTGCCCTTCACCTTCGCCGGGCTGGTGGTGGGTTCAGTCATTTATTCACTGCCATTTGTGGTGCAGCCTTTGCAGAACGCGTTTGAAGCGATAGGCGAACGCCCGCTGGAAGTGGCGGCCACTTTGCGGGCCTCTCCGTGGGACACGTTCACCAGTGTCGTGCTGCCGCTGGCCAAGCCAGGCTACGTCACGGCGACAGTGATGGGCTTTACCCACACAGTGGGTGAATTTGGCGTGGTGCTGATGCTGGGCGGCAATATCCCCGACAAAACCCGCGTGGTCTCGGTGCAGATTTACGACCATGTCGAGGCGCTCGAATATGCCCAAGCCCACTGGTTGTCAGCGGGCATGGTGGCGTTTTCGTTTGTGGTGTTATTGACGCTTTACATCGTCGACAGCCGGGGTCGTCAGCGCCTGATGATGCCCGCATGACAGCGCCCAACACAGGCCTGCAACTGCGCCTGCACATCAAGCGCGACGTATTTACTTTGGATGTCGATTTGAGATTGCCTGGCAGCGGTGTCACCGCGCTGTTTGGGCCTTCCGGCTCGGGCAAAACGACTTGCCTGCGCGCGATAGCTGGGCTGGAGGCAGGACTGGAACGCGCGACTGCAAACGGCATCAATAACTTTGTCACCATCAACGGCGAAGTCTGGCAAGACGACGCAAACAGCGTGTTC
>JANPCR010000087.1:0-18834 GCA_031431035.1 Rhodoferax sp.
TCTGACAGACCGAAGTTGGGCCGCAGAACTTGCAGCCTGGGTGCACGGCACAGCTGAGTTGCCGCTGGAATCGCTCTTGACCACTGCGGGCGTCGGTGTGCTGGCCGAGCCTGCGCAAGTGGCGCAGGCGCTGGGCTTGCGGGTGGTTGAAGGCAGCAGCATCCAAATCAAAACCGTGCTGCGTGGCGGTGCTGCAGAAGCCGCTGGATTCGCTGCGGGCGACGAATGGCTGGGTATTGAAGTGCCTGCGACCAAAGGCAAAGGCAAAGCCCAGCCCGCCAGCCGTTGGCGCATTGGCAAACTTGAAGAATTAGCGCTGTACGCGGGTGCCGCGCTCAAAATTTCCGCCGTCGTAGCGCGTGACAAGCGCCTGCTGACCTTGCCGCTGGCCTTACCCCAGGGCGTGACCACTTGGCGGCTGGTGGCGCGGGACAAGCGGATTTCGGATTGGTTGAATGCTTGAATGTCCACGCGCGGTAGGCGAAATTGGGGTCAGATCACAATTTTTCTGCAAGCACAGCGCAGCACCCGCAGGGTCGACCAAAGGCCGAGAAAATTTGTGCTCTGACCCCAATTTCGACGGACTATCGTGAGCGCACTCCACCAAAATCGCTAATCGCTGATCTCTAGACAACACAACCATGCAACTCCTCACTGCGCTGGCTACTCGACCCAAAACCTACTGTGGCGAAGGCGTCAATGAAGAAAACCAGTCGTTCAAAGGCGAGCTGAAAGTCCAAATGCTGGAGGGTGCGCGAGCCGCCCTTCTTGGCTACACCGCCACTTTGCATAACGGCACCATCGTGCACACCGAATCAACGCTGCTCGGCTGCGGTCCAAACGGAAAACTGTGTTTGTGGCCCGTGATGTCCGAGATTCCAGTGGTGTTACCGCACGAACAGGTGTTGGCTGAAGTCGGCACAGCTGGTGAATTGAAAGTAATTTTTGGCAGCGGCAATCGCAATGATTCTGCCTTGTTTCGCGAAGAAATCACGATTCAACTCAACCCAGATGGGAGCCTGGTCTACGCTCATGCTTGGGGCATGCCTGGTGGCAGTTTTGAAGACAGGTCATCGTGCCGCATGCACCCGGCGATGCCGGGCGATTGCTCTGACTGAACCTGTCGCGATTTTGAAGATGTCCTCAACACTCCTACCCCAACCTGATCCGCAGGACGTAGCGGGCAGCGTGGTGCGGGCTTTGGTTTTGTATTCTTTGGCCGAATTACAAGCGGGACATGCCACGACCATCAGGGTCAAGGCGGAAGGCTGTACCTTCAGCATCGCGGATGATGGCCGAGGCCATGCCATCAAACGAACCGTTGGGGGCGCACCTTACCTTCAGTTTGTTTATACACACTTGGACTACCCCTTCAAGCAGGTTCAAGACGCGCCGATCCAACTGCAGGCAATTGGAATATCTCTAATCAATAACCTGTGCAGCGAACTGACAGTGACGGCAAGAAAGCCGGACGTGACGCTGCGAATGTTTTTCAAATATGGGCAACCTGCGGGCGACGAACGGCTTGAAGTTGCGTCGCAAGAAACGGGCAACCGGCTCTGCGGTACGGTCAGCGCTCATATTCAACGCGTCGGCGTGGATACGCAGCGGCTAAAAAAGTGGCTGCAAGAGGTTTTGGTAGTTAGCCCTGGCCTGAGGCTGTTTTTCAACGATTTGGAAGTTCACAACGATCCACCAGAATCCTCTCAACCTGACCTTTCGAACTCTAAGCCTCATTGAAAATCAAGAAAGCAGCCATGGCCTCCAAGACAGAAATTTCCGAGTTTTTAAAAACATCGTTTCCGCAAAACAAGTGCGAAGTGGTGGAGGTAGGCAATGCCTGCGCCACAGTTCGTTACGCGGTAGATTTTGCTGACCTGCGCCCCGGTGGAACGGTGTCTGGCCCAGTGCTGATGGCGGTGGCTGATGTGGCGCTTTATGTAGCGATATTGGGTGAGATTGGGATTGTCCCGTTGACCGTCACCACCAGCCTGAACGTTAATTTTTTGCGAAAACCGTCAGCGGATAAAAACATCATTGGCGTTTGCAAACTGATCAAGGTCGGCAAGACGCTGGCCGTGGGCGAAGTGTCTTTGTACTCGGAAGGCAGCCCGCAGGTGGTTGCGCACGCGGTGGGCACCTACGCGATTCCGCGCTGAGTTTCTCCGCGCCGATTGCGTCGCAGAATCTGCGTTTATCCCCGCTCGTCCAACACGCGCTTGGCCTTGCCCACGCTGCGTTCCACCCCGCCGGGCGCGCGCAGTTCGATGTCAACGCTGGTGCCAATGTAGGCTTTGATTTCATGCTGCAGCAGTTTGGCGGCAGCCTGGGCTTGCTGACTGTCTGGCCCCAATCCCGCGCGGGTTTCAACCCGCAAGGTCAGGTCGTCCATCACGCCAGTGCGGCGCAACACACATTGGTAATGGGGGCTGAGTTCGGGGCGCTTCAAAATCAGCTCTTCTATCTGCGTGGGGAACACGTTCACCCCGCGCACAATCATCATGTCGTCGCTGCGACCCGTAATTTTTTGCATCCGCCGCATGGTGCGCGACGTGCCCGGCAGCAGGCGCGTGAGGTCACGGGTGCGGTAGCGAATGATGGGCAGCGCCTCTTTGGTCAGGCTGGTGAACACCAGCTCGCCCATCTCGCCATCGGCCACCAGCTCGCCCGTCTCGGGGTTGATGATTTCGGGGTAAAAGTGGTCTTCCCAAATGGTCGGGCCGTCTTTGCTTTCGATGCATTCGCTGGCAACGCCCGGCCCAATCACCTCAGACAAGCCGTAAATGTCCACCGCGTCGATTTTCATGCGGGTCTCAATACTGGTGCGCATGTCGTTGGTCCACGGTTCGGCCCCAAAAATGCCAATGCGCAGCGACGTGTCAGACGCTTGCAAACCCTGACGTTCTAGCTCTTCAGCAATCGACAGCATGTAGCTGGGGGTGACCATGATGATGTCTGGCTTGAAGTCGGTGATCAACTGCACCTGGCGCTCTGTTTGGCCGCCGCCAAACGGAACCACCGTCAAGCCCAGTTTTTCTGCGCCGTAATGCGCGCCCAGACCGCCTGTGAACAAGCCGTAACCATACGAAATGTGCACCAAGTCGCCAGGCCGTGCGCCCCCAGCGCGGATGGATCGCGCGACCACCTGTGCCCACATGGCGATGTCGCGAGCGGTGTAGCCCACCACGGTTGGCTTGCCTGTGGTGCCGCTGGACGCATGGATGCGGGCGCATTGCTCGCGCGGCACGGCGAACATGCCATAGGGGTAGCTGTCGCGCAGGTCTTTCTTCGTCGTGAAGGGAAATTGGGCCAAGTCACCCAATGTCTTGCATTCATCCGGGTGAACGCCTGCTTCGTCAAACTTGGCACGGTAAACGGCAGAATGGGCGTAGGCGTGTTGCAGCGTGGACTTCAGGCGTTTAAGTTGCAACGCGCGCAGCTCATCAACGCTGGCTTTTTCAATGGCTTCGAGTGCAAAAGTTTTCATAAATCGCTCTCGGGGATGCATTGGCCAGCAATTTGAGCGCTTTTGCCCCTGAACAAAGCCACAACTTCGCCGCGCTGGTTGGTCACCCGCATGTCGTACACGCCGTGGCGACCTTGCAAGGTTTGCTCTTGCGCCTCGCAGGTCAGCACATCACCCTCGTGGGCGGGTTTCAAAAATTCGATGCTGGCGGCGGAGGCCACCGTGTTTTTGTTGTAACTGTTGCAGGCAAAGGCAAAGGTCGAATCCGACAGCGTGAAGATAAAACCACCATGGCAAATTTGGTGACCGTTGAGCTGCTCGCCCCGCACCGTCATGCGCATGGACGCGCGACCCGGTGAGCAGGCAATCAGCTCCATCTGCATGAATTCGCGAGACGCTCGGTCTGCCGCAAATAGGGTGCGAGCCACGCGCTGGGCCAATTCGTTTGCTGTGTCGGTCATGGTGTTTGAATGAAATTTCGGCAGCTTGTCAGCCGGAATACCCGGTTGTGGTGATGGTTTTAAGGCGGCAACCGTCGCGGGTTGCCACCGGTTCGATCAAGCCCAAGGTGGAGCCATCATAAAGTTGATTTTTAACCAGCCACCAATCTGATTTTTCACGCGGCCTAATCGCCAGCGCCAGCACGGTTTTGTCTTCCATTTCGTCCTCGGTGCCTGCGTGCCACCAGCACAGTTCGCGGCTGTTGGCGTTGACGATCATGGTCAGCGTGTGGCCGGAATCGACCAGCACTGTGGCTGACCAAAAGGCAGTGGGCTTGCCCTGGTATTTGGCGCTTAAGGGTTGGGCGGCGATTAATTTCCAGTCCATCGCGCGGCCCAGGCTGTCGCTGAACAGGGTTTGCAGCCGATTGGACAACGCGGGCGTTTTGGCGACCAATTGGGCGAACTCAAGCTGCAAGCTGATTGGCACGCTGTCCCATGTTACGGCTTTGGTGACGCCTTGCAAGGACCGAATGGCCGTGGCCGAGCGACTGGCGATGGCCCAAGTCATCTCACTGGGTGCCTGCTCAGCCTGACGCCCTTGGCCAGCGCCCCGCCAATGGCCCGTACCCAACACCCAGCAGGGCGTGTAGCTCTCGTTGGCAGCAACAAAGGGAAGCAAGTTGATTGGTTTGCCTGCGGACGCGGTGGCGTCGGCTGTGGGACTGGCCGCCAGGCTGGTGGGATTCCAGGTTCCTTCTGCCAAAGCCTTCAATTCTTTGGATGCCACCAAGTTCAAGCTGGGTAGTTCGGTCAGGTTGGCGGGTTTTGGCAGTGAAGCGCCTGGCAAGGCCAGTTTGTCAGCACGCCATTTTTGCAAGGCTTCGGCATAGTGGGTGTAGGCGCGGGCTTCAATTTCTTTGGGGCAATCTGCCAAGCGCTGCGGCACGTCAAACACATAGCGGCCATTGCCAAAGTCGGTGCCAATCAAAACCGTGGCGGGCAAAGGGACGGATCGACTCGTTTTGGGCGCAGCCATGACGCTGTGCGCGCTGGATATTAGAACCAGCGGCCAAACCCAAGTCATAACCCAAGCCATAAACCAAGGCACAAACCAAGTCAAAACGCGCAAACGCACCCCTAATTCCCCCTGAAATGCGGCACCCGCTTGTCCAGGAACGCGGTCACACCTTCAATGTAATCGTGCGTTTTGCCCATGGCGGATTGTGTGTCGCGTTCTACGTCGAGCTGCTGGCTGAAGGTGCGCGAGGTGCTGTCGCGCAGGATATGGCGGGTGGCAACCAGGGCTTTGGTGGGCATGATGGCCAATCGCTGCGCCATGGCAATGGCGGCGGCGACGCAGTCATCGGCCACCTCCCAAATCATGCCCCATTCTTTGGCTTGTTGGGCGCTGATTTTGTCGCCCGTCATGGCGATGGCCAATGCGCGTGGCAGGCCGACGCCTTGCGTCAGTAGCCAGGTGCTGCCCGCATCGGGAATCAGCCCGATTTTGCTGAACGCCTGAATGAAGCTGGCTGTGGGTGCGGCAATGGCGATATCGCAACCCAAGGCAAATGACGCGCCAGCCCCAGCGGCCACGCCATTGACAGCAGCCACCGTGGGCATGCGCAAATTTTGCAAGCGCCGGGCAGTGGGGTTGAAGTTTTTGTCGATCACGGGGCCGGGGTCGGCTCGTTCAATTTGGTCCAGACCTGGGGCGACGTCAAAACCCGCCAAGTCGGCCCCAGCGCAAAAGCCGCGACCCGCACCGGTGATAACGAGCGCCCGAATGGCGGGGTTGGCTTCGGCTTGGTCCAAAGCAGCCCACAAATCGTGGTGCATGGACTCGTTGAAGCTGTTGAGCGCTTGCGGGCGGTTGAAGGTGATGAGGGCCACGCCACCCAGGTCTGAGTACAAAACCGCAGGGACAGCGCTGGAATCTGTGGTGGAGTCTGATGACAATTGAGCCATGGCGTGCCTTTCAATTTCGCAACAAGCTGCAATTTACCACCGAATTGCCTTTTCCCGACCAAGCGGTCGGTTAATTATTTTCAGTTTGGTAAGCGCCGTGAAATGGGCGGTCAGCGCGAAATCGGTTTGGCGTCAGTTCGGTATGGGCTTGGTTATAGTGAAGGTCAATTTTTGAAGATTGGAGCCCTGAATGAACCCTGAATTGCCGACTTTTGAGATGATCCAAGTGCGCGTTGAAGCCAGCCGCGTGGCTGTCATCACGCTGAACCGCCCCAAGCAGCTCAATGCCCTGAACGAACAACTGATGACTGAGCTGGGCACCGCGCTCAAAGCCTATGACGCCGACCCCGCCATCGGCTGCGTCATCTTGACCGGCAGCGAAAAAGCCTTTGCCGCTGGCGCTGACATTGGGGCCATGGGCTCTTACAGCTTTGCTGATGTGTACAAAGGCGACTTCATCACCCGCAACTGGGAAACCATTCGCAGCATTCGCAAACCCGTGATCGCGGCAGTCAGCGGTTTTGCATTGGGCGGCGGGTGCGAGCTGGCCATGATGTGCGACTTCATCATTGCTGCCGACAACGCCAAATTTGGCCAGCCTGAGATCAAGCTGGGCATCATTCCCGGAGCGGGCGGCACGCAGCGTTTGCCCCGCGCCGTGGGCAAGGCGAAAGCCATGGATCTGGCTTTGACGGGCCGCATGATGGACGCGGTAGAGGCGGAACGCTCGGGTCTGGTGAGCCGCGTGGTGCCGTTGGACAAGCTGCAAGATGAAGCCTTGGGAGCAGCGTTGATGATTTGTGACTATTCGCAAATTGCGGTGATGGCGGCCAAAGAATCGGTCAACCGGGCGTTTGAAAGCAGCTTAAGCGATGGCGTGATGTTCGAGCGGCGGCTTTTTCATGCCTTGTTTGCCACCGACGATCAAAAAGAGGGCATGGACGCGTTTGTGACCAAGCGAATAGCTGCATTTCGTCACCAATAAGGCGCGGATTCAGACCGCAAGATGTGCTTTTTAAGGGTTTTGGCTCTCCCCAATCAGGGCAAGCAGGTTGACAATGACCGGCGTGGTCGAAAAGTGACCCAATCGCCTTATTTTTGGATCCTATTGATCCCTGATTTTTTAAAGTGAGAAAACCATGACTTCAAGACGCCGGTTTATTTCTATCGTGCCCGTGGCGCTGCCTGTGGCCGGTGCTTTGCTTTTGGCGGCTTGCTCCGACAAAGCGCCGCCGCCCGCAGCTGCCGTCGCGCCCGCAGCACCCCCAGTGCCGGTTACGCCCGCCCCCGTGGCGGTTGCGCCACCCGCTGCCGCACAGCCTGCGCCCGCAGCGGCACCTCCCGCCGCTGCCAGCCCAGCGCCTGCAGTTGCAGCAGCCGGGGCGATGGTCGATGAGAAAGACCCATCCGCCGCCGCTTTGGGCTACGTCGCCGAGGCCAGCCGCGTAGACAAAGCCAAATACCCCAAATTCGCAGCCGATCAAAATTGCTCAAATTGCGCTTTGTTCCAGGCTCAAGCGGGTGCTGCGTCGGGCGGCTGTCCTTTGTACCCGGCCAAACAGGTCGGCGCCAAAGCCTGGTGCAGCGCCTACGCCAAGAAGGCGATGGGCTGAATTTCAACCCACCCGGCCTGAACGCCCTGCCAGAGTGGCTATAATTTGGTCCTCGGTGATATAGCTCAGTTGGTTAGAGCGCAGCATTCATAATGCTGATGTCGGTGGTTCAAATCCACCTATCACCACCAAACATTGACGCCAAACATTGAAAAGCCTCTGTGCACTTGCCCAGAGGCTTTTTAATTTTTGATTGCGGGCGCGTTGCCAAATGAGTTGTTGGGTTGGGACATGGGCGGGTCAATCTAGAGGTGGTTTTGCCTAGGTAAGGTGGTTGATCGATGGTAAATGGATATCGCCGATTGCTATTAAATATATAGCAAACTATTGAATATATTCGTGAGCTAGAGGCCTTTTTTATTCATATTTTGGCGTTTTTGAGGCATTTTTGATAAAAAAGAACCTGCAGGTTCTTTTTTGCTAAAAATGCCTCAAATCGACCTGTTCAGGCTTGCGCGTCAGGCAAGCGTTCGCTCAAACGTCACCACATGGTCCACTTCGGCTTTGATGCCGATCCACTCGCCCAATTTGTGGTCATGGTGGCTGGGCACATGGGCCATCAGCAGTTGCCCGTCTTGCAGGCGCAGGGTGTACAAAAATTCGGAGCCGCGAAAGGCCTTGCGAATGATTTCGGCTTTCACCAGGGCGTGGTCGTCGTGCACGATGTCGTCAGCGCGCAGCAACACGTCGCATTCGCCGTTGGGGTAGGCGCTGGGCAAAGGGCATTCCAGCACATCGGTCAGGTCGCCCAGGGGCGTTTGCACTTTGACTTGGCCGTCAATTTGCCGAATGGTCGCGGGCGCGAAAACGCCGTGGCCAATGAAATCGGCCACAAAGCGGGTGGCGGGGCGGTGGTACAGCGAATAAGCGTCGTCCCACTGGTGCAACGTGCCTTCCGACATCACGCCGATGGTGTCGCCAATGGCAAAGGCTTCGAGCTGGTCGTGGGTCACGAACAGGGCCGTGGCACCTGCGGCTTTCAAGATGCTGCGCAGTTCTTGGGCCAAGCGCTCGCGCAAATCGACGTCCAGGTTCGAAAATGGCTCATCCAAGAGCAGCAATTGCGGTTGGGGTGCCATGGCGCGGGCCAGGGCCACGCGCTGCTGTTGCCCGCCGGACAACTCGTGCGGGTAGCGTTTTTCGCTGCCGGTCAGGCCCACCAAATCCAGCACCTCGGCCACGCGGGCGCGGCGTTCGGGCTTGGGCCAATGGTGAATGCCAAACCCCACGTTGTGGCGCACGTCCAGGTGCGGAAACAGCGCGTAATCCTGAAAAACCATGCCGATGCGGCGTTTTTCAGGGGCCAAATTGACCTGGGCGCTGCCAATCACTGTGCCCGACATTTTGATTTCACCCGCGGCCACCGGCTCCAGCCCGGCCACGGCCCGCAACAAGGTGGTTTTGCCGCAGCCCGATGGCCCAATCAGCACGCCAATGTCGCCCTTGCGCAAGCCCAGCGACACGCCATCGACAGCGGCGTGCCCAGCGCCTGCGCCATCACCTGGGTAACGAACCTGAAGTTGCAAGACCTCTAAAAACATGAATCGAATTGTAGATGCTTACAATTCGCATTTAGATTCGGTCAAGTGTCGAAACCTTCCAGGGCCGGGTCGCCTTGTTTTAACCTTTCCCAGCGCTACAGTTCGTTTTTGTGCACCCACCTTCATGCGACTTCGTCGGCTTTACCACGTCTTTTTGGCAACTCTGACCGCCTTGCTGCTGCTGCCCCTGCTGGGCATCCTGGCGTCGTGGCTGCCGCTGGGCGAATCGATGTCCGCCTCAGCCCAAATCGTGAGCGAAATGCGGCGAACCGTGCTGCCAGACTACCTGCTGACCACTTTGCTGTTGTGCGTGATGGTCGCGGTAGGTGTCACAGTGGTGGGGCTGTCCACTGCGGCGGCGGTCAGCCTGTTTGACTTTAAAGGGCGGGGCTTTTTTGAATGGGCTTTGCTGCTGCCTTTGGCTATGCCTGCCTATGTTGTGGCCTACGCTTACACCGATTTTTTGCAATTCAGTGGGCCATTTCAATCAGGGCTGCGGCAGGTTTTTGGCTTGCAGGGCCGGGTTTTTCCGGAAATTCGAAGCCTGGGCGGCGCCGTGGTGGTCTTCACTTTTGTACTCTACCCCTATGTTTATTTACTAGCCCGAACTGCGCTCAATGACCGTGCCGCGCATTTGATGGAAGCCGCCAAACTGCTGGGCGCACCCTTGCGCCGGCGCTTGCTCAAAGTTGCCCTTCCCCTGGCCCGCCCGGCAGTGGCGGCGGGTGTCGCACTGGCCTTGATGGAGACTTTGGCCGACTTTGGTGTCTCGAGTTACTTTGGCATTCAAACCTTCACAGCCGGCATTTACAAAGCTTGGCTTGCCATGGACAACCGAATTGCCGCCGCCCAACTGGCCACCGTTTTGCTCATGTTCGTGGCCCTGCTGCTCAGGTTAGAAAACCGCGCCCAAGCCCGTATGCGCTTTGCCGCCAGCCGGGGCGGCGTCAGCTCAAGCGCTGAATCCCAGCCCGCAAGGCTGCAAGGCCGTCAGCAACTTGTGGCCTGGGCAGTTTGTACGCTGCCCATCCTGCTGGGTTTTGTGCTGCCCGTAGTGTTCATGCTCAGGCCGCTATTGGCGCAAGGGGCAGACTTGGCTTGGGGCCAGTTTTTGACTTGGTCGCTGAACAGCCTGCGCTTGGGGGCCATCACCGCTGTATTGGCGGTTTTGCTGGCTTTGGCTCTGGCCTTTGGCGTACGACGCAGCAAAGATTGGTTTAACAGCACGGCGGTTCACCTGGTGGCTTTGGGTTACGCCATACCGGGTGCCGTGGTCGTGGTGGGCATGCTGCTGCCCCTGGGCTGGCTGCAGGCCGCTTGGCCGCAAAGTGCGGTGGTGTCGCTGGTCACGGCCACGTCGCTCGGCCTGGTTTGGGCCTATTTAGTGCGATTTTGCGCGGTGGCGCTGCAATCGGTGCAAAGCGGCTACGCGCGGGTTCCAAGCAGTTTTGACGATTCTGCGCGCATGTTGGGCGTGAGCGACTGGGGCTTGGCCCTGCGCGTGCACTGGCCGCTCATCAACCGGTCGGCGGGCGCCGCGGCCCTGCTGGTTTTTGTCGATGTGATGAAAGAGCTTCCCGCCACACTGGTTTTGCGACCCTTCAACAGCGACACCCTGGCCGTGATGGCCTACCAATTGGCGCGGGACGAACGCCTGGGCGAGGCGGCACTGCCCAGCTTGGCGCTGGTGCTGGTGGGTCTGCTTCCCGTCATTTTGCTCAGTCGTACGCTTCGGCAACGCAAGCGCTGAAACCACAAAAAAGCCTGTTGCGGCTGTATTTGAGCTACATTTTCGGGGCAGTAAAGATGCCAAACGACCCTTTTGCCCAATGGGCCAGCGCCCTCAAGGGCGCTGGGGTGCCGAGCCACAGAGGAGGAGGACAGGTGAAAAAAGCAGTTTCAGTGGCTTCAGCGCCATCAGTTCCGACAGATGAAGCCTTGCAATCCGACCAGGTGTTTGACCAGGCGGCAGAGCTTTTTCGGGTCATGTCGGCACCCATGCGCCTGAAAATCATCAGCAGCCTGTGCAACGCCGAAAAGAACGTCAGTCAGTTGCTAGAAGAAATCACCACCACGCAGCCCAACATGTCGCAACACCTGAACACCTTGTACCAGGCGGGTGTTTTGGGCAAACGCCGCGACGGCGTGCAGATTTTTTACCGCATCACCAACGAACGGGCCGTCAGCATGTGCCGTGCCGTATGCCTTCAAATTGCCAGCGAATCAGAGCATTATTCGATCTGAGCCAGGGTGGTTATGACTGCTGCAAACAAGCCGTGATCCACTTGGCGATAGAATCAATTGTGGGTGTGAAAAACCTTTCCTCAACCCGTTTGACCCTGAGACTTTGCTGTGCACGGCAGAGGGTCAACATCTCTTTTGCCCACTAGGGACGCAGCCATGAAAAAAGCCTCTCCCGTCAAGGCCGCCGTGGGATTAAATGCCAGCGATGGGTTTTACGACCGTCACGCGCCTATCCCCGTTGCTGAAGCCCATGAGAGTGACACCGAATCCGTCTGGGCGCTGTTTCAAGAATCTTCCTTACCGCCCGAAGAGCTGACCCTGATCGAAGCCGCTCGCGCCAAAGACCAAGCCCTGCACCGCGAAAACGCAGCCCCTGACGAAGCGCCCACCTTGGCGAGCCCCTTGGCAGACGGTGCAGAACATGACACTGGATTTGCCGAAACAAGTTTTGGGCAAACCGGGTTTTCAGACGCGCACTTTGACCTGACCACCCCAGCGCCACTGAAGCCGTCCTGAGTCGCTCAAGTCTGGCCAAGTCCGCACTTAGTCGCCCAAAGCTATCCTTAGCCGTGACTGTGACGAGCCTTTTGCATTGCCTTATGGGCTTCGCGTGACACTTGCCCACCAGCAGCCCGGCTTGGCTGCGTTCGCTTGCCACCCCGCCCAAACCCATGGCAGGCGTTTTGCAGAAACCCCAGCGCCAACCCGAAGTGAGTTTCAGCGGGATCGGGACCGCATCGTGCATTCGACCGCGTTTCGGCGTTTGGTCTACAAAACCCAGGTCTTTTTAAACCACGAAGGCGACCTGTTTCGCACCCGTTTGACCCATTCGCTGGAAGTGGCGCAACTGGGCCGTTCCATCGCCCGCACCTTGGGTTTGAATGAAGACCTGGTTGAAGCGGTGTCCTTGGCCCATGACCTGGGACACACGCCGTTTGGCCACGCGGGACAAGATGCTTTGAATGACTGCATGCAAGACCATGGCGGGTTTGAGCACAATCTGCAAAGCCTGCGTGTGGTGGACCATTTGGAGCAGCGTTACCCCTTGTTTGATGGCCTGAACCTGTGTTTTGAAACCCGCGAAGGCATTTTGAAACACTGCTCGGTCGCCAAAGCCAAAGAGCTCGACGCCGCTGAGGCGCGGCCTGCTTCAAGCGCCAGCGTGGCGCAGCGTTTTTTGCAGCGCACCCAGCCCAGCCTGGAAGCCCAATTGTGCAATTTGGCCGATGAAATCGCCTACAACGCGCATGACATTGACGATGGCATTCGCTCCGGCTTGATTCAAATGGAGCAATTGCAGGACGTCGCCCTGTTTGATAATTTTAGGCGCGAAGCGCTGGCTGAACACTCCCATTTGGCTGCCCATGGCCAAGCTCGCAGGCTGCTGTATGAAACCATTCGCCGCATGCTGAGCGCGCAGGTGTATGACGTGATTTCGGCGACTGGGGCGGCGTTGCAAGTTGCAAAACCCCAAAGTGCCGATGAAGTGCGGCAACTGCCCGCTTTGGTGCAATTTTCTGAACCCATGCGGTCCCAATCGACGGTGTTGAAGAAATTTTTGCTGCAAAACCTGTACCGCCACACCCAGGTCATGCAAATGACAGGCCAGGCGAAAAAGGTGGTGGCGGGGCTGTTCAGCGCTTACATGAATGCGCCAGATCAAATGCAGGCAGGTTTCAGTGCCATTGCTGAAGCCTCGCGCCACGGGGGCGACCCGGCCCGTGGCTTGGCTCGCGTGGTGGCAGACTACATTGCCGGCATGACTGATCGATTTGCCGCGCGCGAGCACGAACGCCTGACCGGCACGCGGTTGCTGCCATGAATCCTATCGATGGCTTAGATTCGGACACCGTGCTGGCGGACACCCAGCGCTGGCTTGAACGCGCCGTGATCGGGCTCAACCTGTGCCCCTTTGCCAAGGCGGTTCATTCAAAACGACAGATTCACTGGGTTGTAAGTGCTGCGAGTTCAAATGCCGAGGTGCTGGCCCAATTGAAAACCGAGTTAACTGTCTTGGTGGAGCAGCAACGCAGTCGACGGGAAACTACTTTGCTGATCTTGCCTTTGGCATTTCAGGAGTTTCTGGACTTCAACGCCTTTTTGCCTTTGGCAGACAAAGCCTTGCGGACGTTGGATCTGGAAGGCGACATTCAAATTGCCAGTTTTCACCCAAGCTACCAATTTGGTGGGGCGGATGAGGCTGACATCACCCACTTCACCAATCGCTCGCCCTACCCCATCCTGCATTTGTTGCGCGAAGACAGCATTGAAGTCGCCATGAAGTCCTTTGACAGTGCCGAATTGATTTTTGAAAAAAATAAGCAAACTCTGACCGAACTTGGGCAGGGCGGCTGGGCGGCGCTGGATGTCGGGCCACACCTCAAAAGATCGCTATGACTGTCAAATTGAAATCCCGGGCGCTGCCCAAAGCAGGTTCTGGCAAGGCTGGCGGGGCTGGGAAGCCTGCCAACCCGTCCCAAGCTGCAGTTTTGGCTCCTGAAATTCGGGAAGGCCAGTCCATCGAACTCCTCAAAGAACTGCACATTTTGACCCGCGAGGGCAAGCTCAACCAAGACTCGCGCCGCAAACTCAAGCAGGTTTATCACCTGTACCAGTTCATTGAGAAACTGCTGCTGGAATTGGCAGTTGACTGTCACCAGGCAACTTTGGCAGACCACGGCGCGGGCAAATCGTACTTGGGCTTCATCATTTACGACCTGTTTTTCAAGTCCAAAGCTGGTGGGCACATTTATGGCATTGAAACCCGTGCGGAACTGGTGCAGAAGTCGCAAGACCTGAGCGCGAAATTGGGCTTTGAGCGCATGTCGTTTTTGAACCTGAGCGTGGCCGCCGCCACCACGGCCAGCGAACTGCCGCCGCAGATTGACATCGTGACCGCCTTGCACGCCTGCGACACAGCGACCGACGATGCCATCGCGTTTGGTTTGCAAAAACAGGCGAAATTCATGGTGCTGGTGCCGTGCTGTCAGGCTGAAATGGCGCGCCATCTCAATGCTGGGCGAGCCCTTTTTGATAAACGAAGCACACTGGCTGAGCTTTGGCGCCACCCTTTGCACACGCGTGAGATGGGCAGTCAAATCACCAATGTTTTGCGCTGCCTTTACCTGGAAGCCTGTGGCTACCAAGTGACGGTGACCGAGCTGGTAGGTTGGGAGCACAGCATGAAAAACGAACTGATCATTGCGCGGTACAACGGCCGTCAAAACCGTGCGGCGGCCGACAAACTGCGTGAACTGTTGAGCCTGTTTGGCTTGCTCCCACTGCTGGAAGTCAGGTTCAAGTTGCCTGGTAGTTTGATGTCTCCATCGCCTCACTGTAATCCAACTGAGTTGCCCAAAAAGTCAATTGGCGGCCTTTAAAACAAGAGAAATTGTCAATTTTTTGGCGATTTACCAGACTCCTGCCTTTCGAGCCTTCAGAATTTTTACATTTGGCTTTGTAATTTTTCGCTGATCTAATACTATTCGCCAGTTCTATTTATCAACCTTTGGGAGAATCAGATGAGTTTGTTAGACACGGTGATCGGCGCAGCAGGCGCCATGATGAGCGGCCAAAAGCAACAGCAACAGGGCGGACAACAAGGTGGCCTAGGCGCATTGGGAGGTTTGGGTGGCTTGGCGGCGTTGCTGCCAATCGTTGCTGGCATGTTGGGCAACGACAATAAACAAGGGGGCCTGGGCGGCTTGATGGAAAAATTCAACCAGGCAGGCATGGGTGACATGGCCAAGTCCTGGGTTGGCTCAGGAGAAAACGCGCCGATTTCAGGCGATCAACTGGGTCAGGTTCTCGGTGGCGACATGATGAGCGACCTGGCGTCCAAGCTGGGAATGAGCCAAGGCGATGCCGCTGGGTCTTTGGCACAGATGCTACCCGGACTGATCGACAAACTCACCCCTCATGGCCAAGCACCCGCAGGCGGTTTGGGCAATTCAGGCGACCTGATGGGCATGCTGGGTGGCTTGCTCAATCAGAAGTAAATTTAATTGGGGTCAGATTCCAATTATCATGATGCGAAATTAACTTCGCATCACAATGGCCCGATTACCTCGCCTGACACTTCCCGGTTATCCGCACCACGTTATCCAGCGCGGTAACAACCGGCAGGCGATTTTTGTTTCATCCGGCGACCGGCAGTTTTTGCTGGATCTGCTGCTCGAAAACGCTGAGAAGTTCGGCGTTGACGTTCATGCCTATGTGCTCATGGGCAATCACTTCCATCTCTTGGCAACGCCGCAAACCGCGGATTCATTGCCCAAAATGATGCAAGCGGTGGGCAGGCGTTATGTGCGTCTGTTCAATGACTCACACGGCCGCTCTGGCACATTGTGGGAGGGGCGGTACAAGTCCACCGTTATAGAAACAGACCGCTACTTGCTGGCTTGCATGGCCTACATTGATTTGAACCCAGTGCGAGCTGGCATCGCCAACCTCCCCGCCGACTACCCTTGGTCCAGCTATGGGCACTACGCGGGGTTGCGGGCGGACAAGCTCATCAAACCGCACCCCTTGTTTTGGGAATTGGGCAACACGCCGTTCTCGCGCGAAGTGGCCTATGCTGAGTTAGTGCAGGCGGGCATCACGGCCATGCAGCAGTCGGTTTTAACCGCCTCAGTGATGAGTGGGTGGGCCTTAGGTAACAGCGATTTTGTGAACGAATTGCAAAAAAAGACGCAACGCAGAGTCGCCAAAGGGCTTGCCGGGCGCCCCAATTTGCCAAAAATCGAACTACTGAATACTTGAAATTGCAATGAAAAATAAGGCCTGTTAGCTATCTATTTTAATCTGTCCCCAATTAATCATTGGCAAGCATTCGGCAAAATTAATTGGAATCTGACCCCAATTAATTTTCTTGAATGTGATGTTGCAGTGCACTAAAATCAGAGACAAATGACGCAACGATTTTTAGGAGTGAGCTTGTGACCACGGCAGCAGAGATTTCGCACCTTCAACAGCACGGTTTGTACAGCGCCGACCAAGAGCACGATGCCTGCGGCGTCGGGTTTGTGGCGCACATCAAGGGCCACAAGAGCCATGACATTGTCAAAAATGCGCTAAAAATTCTTGAAAATCTGGATCACCGAGGCGCTGTCGGTGCTGACAAACTCATGGGTGATGGCGCGGGCATCTTGATTCAATTGCCTGATGCGCTGTACCGCGAAGAAATGGCGGCCCAAAATGTGACCTTGCCCGCACCGGGTGAGTACGGCGTTGGCATGATCTTTTTGCCTAAAGAGCATGCTTCGCGCCAAGCCTGCGAGCAAGAGATGGAGCGGGCCATCAAAGCCGAAGGCCAAGTCTTGCTGGGCTGGCGTGATGTTCCCGTGAACCGCGACATGCCGATGTCGCCCACCGTGCGCGCCAAAGAGCCCATTTTGCGGCAAGTGTTCATTGGCCGTGGCAACGACGTGATCGTGCAAGACGCGTTGGAACGCAAGTTGTACGTGATTCGCAAAACCGCCAGTGCCGCCATTCAAAATCTGCATTTGAAGCACAGCAAAGAGTATTACGTGCCCAGCATGTCTAGCCGCACGGTGGTCTACAAAGGCTTGCTGCTGGCCGATCAAGTTGGTGTTTTATTTCGAGATTTGGAAGATGTGCGCTGCGTTTCGGCTTTGGGTTTGGTGCACCAGCGGTTTTCGACCAACACTTTCCCCGAGTGGCCATTGGCCCACCCGTATCGCTACGTGGCCCACAACGGCGAGATCAATACCGTTAAGGGCAACTACAACTGGATGAAGGCCCGCGAAGGCGTGATGTCGTCCCCGGTGCTGGGCGCAGACCTGCAAAAGTTGTACCCCATCAGTTTTGCCAGCCAGTCCGACACTGCCACGTTTGACAACTGCCTTGAGCTGTTGACCATGGCGGGTTACCCCATCAGCCAAGCCGTGATGATGATGATTCCCGAGCCGTGGGAGCAGCACACCACCATGGACGAGCGCCGCAAAGCGTTTTACGAATACCACGCCGCCATGTTGGAGCCTTGGGATGGCCCCGCGTCGATTGTGTTCACCGACGGTCGCCAAATTGGCGCCACGCTGGACCGCAACGGCCTGCGTCCCTCGCGCTACTGCATCACCGACGATGACTTGGTCATCATGGGGTCAGAGTCGGGCGTGCTGCCTGTGCCAGAGAACAAAATCGTTCGCAAATGGCGTTTGCAGCCCGGCAAAATGTTTCTGATCGACCTGGAACAAGGCCGAATGATTGACGACGAGGAGCTCAAGTCCAACCTGGCCAACAGCAAGCCCTACAAGCAGTGGATCGAGAATTTGCGAATTCGGCTTGACGACGTGGTGGGCGGCACCGGGGAGCCAGCATCCGAGTCAGAAAGCCATGTCACCCTGCTGGATCGCCAACAAGCCTTTGGCTACACCCAAGAAGACATCAAATTTCTGATGAGCCCAATGGCGCAATTGGGCGAAGAAGGCATTGGCTCCATGGGCAACGACAGCCCACTGGCCGTGTTGAGCGACAAAAATAAGCCGCTTTACAACTACTTTAAGCAGTTGTTCGCTCAGGTGACCAACCCGCCCATCGACCCGATCCGCGAAGCGATTGTGATGAGCCTGGTCAGCTTTATTGGCCCCAAGCCCAACCTGCTGGACATCAACCAGGTCAACCCGCCGATGCGGCTTGAAGTAGCGCAGCCGATTCTCGATTTTTCCGACATGGCCAAGTTGCGTGACATTGAAAAGTACACGCAAGGCAAGTTTCGCAGCTACACGCTCGACATCACGTACCCGCTGGCTTGGGGTCGCGAGGGCGTTGAAGCCAAGCTGGCGTCATTGTGTGCAGAAGCGCAAGACGCCATCAAAGGCGGCAAAAACATACTGATCATCAGCGACCGCGGTGTCACGTCAAGCCAAGTCGCTATTCCGGCGCTGTTGGCGCTGTCGGCCATTCATCAGCACTTGGTGGTGGAAGGTTTGCGCACCACGGCTGGTTTGGTGGTTGAGACCGGCACCGCCCGCGAAGTGCATCAGTTTGGCGTGTTGGCGGGTTATGGCGCTGAAGCCGTTCACCCCTACTTGGCGATGGAGACCCTGGCCAATATTCACAAAGACTTGACGGGTGATTTAAGCGCTGAAAAAGCGATTTACAACTACGTGAAAGCGGTCGGCAAAGGCCTGTCCAAAATCATGTCCAAAATGGGCGTGAGCACCTACATGAGCTACTGCGGTGCCCAGTTGTTCGAGGCGATTGGCCTGAGCACGGCCACGGTTGCCAAGTACTTCACGGGCACCCCCAGCCGGGTCGAGGGCATTGGCGTTTTTGAAATTGCCGAAGAGGCCATTCGCATGCACAACGCGGCCTTCAGTGACGACCCGGTACTGACCAACATGCTGGACGCGGGCGGAGAGTACGCCTGGCGCGTGCGTGGCGAAGAGCACATGTGGACGCCCGATGTGATCACCAAGTTGCAACACAGCACCCGCTCCAACAACTGGAACACTTACAAAGAGTACGCCCAACTCATCAACGATCAAAGCCGGCGCCACATGACGCTGCGTGGCTTGTTTGAGTTCAAAATTGACCCG
>JANPCR010000088.1:0-6263 GCA_031431035.1 Rhodoferax sp.
CGTCTTCACCCTCAAAGCCTATGGGTTTTACCAGGCCCTGCCGTCGACGGCGACTGTCCGGCGCATTTTGCAAACCGTCAAGCCTGATTTGGTGCACCACCACTACGTTGGCTTCATGATGCGCCAGGTCTGTGTGGTGGCAGAATCGCTCAAGCTGCCGCAGGTGTCGACATTTCACTTTAGCGCGGAAGTGTTAACGCAGCCTTTGCCTATGCGCCCTTTACGTGGCTTGATTCGCAGAATGATGGTTGACTTCAATAACCGTTTTGACCTCGTAATTTCGCCATCTAAAAATCTGGCAAAGCGCATCACCACTGAGGGTGTGAAGACCCCTGTGCGTTACATCACCAACCCAGTTGTTTTTGGTGATATTTCGCGGGTTGTCCCCGCCGAGCGATCAACAGGGTTCACAATTTTGTACGCGGGACGTTTGGGGCCAGAGAAGAACATTGGCTATTTGATTAAGGCCTTTGCTGCGTTGTTGCGGGACGTGCCTGAGGCAGTTTTATGGGTCGCTGGGCGTGGCCCAGAGGGACCGGCGCTTGAGGCACTTTGTGGGCAGTTGTCAGTTGCCAATAGTGTTAAGTTTTTGGGGTTTTTGGATCACCCTACACTGGCAAGGTACTACGCCGCATGTGACGCTTTTGTTTTGCCATCACTTCAAGAGGTGCAACCTTTGGTTGCAATGGAAGCCATGCGTTTTGGTCGCCCAGTGATTGTCACCAGGGCAATTGATGCGGCAGAGGAGATGGTTGACGAGGGTCTGAATGGTTTCATCGTTAACCCTGAATCTGTCGAGGATTTGACCCAAAAGCTCCGCCTATTAGCTTCTGACCCTCAACTCAGGGTTGCACAAGGCGCTGCAAGTCTTCAGCACGCAAAGTACTTTGAGTTGGAAAAAGTCGTGGAGGAGCTTTCTGCGACGTATTTTGATTTGCAACCTCAAACGAACAATGCTTGAGCCCCGGCATCGACCCCATTACAAGGCAATTTTTGTCTCTCCGCATCTGGACGACGCTGTTTTTTCTTGTGGCGGCACGATCGCCCGACTTGTCGAAGAAGGCGAGGGACCAGTTCTAGTTTTGAACCTGTTTACTGACTTTGCAGAAGGCGTCAATTCAGGCGCCCTTCAGTCTGGTCCAGCGAGATACCAAGAGGAAATAGACGCGGCCAAGTTTTTAGGTTTTGAGTCACTAAACTTGGGTGAATTAGACGTATTGTTCAGACGAGAACCCTACAAAAAGATTGGCAATATTTTTCGGCCCCCCATCGCGGAGGACATTGTTTGGCTACCCGCGCTGCGAGAAAAAGTATTCGCCTTGTTGTCGGCAATGGATTACGACCAGCTTTATGTCCCGTTAGGCATAGGTTGGCACGTAGATCATGTGTTGACATACCAGCTATTCGAGCCCTGGTCGAAACGCCCCAATTTGTTTTATTACGAAGACGCACCTTACTGTTGCATACCACACAGCACGCGCTATCGCTTGAACGAGCTTGCGCTCTATCCGTGTGAGTCCACCGACCAAACGCTAGCGCCAATTGACGAAACCCTTGCGTGGCGCCAAGCGTCCTCTGCTTATGCCGAAACAGCGCTTATGAAAAACCTCAAGCCATGGATCGTTCGCGTGTTTGCAGTTCCAGTCGTCAGTTTCTATTTGCTCCGTCTCATGGTGCTTCATAGGAAAGTTAGTGCTAACATTCAAAAATTGAATTTAAACCCTGTTAGTCTACCCATTTCGCATCAATTCGATCGAAAAGTGGATGCTATGGCGCTTTACACCAGTCAGTTTAAGGAGTTTTTTTTGTCTCGACAGGATTGTGTGAAGACCCTTGCGGCGTATGCCCAAAAGATGTACGGAGGCAATCCAAAGTCAAAAAAAGTCGAACGATTTTGGGTGCGCAGCTGAGGCTTTCTGGGGCACCAAAACGCCAGGTTTGTCAGTCAGCTACCAATTCACAGCTTTTTCATGTCGATATTTCTTACATTCAGTTCGAAGGTTGGTTTTGGGTAGGTGTTTGATTTTGTATTTAATTCATATAAATCATGGGCTTAATGGAGTATGAAAAATTGTGGCACAGAGTATGCTTATCTAGCTTAGACCGCACCGTGCGGCTGACTTTTAACCTCAACCGGAGAGAATGATGACTACATTCAAAAAGACATTACTGGCTGCCGCGGTGGCATTGAGCGCAGGCTCGGCTTTCGCATTTCCCACGCTCGGCGCTGGGTTGAACCTGTTCAACTACATTGCCTATGAAAATCAATACCGATTGTCTACGGACTGTGGCGTAGGCGCTGACTGCTTGGCAGCAACTGCTAACGACCCACTTGGTTACCAGCGAGTGAATCCAGCTTCGACTGGGTCTTCAAGCATTGTTGCTAATGACATCTTTGCAGGTATTTTGCGCGTGACGGGTGTTACTTCAGGTTCTGGCTTGAGCCAGCCTTCGGCAACATCGGAAATGACCGGTTACTTTGCGCAGCAAGTCGATTGCGTAGATGTCGGTCTTTTTGGTCCAGCCTGCGGGCAGGGAATCGGTAGTTTGACAAACGCTATCATTAACTTCAAAACCGTAACAGTGGATCCGTTCGGCAAGCTTGGCCTTGGCGAGATGTTTCGTCTCTACACCGACGCAACGCCTGATTTCAGCGTTTTCGGTACCACTGCCGCCACGATCGCCAACGCAACCAACGGTACGTTCTTTGGCGCCTTGGGCTTGGGTGGTGAAGGTTATGCCTACACCCGTGATGATTTGACAGTGTCTGGCGCTGATGCAAGCTTCAACTCAAAGTCGTTTTTGGCGCTTGACTTGGTTACTGACGGATCATTCACTGCGGCTTCTTTAAATAAGGTGAACGACAACAGCGAAGCCCAGCGCGGCGGCGTGACTGTCGGTAATGAGATTCTGTGCGCAGCGGCTGACCTTGCTAACCCCTTAGTTACCTGCAGCGATTTTGCCGGCAACGCAGATATTAAGAAACATGCTGGTGTTGTTCTGGGTTCCAATTGGGCCTTTGAGGTGAATGATCCATTGTTCGCGAACCGCATCCCAGAGCCAGGCTCACTCGCTCTCCTGGGCTTGGCCCTCGCAGGTTTGGGTTTTATGCGCCGCAAATCAGCCTAATCGCTGAAGCTGATACAAAAAGCCCGGTGGTTTTCCACCGGGCTTTTTTTTGTGTCATTATTGGACTCACGATGACTTTCGACTCAATGGCTTTCTCTAAGCCCGACAACGCGGATTTGGGGGGGGCTGCCGTGGGTCGTATGGACTTGCCCAACCTGAAGCGTTTGGCTGCCAAGTATGTATGGTGGAAAACCCCCGATGAAGCGGTCGAAATGCCAGAACGGGTCATCGCACAAGTGATGAATATGGGCGACTACGAGGACGTACGGAATCTCGCCAATCAGGTGGGTGATGACGCCCTTCGTGCGGTGGTCTTGAATGCCCAGGCCGGTCAATTTGGCCCAAGGTCTTGGGCGTACTGGCATTACAGGCTGGGGCTTGCAAGTGTCGACGAGGTTCCAGCGATGCCGAAACGGCGTTTTCAATGACTGGCACCTTCGAGCCGCGTATGGACGTTTTGCCGCCGGCGCAGCAACGCCTTTGGGCGCAACTCCGCCCAGCGGCGTCTCTTGGTTTCGCGCTTTATGGTGGCACCGCCGTTTACTTCGAAGACGGTGATCTGCAGGGCTTAACAAAAGCCGAAAGAAACACCTTGGTCAGAACCGTAAGCGTGGTGGGTGACCTTCCCGTTGTATCGGTTTTGGCCCGTCAGCTTGTCGCAATTACCGGCGGAGCGTAGATTTGCAGCGACAAGGTCGCAGGCGTAGGTTCAAAGCGGTTGATCCATCACATTAAAAAATCTTTGCCATGACCGTCGTCCTTATCACCCTCGCTGCCACTCTATTCATTCAATTGGGCTATTTCTTGTGGAAGCTGTCGGCAGACGGGCAACCCAAGATTGGGGGCGAGCCAGTTTGGACGGTCATCAAAGCCTTGGTGACCGACTGGCGTTGGATGTTGGGGTTTTTTGCGACGAGTTTGGGATGGGTGCTGTTTGTTCAGGCCACGGCCTTGGGCGACATCAGTCTGGTGCAGCCGCTTATGTCGGCGGGCGATCTGTTGCTGGTCATTATGGCCGTGGTTTTTTTGAAGGAGCGCTTGGGTCGGATGGAATGGGCAGGGGTTTTGATGACCGTTTTGGGGGCGGTGGCATTGGCCTGGAATGTTGAAGATTCGCAAGTGACTTCCTTTGACAGCAAGAGATTGATGGTCTTGCTGGGCACGGTCATTGCCGCTGGCTTGGGTATGCTGCTCGCCAATCGACGCTCAGCACGGCCTGAGATTTTGCTGGCCTTGGTGGTCGGATTGTGTTTTGGTGCCGGGTCTGTGCTCACCAAAGCCATGACGGTAGCTTATTCAGGGCCAGGTCAAACCATCATGACCTGGGCCATTTTGATCGATCCGCTCTTGTTGGCGGTCGTTTTGGCAAACGTGTTGGGGTTGGTGTTGTTGCAGGCGGCTTTTCAGCGTGGGCGGGCTTCTGTCATTGTGCCGCTGCAGCTTGCCATGGCTAACGCAATCACCGTGCTGGCGGGTGTTGTGATCTTTGCAGAGCACATTACGCCTTTGAGGGGTTTAGGCATTGTGCTTATTTTGGCTGGCACTGCCTTGCTGCACCTCAAACCTTCATCAGATCATTAAGGTCTTGCCTGATAGACCGGCTGTGAGGGAGCTTGGATGTGCCCACCCGTGCGAAAAACCCAAAATGCTGGTCGGGTTGCGACTCAGTCAGGCGTTCAAAGTCAGTTGATAACCTCAAGGCATCATCAAACAGAGATGCTTTGGCTGAGAATTTGCGCCCTGCGCGGGCAAACCACCGAAAAATAACGGGCGTCATTTCAGGTTGAAAATGCAGGCCCTGCGCGGCGGCTGTCAACCAGAGCCGCTGCACGGTTTCGCCCAACTTGACCCAGTCTTCAAGTTGCGTGGGCGCGCGGTCTGGGCGCACCAGCAGGTGTGCAGCGCAACATACGGCGGGCAGCCAATCCAGTTGGACGCGTGGCGGGATGGTGCCCATCAGGTATTTGTTGAAAAAGTCCACCCGCTCCCAACTCTGCAAAACAAATTTCATGAGTTTTGACGTGGCCGCATCAACGCCAACCGCCTGATCGGGAATACGGTCCTTGCTGAAGCGGGCGTTCCATTCAATGATGTCTCGGTGAACGGGGTAGGCTTCAGGGCAGGTTAGGCGAATGTGGGCGCTGTTCCAAAGCAGTTTGGCGATTTTTAGGCGTTGACCCAAGGGCTGGAACAGTTGAACCGAAAACCCTGGTCCCGCAGCGTCAACCAAGGCTTTTTGCTGGGTCGTGGTCAGCGCAGTGGTTTGCATAGGGCGGCGCTGTACCGTGCGAGTGGTGATGCCGGCAAACAGCGGGTCCTGTTTCATATTGGGGTCAGGCACCAGCGTGACATCGTAAACCGGCGTGCGGTGCTCGCCACTAGACGCAACCGTCCAGGTCGCCGCCAAACCGAAAGACGTGGCCGCAATGCGCAATGTTTCAAGTAGCGCGCCGTGGGCAATATGGCCAGGGTGGCCATCAAAATCATACAAAACATGGTCTCGTGTGTCGTGACCGTGTACCCGTATCAAAAAGTCACCCGCAACCTCAAGCCGCCACGGCTGCGTGTTGTCGCCGCTGGGTGCCCAGCGAGCGAAATCGAGAATTTGGCGTAAGGTGTCGCGGCTCATGCCTTGGTACTATACCGAGATATGTTTGCAGGCGGCTTTTGCCTGAATCATTAGGCATCACAATTATTGGAATGCGAGGATCCCCATGGCCAGCCCCATCACCTTTGACTACGACCGCGCCTTCTCCCGCAACATCGGCTGGGTCACGGTGGCAGAGCAAGCGCGGCTCAAGTCTGCGCGAATCGCGATTGCGGGTTTGGGCGGTGTGGGGGGCGCGCATTTGCTGACTTTGGCTCGATTGGGCGTCAGCCATTTCAATATTTCTGACTTTGACGAGTTTGACGTTCACAACCTGAACCGGCAGGCTGGGGCGTTTATGCCGCACATGGGACACAAAAAGCTCGACACCATTGCCCAAATGGCCAAGGACATCAACCCCGAGCTTGATTTGCGCCTTTTCCCCACCGGGGTCACACCCGACAATGTGGACGACTTTTTGAAAGACGTGGATGTTTACGTGGATGGGCTGGACTTTTTTGCCCTACCGGCGCGACGCATGGTGTTT
>JANPCR010000089.1:0-13902 GCA_031431035.1 Rhodoferax sp.
TTCGGGGGGCCGCGGAGGGGCGGCAGTTTTTTTGAATTTAAACAGGCCAAACACGTCAAGCTGCCAGCTTTTCGTGCGCCAAAGGTTTGGCTGGCACAGGAATTTTCGCCATAATTTTGGCGGTGATAGCGTCCGGCGTCAGGCCTTCCGACAGGGCTTCATAGGACAGCACCAGGCGGTGGCGCAGCACATCCGGCACCAGATCGGTCATATCCTCAGGCAGCGCGTAGGTGCGTCCGCGCAGCATGGCCAAAGCACGGGCACCCTCTGCGAGGTTAATCGTGGCGCGGGGGCTGGCACCAAAGGTAATGAAGCGTGCCAGATCTTTCAGGTCGTGCTTGACAGGCGTGCGGGTGGCCGACACCAGTCGCACGGCATATTGAATGAGGCTAGGATCAACATAGACTTGGCGGCACTCCCGCTGCAATGCGGCCAACTGCTCGGTGGTGGCGACCGCAGTCACAGCCACGGGCGCACCCGTTACGCGTTGCACGATAACGAACTCTTCTTCATCGGTCGGGTAGTCGACCAGAACTTTCATCATGAACCGGTCAACTTGTGCCTCGGGCAAGGGGTAGGTGCCCTCGGTTTCAATCGGGTTCTGAGTGGCCATTACCAAAAATGGACTCGGTACTTTGTGGGTCACCCCGGCTATGGTGACTTGTCGCTCTTGCATCACTTCCAGCAGCGCGCTTTGCACTTTGGCGGGTGCCCGGTTGATTTCGTCAGCCAGCAGCAGGTTGGTGAAGACTGGCCCGAGCGAGGTTGAAAATTCACCCGTTTTTTGGTTGTAAATACGCGTACCGACTAAATCTGCGGGAACCAGATCAGGGGTGAATTGAATGCGTTTGAAATCACCCCGAATGGTGTTGGCCAGCGTTTTGACGGTCAAAGTTTTCGCCAATCCGGGCACACCCTCCACCAGCAAATGACCTTGGGCAAGCATGGCAACCATGACTCGTTCCAAAAAGCGATCTTGTCCCACCACGACGCGCTTGACTTCGTAAAGAATTTTCTCCATCAACTGGGCGGTATCGACGCTTTGCAGTGTGGTTTCGGACATGGGTGTCTCCTGTTCTAGAAAGGTGGCAAACCAGCGGCTGAAGCCGCGTTTTCAATCGGCACCGCAAAACCAATGCCAATGAATGTGCGGTGGGGGGTGGGGTTCAAAATGGCGGTGACGATGCCCACCACTTGACCATCCATGGTGACCAGCGGCCCACCCGAATTACCAGGGTTGGCAGCAGCGTCAAACTGAATCAGGTTGCTCATTTCCTGCTTGCCTTCTGGCGATCGAAAAGCGCGTTTAAGCCCAGACACCACGCCAAAAGACGCAGATGGCCCGATGCCAAACGGAAAACCAACCGCAAGCACTTGATCGCCGGGACGTAAATCGCCCGTTGACCGCATGGTGGCCGCAATCATGTCATCTGGAATTTTGTGCGCCTGCAAGACGGCCAAGTCGTCTTCAGGCTTGGTGCCGGTGACTGAAGCGGTGGACTCCAGTCCATCTGAAAAGATGACCTTGATGCTGTCAGCCCCTTGCACGACGTGTAGGTTGGTCAGGATGATGCCTTTGTCAACTATCACCACGCCCGTGCCGACGCCCTGTTGAACGTCTTCTTTGCCGTCTTTGCCTTTGACAAAACCAAGAACCTGCACGACGGACGGCAGAATCGCTTCGTAGGCTTTGGCAGCGGGCGATGGTAAATCAACTGTTTCAAGGGTTTTTAGAACCGCGTTGTCAATAATTTCTTGGGTGATTTGGCCCGGGCCCGGGCGCAATGTCAGCCACAAATTAGCTGCTAGCAAGGCTGTCAGCAAGCCAATCGCCGACCAAAGGAGCCTTGCCCCAGTTGGGACATACTTTTTCAGATGGCGAGTCAGGCGGGCTGTTCGGCTTGCACTGCCATCAATGGCAGATGTGGAAACACCAGGCGTTTCAAGGCCAACAGCCTTTGGCGCTGCCGACAGGGAACTGCTGTAGAGAGTGGGACGCGCCATACTTGAGCCTTTGCCGTACAACACTTGAAAACCTGTGCAAACGGTAGCACGGTTCTCTCCTGTTTGCATGGCCCGGGAACAGTACCTGTAGCCGATTGACTGTTCTCTTTGGTGTCCGTCTGTGTTACGTTCGCCAAATGCCTTACTGGATTGACACCCATTGCCACTTGGACGCCCCCGAATTTGACGGGCAAACCGTCCCGATGCGACAGAGAGCCGCAGATGTCAATGTGCAGTTTTGCGTGATTCCTGCGGTGCAGGTTACCAACTTTGACGTGGTGCGTTTGCAGGCGCATGCCCAAGGCGACTGCTTCGCACTTGGGATTCACCCTTTGTACGTCAAACAGGCCGATGACGAAGATCTGGCAATTTTGCAAGCCCAGTTGCAATTGCACTGCCAAGATCCGAGATTGGTGGCGGTTGGAGAGATTGGCCTCGATCTGTTTGTTCCAGAGCTGTGTGTCAGCCCCTTGCGGGAACGGCAGGAGTATTTTTACCGCGAGCAGTTGAAATTGGCCAAAAAATTTGGTCTGCCAGTGATCTTGCATGTGCGGCGCTCGGCTGACCGCTTGCTAAAACACTTGCGTGATTTGTCACGGGATGGCCATCGTTGGACTGGCATCGCCCACGCCTTCAATGGCAGTGAAGTGCAGGCGGGTGAATTTATCAAACTGGGGTTCAAACTGGGTTTTGGTGGAACGGTGACCTTCAAAGCCGCCCAAAGCATCAGGCGGCTTGCCACTGACCTGCTATTGGAGTCCATCGTGATGGAGACTGACGCGCCAGACATACCGCCCCACTGGCTTTATAAAACGCAGGCTCAGCGGCAAGGCGGTGAGGCACAAGGGGTGAACGAGCCCTGCCAGTTGCCGCGAATAGCGAAAGAAATTGCAAAAATGCGCGGTTTGTCAGAGCTTGATCTGATGCAGGCCACGACCCGCAATGCACTTCAAGCCCTGCCGCGCCTTGCAGCTTGGGTTCAGGTCTCTTCACGTTTGCGCGATGACACGCGGGTCTCCGGCACGGGGTAGCCAGCGTCACTGAAGGTGCTGACGATCGCTTTGTGTGTGTCGAAAAACACCTCTGAATAGTGGTCGGTGTGGGTGTACGGCCGGATGCACAGCGATGGGCCTTCAGGAGTAAACCGCAAAATGTCAATTTCAGGCGCTGGGTTGTTCACCACGTTGGCAATGCCAGCCACAGCAATTTTGAGGCGGTCAATGGCGTCAATGGCGTCAACACCATGCGCCAATGTTGCCTGGCATTCAACCCGCCGGTGCGGCAAGGCGCTGAAGTTTTGAATCGTGCCTGAAAAGACAGTGTTGTTGCCCACAATGGTGGTCACGTTGTCGCCCGTGACAATGGTGGTGCCAAACAACCCCAGCTCTTTGACAACACCATTCACGCCACCCGCAGTCACGGTGTCACCCACCTTGTAAGGGCGCAGCACCTGCATGAAAACACCGGCTGCGAAATGGGTTAACAAGCCGCCCCAAGCTGTACCGATGGCCAAACCAGCACCGGCTAAAAGTGCGGCAAAGGAAGTTGTCTTAACCCCAAAAATCTCCAGGACGGCCACAATCAAAACGACGTTCAGCAGCACGGAGATGATGGCGCGAAGGTAATTTGCCAAAGTTTGGTCGATTTTCCCGCCCCGCTGCAAATCGGCCGCTATCAAACGCAAACTCAAACCGATCAGCCACCTGCCCACGATCCACGCGGCCAAGGCCCCCATAATTTGCAACCCAATATCGGTGCCGTCGGTGCTGACAAAACTCCAAACTGACTCGAGGTTCATTTGCCTTGTCTCTCAATATTCAGCTGATTGCTAGAGATAATGGGCCTATCTTGAAAAAACCCCTCACTGCTTTCCCGGAAGTCAATTTTTCAGACGACGGCCCCGTGCGCCACCTTCACCTTGATTCGCAATGGATTCAGGGCTCCATGCTAATGGACGCGCCGAACGTTTTGGTGCATGAGTACATCCAGCGGATGATGGTGTGGCTGCTTTTGACTGATTTGGAGGCTGTCCCCAAGCTGCAGGCACTTCAGTTGGGCTTGGGAGCTGGCTCCTTGACTAAATTTTGTCACAAGGTGATTCGGATGAAAACCTGCGCGATTGAGATCAATCCGCAGGTGATCAGGGCGTGCCGAGGTTGGTTTAAATTGCCAGTCGACAACACCCGGATTCAAGTCATTTTGGGTGACGCTGCTCTTGAAATCCAGAATCCCAGGTGGTGGGGTGCCGTCGATGCCTTGCAAGTGGACTTGTACGATCACGAAGCCGCTGGGCCTGTCCTCGACACTGAGGCTTTTTACAAAGACTGTCGCAGGCTCTTGACTCCAAAGGGCTGCATGACTGTGAATCTTTTTGGGCGTTCTTCAAGTTTTCAGCGCAGTTCAGACAAAATTGCCGCAGCGTTTGGCCGCGATGCGATTTGGGCCTTCAAAGCTACGCGGGAGGGCAATACGGTGGTTTTGGCGCAGCGAACTGCTTCTCGACCCAAGCGTGCTGAACTTGTGGCGCGGGCTGAAATCATCCAGGCACGTTGGGGGCTACCGGCAACCCAATGGGTGCGCTTACTCAAACCAAACTTGCCATGACCACCGGACAAAAAATAACCGCCAACACTCGCGCTACTCCAGTGGGGCCACTTGCCTGGCGCCAACTCGTTCAATGGCTGCGAACCGATGGCGTGATCAGCCTGGAGGAGGCCGCCCGCACGGTGGCTCGCTGCGCGCAGGCAGAAAGCGCCCAGCACCCTTTGCTTCGTTTGGCTAGCGTATCGATGCGGCGCACTTCGGACGGGCGAGCACTTGACATCGAAATGTTGTCTCAGTGGTTGGCGGGTTGGGCAGCTTTGGACTATTTGCGAATCGACCCGCTCAAAGTAGACGTAGGCAAGGTGGCTGACGCCATGAGCGCCGCCTATGCGGAGCGCCACAAAATATTGCCAGTGCAGGTGACGCCGACTGAAATAGTGGTGGCGACAGCCGAGCCGTTTGTCACAGATTGGGTCAGCGAAGTCGAACGCCAGTCGAAGCGAGCTGTGCGCAGGGTGGTGGCCAATCCGCAAGATATTCACAAATTCACAGTCGAGTTTTTCGCGTTGGCGAAGTCGGTGCGAATGGCATCCAAAGCGGGTGGTAACTCGGGTGGCGCAAGTTTTGAGCAATTGGTGGAACTGGGCAAAGCCAACAAGCAGTTGGACGCCAATGACCAAAGCGTGGTGCAGGTGGTGGATTGGCTGTGGCAGTATGCGTTTGATCAGCGGGCCAGCGACATTCACCTGGAGCCGCGCCGGGAGCAGGGTGTGATTCGTTTTCGAATTGATGGCGTGTTGCACCCGGTTTACCAAATGCCCATGGGCGTGCTGAACGCCATGACGGCACGTATCAAGCTGCTTGGCCGCATGGATATTGTCGAAAAGCGCCGTCCCCAGGATGGTCGGATAAAAACCCGCAACCCGCGCGGTGACGAGATTGAAATGCGCATTTCGACCTTGCCCACCGCGTTTGGCGAAAAAATGGTCATGCGGATTTTTGACCCCGACAATGCCGTCAAGGACTTGGACGCGCTTGGCTTCTCGCCGCATGACGCCCAGCGCTGGGAGACGTTGGTCAAGCGCCCCCATGGCATTATTTTGGTCACTGGCCCCACCGGCTCTGGAAAAACCACTACGCTTTACGCCACGCTGAAGCGGGTCGCCACTGAAGAGGTCAATGTCAGCACCGTGGAGGATCCGATTGAAATGATTGAGCCCTCGTTCAATCAGACCCAGGTTCAGCCGCAACTGGATTTTGGTTTTCCGGAAGGCCTGCGTGCGCTGATGCGGCAAGACCCAGACATCATTATGGTGGGTGAAATTCGGGACATTCAGACCGCAGAAATGGCTGTGCAGGCCGCGTTAACTGGCCATTTGGTGTTCTCAACCCTGCACACCAACGATGCGCCTTCTGCTGTCACCAGGCTGATGGAGCTTGGTATTCCTTCCTATCTGATCAATGCAACCGTCTTGGGAGTGTTGGCGCAGCGCTTGGTGCGCACGCTTTGTAAATTGTGCAAAGTGCCTGACGAAACATCCTCTAGGGATGCGCTGGGCGAATTGGTCAAGCCCTGGAAGTTAAGCGGATCGTACAAGCCGTTTCGACCCGTTGGCTGCGTCGATTGCCGCATGACGGGTTTCATGGGGCGCATGGGGCTGTATGAATTGCTGACCGTCAGTGAAGCTTTCAAAGACCGGGTTAGCCGCGAACCAAATCTACAGGCACTCAAAGCCCAAGGTATTGCAGATGGAATGCGGCCCCTTCGTTTGGCGGGCGCCCTCAAAGTGGCAGACGGACAGACGGTGATCGAAGAGGTGTTGACTTCGACGCCACCACTTGTCTGACACCTTTGCGACCTCAAATACGGTCGCGCGTAGGTGAAACCCACATGCCAGTTCGGGTCTATTCGAGTGCAGAATCTGGAGTCATGTTTATCTCCTGGAGACCGGTATGCAAATAAAAAGTCAAAAAGACTTCCTTTCGGGCTTGATGTTCCTTTTGGTCGGCATTGCTTTTGCTTGGGGCTCCACCAAGTACAACGTTGGCACCGGAGCCCGAATGGGCCCAGGCTACTTTCCGCTCATGCTCGGGATTTTGTTGGCAGTATTGGGCGCGGTCATTACCTTTTTTGCTCTGTCCGGAAACTTTAAGGCCGCAGAGGCGTTTGGCACGATTGCTTGGCGCCCCTTGGGATACGTGATCGGGGCCAATATCGTGTTTGGTATTTTGCTGGGTGGGCTGCCTAGCATCAAGTTGCCAGCCATGGGTCTGATTGCAGGCATTTACGCCTTGACCATCATTGCCAGCAAAGCCGGTGATAACTTCAAGCTGCGGGATGTGCTGATTCTGGCAACCTGCCTGGCTATCGGTAGCTACTTGGCTTTTATCGTGCTGCTCAAACTGCAGTTCCCAGTTTGGCCCACATTTATCACAGGTTAAGGAGCAATTTATGGAATTACTGAGTAACCTGTCCTTGGGTTTTGGGGTTGCCTTCACGCCTATTAACTTGTTGTATGCCTTTATTGGCTGCCTCTTGGGCACCTTGATTGGTGTGTTGCCTGGCATTGGCCCAGTGGCCACCATTGCTATGCTTTTGCCAGCAACCTATGCTTTGCCACCTGTCTCGGCACTGATTATGCTGGCTGGCATTTACTACGGAGCGCAATACGGTGGCTCAACCACTGCTATTTTGGTTAATTTGCCAGGAGAATCGTCCTCAGTCGTCACTTGTATTGACGGCTACCAGATGGCAAGGAACGGGCGAGCCGGGCCTGCACTGGCAGCTGCTGGGTTGGGGTCGTTTTTTGCGGGCTCAGTCGGCACTTTGATTCTTGCTGCCTTTGCGCCACCTCTGACTGAGCTGGCCTTCAAATTCGGCCCCGCAGAGTATTTTTCGTTGATGATTTTGGGCTTGATTGGCGCTGTGGTGTTGGCGTCGGGGTCTTTGCTCAAGGCCATTGCCATGATTTTGCTTGGGCTCTTATTGGGATTGGTCGGCACTGACGTCAACTCAGGGGTGGCCCGATTCAGCTTTGACATTCCTGAATTAACAGACGGCATCGGCTTTATCGTGATCGCCATGGGCGTGTTTGGCTATGGTGAAATTATCAGTAACCTGAGTAAGCACGAAGATGAACGCGAAGTCTTCACTGCCAAGGTTGTGGGTTTGTGGCCGACCAAGCAAGACTTCAAGGACATGGCCCCGGCCATGCTGCGCGGTACGGCATTGGGTTCGATGCTGGGTATTTTGCCCGGTGGCGGCGCACTTTTGGCAGCTTTTGCGGCCTACACGATCGAGAAGAAAATAAAACTCAAACCGGGCGAAATTGCCTTTGGTAAAGGCAACATTCGGGGTGTGGCTGGCCCCGAGTCTGCCAATAACGCCGGCGCACAGACGTCCTTCATTCCATTGCTGACGCTGGGAATTCCGCCCAACGCGGTGATGGCCCTGATGGTCGGCGCGATGACCATCCACAATATTCAGCCTGGCCCCCAGGTGATGACGAGTAACCCCCAGCTGTTTTGGGGCTTGATTGCCTCCATGTGGATTGGCAACTTGATGCTGATCATCTTGAACTTGCCGCTCATTGGCATGTGGATCAAGCTTTTGACGGTGCCCTACCGTTTCTTGTTTCCGGCGATTGTGCTTTTTTGTGCAATTGGTGTTTACTCAACCAACAACAACACGTTTGACATCTGGATGGTGGCGATATTTGGCGTGATTGGGTACTTGTTCATTAAGATTGGTGCCGAACCTGCGCCCTTGCTACTTGGGTTTATTTTGGGCCCCATGATGGAGGAAAACCTGCGACGGGCACTGTTGTTGTCTCGTGGCGACTGGAGCGTGTTTGTAACTCGCCCTCTTTCAGCAGGATTGTTGGTGGCGGCCGCAGTTTTGGTCATTATTGTGCTGCTACCGGCAGTTAAAAATAAGCGCGAAGAGGCCTTTGTAGAGGATTAGTCATGCCGTGCGATTGACTCGAAAAAAGGCACTTTAGGTGCCGTTTTTCATTTTCATGTGAATTGAGTTGGTACGATCCTCGCTGAATGAAAGTGACATTGGAAGTGCCACCATGGCCGTACCCGACCTGCGTCACAATCAGGGCTCACACTTCGACACCATGACACCACGCCCGTCTTACCCCAAGCAGCACTCGCAACGCGTTGTGCTACATAATGAAATACATGCCCGCCCGCCCGAGGCGATGTCTGCGCCTTTGGCTATTTCCCACGTAGTCATGGTTTGTGATGCAGCACAGCGTGAGGCGAGCCGTGCCCATGTGGCAGCATTGTTGCGCGACCACCACTTGCCGCAACCGGATCAAACCTCCACCCATATCAGGATGGACTTGGGCGCGTACCGCTTTCGTTGGGAATTGCACACCGAGTTCGTGACTTGGACTTTTTTGCGAGATTTGGCTGAGAAGTCAAGGCAGGTCGCCCCTTTGGAAGAAGTGTCCGCTCTGGATTTGGTACCGCAGGACTGGTTGGCGGGTTTGCCTGGCCAATGCCTTGCGAGCCTGCATTTGTGGGCTTTGCCTTTCAAGTCGTTTGAGAACCAAAATGTAGTTAAACGCATGCTCAATGACGAGACGCTGATTGCGTCTTCAGTGGCAGGTGCCAGCGCCGAGGTCTACACGGACTTTGCTATCCACGCTGACGGGTTTTCACGATTTTTGCTGTTTGCACACGAAATGACGCCAAGAAGATTAGGGCGGCTGGTGCAGCGTTTGCTTGAAATCGAAACCTACCGGATGGCTGCACTCTTGGGCCTGCCCGCGGCGCGTGAGGCCTCCAGCGTGCTGGCGTCAGCCGAGCGTGAGTTGGCCGAGCTGGCGCAGTCTATTCGCAGTGCTACCCGCAACGATGAACCTCTGTTACTGGACCGATTGACAAAGCTGGCGGGGCAAGTTGAAAGCCAGCACGCCGCCACCCATTCCCGGTTTTCGGCGAGCAGTGCTTACTTTGAGCTGGTGGACAAGCGCATTGATGACATTTCAGAAACGCGCCTTGAGGGGTTGCAGTCGATTCGTGATTTTATGGATCGCCGCCTGACGCCCGCCCGCAGCACCTGCGAATGGGCGACCCGCAGGCAAGATGCCTTGTCGCAAAGAGTGTCGCGCATCAGCAATTTGCTGCGCACTCGGGTTGAAATTGAACAGCAACAAAGCAGCCAAGCCTTGCTGGCCACCATGAATGCGCGGCAAGATTTGCAACTCAAATTGCAATCGACTGTGGAGGGGCTTTCAGTCGCGGCCATTACTTACTACGTTGCGGGGCTGGTCAGTTATCTGGCCAAGGCTGCTCAAGCGCTGGGTTGGCCCTGGAGCCCCGAAACAACTGCTGCCTGGGCGATTCCTGTGGTGGCCTTTAGCATCTGGTGGTCACTGCGTCAACTGCATCGCAAAGTACTCACAGCGGCAAAGCACAAGCCAAACTCACTGTGAACTTCAATCACCACAACCCTTACGTCAGCACTCGCGTCCCGCTATTTGCCCGAAACGTAGTGTCTACTTCGCACCCTTTAGGCGCGCAGGCGGGTTTGAGCATGTTGCACAAGGGTGGCAATGCGGTCGACGCCGCTATCGCCGCCGCCGCCGCCATGACGATTTGCGAGCCCGTTAGCAACGGGCTTGGCAGCGATGCGTTTTGCATTCTGTGGGATGGGCAGGAGCTGCATGGCTTGAATGCATCTGGGCGGGCGCCTGTGGCCTGGACAGAATCCTATTTCCGGGCCAAGTACGGCCCTGACGCGATGGCTCCGCCCAAGCGGGGCTTTGACTCGGTCACCGTGCCCGGTGCCGTCAGCAGTTGGGTGGCTTTGAGCGAGCGTTTTGGCAAGCTGCCTTTCGCCGACTTGCTGGCCCCTGCTATAGACATTGCCGAGCGTGGTTATTGCGTGCCGCCGATTGTCCAAGGCAAGTGGCAAGCGCCTGTGGAAGAACTTCAATCGCTGCCCGGTTTCGCTCAGGCATTTTTGCCGTTTGGCCGCGCGCCTGCGGTGGGCGAACTGTTTCAATTCAAAGCGGCAGCACGGGCCTTGCGTGCCATCGCGGCAACCCGAGGCGCAGCGTTTTATCAGGGTGAAATTGCCGCGGCGATTGAGCAGTTTTCAAGCCAAAACGGTGGCAGCCTGAAGGCCAGCGACTTCGCTGCGCACCAGGCTGAGTGGGTCAAACCCATCGCCAAATCCTACCGGGGCTTCGAATTGCATGAGATTCCGCCTAACGGCCAAGGCATTGCGGCCTTGATGGCTTTGGGCATTTTGGAGAAATTCGACATTTCTGCGATGGCGCCTGATGGCGTCGATGCCCAGCATTTGCAAATCGAGGCGATGAAGCTGGCCTTTGCAGACGTGTATCGCTACGTCTCAGAAGGCTCCAGCATGGAAATCACGGTCGAGCAAATGCTGGACGACTCTTACCTCTCATCCAGGGCGAGATTGATTGACACCCGGCGGGCGCAGGTCTTCAATGCAGGGTCACCCAATGACCCCCATCGGCGTGGTGGCACCATTTACCTGACCGCTGCGGACGAGTCGGGCATGATGGTCAGCTTCATTCAAAGCAATTACATGGGCTTTGGCTCGGGTTGCGTGGAACCCAGTTTTGGCATCAGTCTGCAAAACAGGGGCCATGGTTTCAGTCTGAATGCAGCCAGTCCCAATGGGGTGGCACCGGGCAAAAGGCCGTTTCACACCATCATTCCAGCGTTTTTGACTAAAAATGGACTGCCCCAAATGAGCTTTGGCGTGATGGGCGGCAACATGCAGCCGCAGGGGCATTTGCAAACCTTAGCGCGGATGCTTGATTACGGGCAAAACCCGCAAGTGGCTTGTGATGCGCCGCGCTGGCGGTTCAACCAGGGGCTGGAGATCAATGTTGAAGCTACTATGCCTGCCAGCACGGTTCAGGGGCTGAGTGAGCGCGGCCACCAGATGGAAGTTATCAACGATTCGTACCAAGACTTTGGTGCGGGACAATTTATTTGGAAGTCGAGCGAGAGTGACTCAAAAACAGATTTAAATACCCAAATTGGGTATATTGCGGCCTCAGACCCTCGCAGAGACGGTCAAGCGGTCGGTTTTTGAATGAAAATGGCATCTAGCTCTCGTATTATGGTCATAGTTTGCTATCAATAATATAGTATGTCAAAAATCCAGGCATTGGTCTTTGCAGACATCTCAGGCAGTACCAAGCTGTACGACACCTTGGGCGATACGCTTGCCAAGCAAATGATTGATGAGTGCATTGATCTGTTGCGGGCAGCCACTGTGCGCTATGGTGGGCGGGTCATTAAAACGATTGGCGATGAGGTCATGAGCATGCTGCCCGATGCAGACAGCGCGTGTTTGGCGGCAACCGACATGCAGCTGATGGTGTCAGCATTGCCAATCGTGGCGGGGGTTCAGCGGGCGATTCGGGTGGGTTTTCATGCTGGCCCCGTGATTGAAGAAAACGGCGATGTGTTTGGCGACACGGTGAATCTGGCTGCCCGCATGGCGGGACTCGCCAGAGGCGGGCAAATCATGACAACCCGCGCCACGGTCGATGCGATGTCAGTCATGCTGCGCAGCAGCACACGTCCCATTGCCGCATTGGCGGTCAAAGGCAAAGGCGATGACGTGCCAGTGTGCGAAGTGCTGTGGCAGGCGGGCGAAGAGCTGACCATGGCAACGCCCTCCTTGCAAGCCGGCGCGGGTCGAGCAGATCTTCAATTGCGCTTTGCCAATCAGGTATTTGACATGCCCCAAGGCAATACGACGGTCGTTTTGGGGCGAGACGCCAGCTGCGACATCGTCGTGCCAGACCGCATGGCGTCGCGCCAGCATGCCCGAATAGAGCGCAGGCGCGACAAGTTTTATTTGATCGACCAAAGCACCAACGGCAGCTTTGTCAAAGTCGAAGGCGAGCCCGAGATTGAACTGCGCCGCGAAGAGGTGATGTTGCGTGCCAGCGGGCACATTGCGCTGGGCCACAGCGTGCTTGACGCGGCCGCTGACTGCGTGCAGTTCACGGTGACGGGTTAGGTTCGCTCGAACTTGAAATTCAGCGATCCATTGCAGGCCGCTTAGGGTCAAACTTCCAGTTAGGGATCAGGTATTGCATGGCAGCGGCATCGTCGCGCGAGCCCAATCCGTGCTGTTTGTAAAGCTGGTGGGCTGTTTCAACCTCGGCCATGTCCAGTTCCACGCCTAGCCCTGGTTTCTTGGGCACTTGCACGTGGCCATCGACAATTTGAAGCGGGTCTTTGGTCAAGCGTTGACCGTCTTGCCAGATCCAATGGGTGTCAATCGCCGTGACGCGGCCCGGCGCGGCGGCACCCACGTGGGTGAACATGGCCAGCGACACGTCAAAGTGGTTGTTGGAATGGCTGCCCCAGGTCAGGCCCCAGTCGCGGCAGGTTTGCGCCACCCGCACCGACCCGGCCATTGTCCAAAAATGCGGGTCTGCGAGGGGAATGTCGACCGACTGAAGAGACAACGCGTGCGCCAGCTGTTGCCAATCCGTCGCGATCATGTTGGTGGCGGTGGGCAGGCCCGTGGCACGGCGAAACTCCGCCATCACCTCGCGGCCCGAGAACCCGCCTTCTGCGCCGCAAGGGTCTTCGGCGTAGGCGACCACACTGCGCAAGTCGCGCATCAGTGCAATCGCGTCTTTCAGCTGCCAGCCACCGTTGGGGTCGAGCGTGACCCGGGCTTGGGGAAAGCGCTCGTGCAAGGCAATAACGGCTTCAATTTCTTCAGCGCCGCGCAGCACCCCACCCTTGAGTTTGAAGTCATTGAAACCATATTTTTCGCGGGCCGCTTCTGCCTGAAGAACGATGGCCTTTGGCGTCAGCGCGACCTCATGGCGCAGGCGGAACCAGTCGTTGGGCGCCTCTGGCTGGCTCACGTAGTCAAGGTCGGTCTTGCTTCGGTCACCCACATAAAACAGGTAGCCCAGCATCTCCACTGCATCGCGCTGTTGGCCCTCGCCCAAAAGCGCAGCAACTGGCACTTCCAGATGCTGACCCAGCAAGTCCAGAAGGGCTGACTCAACCGCAGTGACAGCGTGAATGGTGGTGCGCAAATCATAGGTTTGCTGGCCGCGCCCGCCGCTGTCCCGGTCGGCAAACTGCATTTGCACCTGTTGCAGGATGCGCTGGTGCGCTCCAATGGGTTGGCCCACCACCAGCGTCCTGGAATCCTCAAGCGTCTGGCGAATCTTCTCGCCGCCGGGCACTTCGCCCACCCCGGTGCGCCCCGCGTTGTCGGTCAAGACAAGCAAGTTGCGGGTGAAGAACGGGCCGTGAGCACCGCTCAGGTTCAAAAGCATGCTGTCGCGCCCAGCAACGGGGATGACTTGAAGT
>JANPCR010000090.1:0-13235 GCA_031431035.1 Rhodoferax sp.
GCCATGTACTCGCGCATTTGCTTGAATTCGGGCCGCACATCAGAAGTGCCTACCAGTTGCACGACTCGGTTGTAATACATTTTTGCCTTGTCGCGATGATTGCTTTGCGCGGCGGACAGACCTGCGCCATACAAGCTGCGCAGACGGTTAGGGTCGTTCACCTGAGAACGCTCGTACTGCGCCAGTGCCTCGGAGGGGTTTCCGCTTTGCAGCAGCATTTCAGCCAGCAGCTCACGCGCAGGAATCAGCCGCCCAGGCGAAACCGCAGACTTGCTGCTGGTGTCTTCCAGATCGGCAGCAGCACGCATCTGGGCCAGGGCGCCGTCGGTATTGCCTCTGGCGTACGCGATCCAGGCCATCGCCGCTTGATGCTGCACCCGCACTTCAGTGGCCCAGTAGTCATTTTTGGCCACCGAAAGTTCGCCTGCAGTATCGCCAAACCACTTCGCACTTTGCTCGGCACTGGCCAAGTCGCCGCTGCGGGCACCGCCCAAGGCCTTGGCGAACCAGGTCATGGCATCGGCAAACGTGAAGCGGCTGCTGCGCGGCTCCAGTGCGGCAGCCTCCTTCCACATGCCGCGCTCCACGGCGTAGCGGGCCGGCATCGCCGCCAGGGAATAGCCAATCGGCATCACTGCAGGGTTGAGGTCGGGCACGGACTTGCCTTCGTTGATGTTGTCAAGCGCGTCCGGGTCGCGTGCCAGTTGCAAATTGGCGTAGGCCATGTAGTCCAGCGCGTGCAGCCAGTCGCCAGGAGATTTGTCGACTTTGGCGGAGTTGGCAGAGAGGCGGTTCACTCGCACCGAATCCTGCCAGGCGCCCACCCGCGTGAAGATATGCGAGGGCATGTGCAACGCGTGCGGCGCAGATGCCGCGATTTCTGAATAACGCCGCGCCGCCGTCAGCCCCTTGGCAGCGATGGGCGGGTAGTCGTAGCTGTGGATCAGGTAATGCGCCACGCCCGGATGCTCGGGGTGTTTCACCATGAGCGGCTCCAAAATGGCAGCGGCCTTCAGTGTCGCGGCAAAGCTCAGGTCGGTCGGCGCCTGCGTGGCGGTAAGGTAAATGGCATAAAAAATCTGGGCTTCGTCATCGTCCGGGTAGCGCTTTGCCAATTGCTCGAACGCATTGGCCAGCGTCTTCATTCGCGCGCCGTGCGGTCGGCTGGCAAAGTCTTGCCAATATTGGGCCACCGCCTCAAGGTACACGCGCTCGCGCTCGGTTTTGGCACCGGTTGCGCGGCCCCGGTCAATGGCTTCCTGCGCCTTTCGGGCGCTTTCAGCGGATGCACCGCCGACAAAGGTGTTATTAATCAAAATTGCCGCAATGCCCCAGTTGGCGATGGCGCAATTCGGGTCCATCGCGACCACCTCCCGAAAGGCCTTTTCGCCTTCGCTGAACCAGAACGAATGCAACAGCGCCACGGCGCGGGTGAATCGCACCTGAACCGCAGGCGCGCACGATGTCGGGAAAGACACAACACCCAGCTGTTCGGGTGACTTGCCATCCTCGTGACTCCAGGCGATGCTGGCTGCGGCAAGTGCCACGGGCAGGATGACGGCGCGACCCATCGATAAGAATTTCATGATTTTTTCCCTGTGTTTGTGATGTTTCAATGAGTGTCGGTTAACACCGGCACCTGCATCAACTGGGCGTTGCGTCCAGTCAACTTGTCAAGCTTAGTCACCAGCGCTTGAAATTTCAAACCTGACCTGACCCGCGGAATGCCACGGGTACAATCCAGCCAGCTTTGCCGGTTCGTCCGGTTTTCCGTGACAAATCCCTGCCCCTTCATAGGGGGAGCCTCTAGGTCAGTGATGTCTGATTTAAGTCTTCAATTCCAGCAGCCTTCGACCCAACTCCCAGTTTCAAGCTATTTCGATGACGCGCTGTACCAGCGTGAAATGGAACTTTTGTTTAAAAACGGGCCTCGCTACGTAGGCCACCAACTGGCTGTGCCGCAAGTGGGCGATTACTACACCTTGCCGCAAGAGTCTGGTGGGCGGGCCTTGGTGCGCACCGCGACTGGGGTGGAATTGATCTCCAACGTGTGCCGCCACCGCCAGGCTTTGATTTTGCAAGGCCGTGGCAGTTTGCCTGCGCAGGCTGGGGGCAACATTGTGTGTCCGCTGCACCGCTGGACCTATTCGGCAACGGGCGCGCAGCCTGCGGGCACCTTGGTGGGCGCACCGCATTTTGCCGAAGACCCATGTTTGAATTTGCACAATTACCCGCTGGACAGCTGGAACGGCCTGCTGTTTGAGCGTAGCCACCACAATGCCCCTGGCAGCCCACGGCGCGACATCAACGCCGACTTGGGCGGCATGGGCCCCCGCGCGGCGCTGGACTTTGCAGGCTACGCGCTGGACCGGGTGGAAATGCACCAGTGCAACTACAACTGGAAGACTTTCATCGAAGTCTATTTAGAGGACTACCACGTCGGGCCGTTTCACCCAGGTTTGGGGCAGTTTGTCGAATGTGAAGAGCTGCAATGGCAGTTCAGCCCGCAGTATTCGGTGCAAACCGTGGGTGTAGCCAATCGCCTGGGCAAAGCCGATGCCAAGGGCGACGGCCAAGGCGGATCGCCCGCCTACGAGCGCTGGCAAAACGCTTTGCTGAAGTACCGGGCGGGCGTGCCACCGGCGCACGGCGCAATTTGGCTTACCTACTACCCGCATGTGATGGTCGAGTGGTACCCGCACGTGCTCACCGTGTCCACCTTGCACCCGCAAGGCCCGCAACGCACCATGAACATGGTGGAGTTCTATTACCCCGAAGACATTCACGCCTTTGAGCGCGAATTTGTCGAAGCGCAGCAAGCCGCCTACATGGAAACCTGCGTGGAAGACGACGAAATCGCCCTGCGCATGGACGCCGGCCGCAAGGCACTGATCGAGCGCGGCGACAACGAATTTGGCCCCTACCAAAGCCCCATGGAAGACGGCATGCAGCAGTTTCATGAGTGGTACCGCACGGCAATGGCGGTGCCCGTGGGCTGAGCGGTCGACGCAGTTTTTTGGGGATTCGAGTATTGCTACTATTAAAATAGCAAACTATTGATATTATTCGAGAGCTAGAGACCTATTTGAGTCATATTTTTGGGCTCCACCCAAACTTGATATCACCGGTGATATGAATTGGCTCAAAACAGCTTTCACTGGATGCCTGGCAGTTATTGATTACGATAGGGCAATGAACCATGCCCACACTGCCTACACGACCCTGATCACGGTCGATCAACTCAAGCAACTGCAAGCCCAGGACACTGCGGCAAACCGCAAGCTGATGATCTTTGATTGCAGCTTCGATTTGATGCAACCCGCCGCCGGCGAAGACGCCTATTTGACAGCGCACATTCCGGGTGCGTTCTACGTTCACTTAGACCGCGATTTGAGCGACAAAACTGGCCAGGGCGTGAATGGCGGGCGGCATCCGCTGCCATCGCGCGAGAAGTTCGCGGCTTGGCTGGGCAGCATCGGTTTTGACAATGCCCAGCAGGCTGTGGTGTACGACCGCCAAGGGGCCAATTACTGTGGCCGCCTGTGGTGGATGTTGAAGTGGGCAGGGCACGAGAACGTGGCCGTGCTGGACGGCGGATTTCAGGCCTGGGCGGCCAGTGAGCCGACTGCCATTGAACTGATTGCCAGCGGGCCACAAGCACCCCGCAACGCCCAAGGCTTTGTTTTGGCCCCTGAAAAAGCACGCCTGGCAAGCGCGCAAAGCGTTTTAGGCCACTTGGGCCGACCTACACAACACCTGATCGACGCCCGCGCCGCAGCCCGTTTTCGCGGTGAAGTCGAGCCGTTGGACCCTGTGGCCGGCCACATACCGGGCGCTTTGAACCGAGCCTTTGCGAGCAACATGGGCGCAGATGGCAAGTTCAAACCCGCTGAGGTGTTGCGAGCCGAATTTGAAACCCTGCTGGCCGGACGCGACCCCGCCCGCGTGGTGCACCACTGCGGAAGTGGCGTCAGCGCGGTGCCGAATATTTTGGCCATGGAAATCGCTGGTTTGGGCCGCACTGCGCTGTATGCGGGCAGTTGGAGCGAGTGGTGCAGCGACGCCAGCCGACCGTTCGCCCAAGGGTAGACACCCAAGCCAGGCTCAGTCATTTAGGCGATGATCCAACCCAACAACCCAGGAGCGAACCCATGGCATCGACCGTCTTATTGACCCCCTCAGACTATCAACTGCCCTCGCTGTACCGCTGGGAAAAGCAGCGCGCTGACAAGATTTTTTTGACTCAGCCCTTGGGTGGCGGTGCCCAGCAAGACATCACCTGGGCGCAAGCAGGTCAAGAGGCACGGCGCATGGCCACCTGGCTGGTGGCCCAGGGCTTTCCTGCGGGCAGCAACATAGCAATTTTGGGCAAAAACAGCGCGCACTGGATATTGGCCGACCTGGCCATCTGGATGGCAGGCCACGTGTCGGTGCCGATTTACCCCACGTTCAATGCCCAGGCCCTGCGCTATATTTTGGACCACAGCGAAACCCGCGCCTGCTTTGTCGGCAAGCTCGACGACACCGACAGCCTGGCCGATGGCGTGCCCAAGGGCTTGCCGATGGTGGCAATGCCGCTGTCGCCAGCAGGCATGCAAACCCAGTTCAAGGCACTGTTTGGCGACCGCTCCTGGGAATCCTTGATCGCCTCCAACAAGCCGATGACGGGTGAACCTATGCGCGACGTAGATGCGCTGTGCACCATCATTTACACCTCAGGCACCACCGGCAACCCCAAAGGCGTGATGCACTCTTTCAAGTCCATGGCCTGGGGGCTCAAAAGTGCAACGGGCAAGGGCCGTGTCACGATGAACGCCGACGATCAACTGCTGTCGTACTTGCCGCTGGCACACGTGGCCGAGCGTATGCTGATTGAGCAAGGCGCGTTGATCAACGGCAGCCACATTTTCTTTGCCGAGTCGCTGGACACCTTTGTGCAAGACCTGACCCGGGCGCGGCCCACAGTGTTTTTCTCAGTGCCGCGACTTTGGGTGAAGTTTCAGCAGGGCATTCACACCAAATTTCCCCCTAAAAAGCTCAACTTCTTGCTCGGTTTGCCCATCATTGGTGGCGTCGTCCGCAAAAAAATCCTGAAGGGCTTGGGGCTAGACCAATGCCGTCTGGCGGCGGGCGGTGCGGCCCCTATGCCGCCTGATGTTCTGCGCTGGTACCGCGACATTGGGCTGGACCTGGTCGAGGTGTATGGCATGACAGAAAACAGTGGTGTCTCGCACGCCACCCTGCCTGGCACGTTTCGCCCAGGCACTGTGGGCCTGCCCTATGACGGGGTGGAGAGCCGAATCGACAGCGAAACCAGTGAAATTCAGATGCGCGCGCCGTGCTTGATGCTGGGGTATTACAAAGACCCGCAACAAACCGCCGACACCATGACCGCTGATGGCTGGCTGCGCACCGGAGACAAAGGCCGCCTGGAGGCCGACGGCTGCCTGCGCATCACCGGTCGGGTCAAAGACATTTTCAAGACCAGCAAGGGCAAGTACGTGGCCCCAGCCCCAATCGAAGACCTGTTGGTCAACCACCCCGACGTGGAAGCCTGCGCCGTCACGGGTGCCAACTTTGCCCAGCCCTTGGCTTTGGTCATGCTGTCGCCCGATGCTTTGGCCCGTGCCGCCACATCCGATGGAAAAGCCGCGATTTCCGAATCTTTGACGGCCCACATCAAAGCTGTGAATGCCAAACTGGAGGCCCATGAAAAGCTCGACTGCATTGCCGTCGTTTTGACCACCTGGTCACCCGAAAACGGCTTTGTAACGCCCACTTTCAAGGTCAAACGCAACCGCATTGAAGAATCCTATGGCGACCAATACGACGGCTGGCTGAAGCAACGCAAACCCGTGGTGTGGGCTAAGCCTTGACGGGAAAAACGCCCGGCAAAAGTAGATAATTCAAGCAAGCCGATTGCCGCGAACTGAAGGCAATCAACCCGCCTCGCTATTTTTTCAGGGATCCCATGAAAACCATGAAGTTCGCCGTCGTTTCACTTGCTGTCGCGCTGCTTGGCGCATGCGCCGCGCCTTCGTCTCCAGGACCGGAAAAAAACAAAACTTACCGCATCACCGTGATGCACACCAACGACCACCACGGCCGATTCTGGAAAAACGCCGATGGCGAATACGGCATGGCAGCGCGCAAAACTGTCATCAATACCATTCGCGCAGACGTGGCGGCGGGCGGCGGCTACAGCCTGCTGCTGGACGGGGGCGACGTGAACACCGGCGTGCCTGAGTCTGATTTGCAAGACGCCGTGCCCGACTTCAAAGGCATGAACCTGCTGGGCTACGACGCCATGGCGGTTGGCAACCACGAATTTGACAAACCCCCCTTCGTGCTGAAAATGCAGCGCGACCTGGCGCAGTTCCCCATGCTGGCGGCCAATATTTACAGCGGGGGCGAGCGCATGTTTGCGCCATCCAAAGTGTTCAATTTGGGCGGGTTGCGGGTCGCTGTGATGGGCTTGACCACGGAAGACACCCAAAAGATGGCGCACCCCGACAACATGAAGAACATAGAGTTCCGAAATGCTATCACTGAAGCCGCCAAACTGACACCCGAACTGCGCAAACAGGCCGACGTGGTGATTGCCGCAACCCACATGGGCCATTATGAAAATGGCAAGCATGGATCTCAAGCGCCGGGCGATGTGGAACTGGCGCGCGCCGTCAATGGCCTAGACTTGGTGGTCGGCGGCCACACTCAAAACCCCGCCTGCATGAAGGCTGAAAACGTAGTAGACCGGGCTTATGTACCGGGTACAGACTGCCAACCCGAACGGCAAAATGGCACCTGGATTGTGCAAGCTCACGAGTGGGGCAAGTACGTGGGCCGGGCAGATTTTGAATACCGCAACGGCGAATTCAAACTGGTCAAGTACGCGTTGATTCCCGTCAATCTGAAAAAGACGGTGCGCGCGGCAGACGGCAAAACCAGCAAACAGTTTTACACCAGCGAAATCGCTGAAGACACAGCCATGCTTGATTTGCTCGCCCCATTTCAGGCTTTTGGACAGGAAAAATTGGGTGTCAAAGTGGGGGCCAGCGACGCCAAATTTGACGGCGACCGCGAATTCGTCAGGCGTCAACCGGCCGCGTTGGCGGTGCTGATTGGGCAGGCCATGATGGACAAAACCCGCGCCAATTTTGCTGTGCTGAACGCGGGCGGCGTGCGCGACTCCTTGCCAGCGGGTGACCTGACCTACAAAGATGTACTCAAAGTCCACCCCTTTGGCAACACGATTGCCACCGTGGATCTGACCGGCAAGGAAGTGATGGACTACCTGGCTGTGATCGGCAAAATGACTGCGGGCTCTGGCGCATTTCCACAATTTGCAGGCATGGCTTTGACGATTGAAGGCGGCTTGGTTCGCGGCGTCAGCATTCAGGGTGCGCCGTTGGACATGGCCAAAACCTACAAAATGGCCATCAACAACTTTGTCGCGGCCGGAGGTGATGGCTATCCCAAAGTCACAGCCCACAACAGCTACGTTGACACGGGCTTTGTCGATGCTGATGCCTTGCGCGGTTTCATTGCCACACGAAGCCCTTTGAAACTCGCTGACTTTTCGCCCGGCAGCGCAGTTGTGCGTCGATAATTTGAACGTCTGGTCAATTCATTAACCATCTCATGACAGTGCGTTGTCGCACGAGTCTGGAGATCTTCTAAGCAGGAGCTCAAAATGGCAAAAGGTCAACAAAGTAACAAGATGGTCAAAAAACCAAAAAAAGACACATCCCCCCCCAAGCCAGTGTCGCCTGATGCGGTTCGCCCCACAGTCACCACCGTGGTGCCCGTGCGCGGCAAGTTGAAAAACAAATAGTCCATCAGCCTTTCCACGGCCCAATTCGCGCATGACGCAGCCGAGTTTGAACTTGCGCGAGTACCAAGCCGAACTGGAGACTCAAAACCAGGCACTGCGCTTCAGCCAACTGGCGGCTGAAGGCGCGTCAGAGCGTTTTTCTGCGCTGTTTTCCAACATTCCCCTGGCATTGATGGTGGTTGACGAGGGCGGTTTGATCCTTGAAAGCAACGCCAAAGCGCTGATGTCGTTCAGGCCGCTCGAATCGGACCCGCCACTGACTTACCTGGCCCCGCTTGTCACCCCGCAGTTTGCAGACAAGGTCGCCGAGGCTTTGGCTACCGCCAAGTTGCAAGGTCGATGTGAGGTGCCGGAAGTCGTCTTGCTGACTGGTTTGGGTGCTGGCACTGGCGCTGATGCAATCTTGACTGGCGACCTGCACATAGCCCGTATTGACAACCCAGAGGACGAACTGGCCCACTTCATTTGCGCATTTGTTGACCAAGGCCCGCTTTTGGCGCAGCGCCTCGCCCTGCAAGAAAAATCAATGCAATTGCAGCGCCGCAACGAAGAAATTCAGCACATTGAAGCCCAGTTGCGTGAATCGCAAAAAATGCAAGCTATTGGCACCATGGCAGGCGGAATCGCGCATGACTTCAACAACATTTTGGGCGCAATATTGGGCAATGTTGAACTGGCCCGGCAAGATGTTGACATTGACTCCCCGGCGCAGGTGAGTTTGCTGGAAATCGACAAAGCCGGAAGGCGAGCGCGCGACCTGGTGCGCCAGATTTTGACCTTCAGCCGCAAAGAACCACCCCGGCGTGAGCCTGTTCAGCTGGCCGATATCGTGCACGAAGTCGCCCGGCTCATTCGCATCGAGTTGCCCGCCAACGTTGAACTTCAGGTGCACATTGACCCAGAAACGGTGCTGGTTTTGGCGGAGGCCACCCAAGTCCAGCAGGCGCTTATGAACCTGTGCACCAATGCCTTGCAGGCCATCGGCGCAGAAAAAGGCCGTGTGCGAATTGAACTGGGCATGCTGGGGCCAGAATTCATGCCCAGCGAGCGCCATGTGTCACGCCAAGAGCGGCGCTCCGCAGCACGGCCCCCGCAAGTCGTACTCGCGGTTCATGACACGGGCGCAGGCATTGACGCCGACACCGTGCAACGAGTTTTCGAGCCTTTTTTCACAACCAAGCCCACTGGGCAAGGCACGGGGCTTGGCTTGGCGGTGGTACACGGTGTGATGCGTGCACACGAAGGCTATGCCCACGTCAGAAGTTCACCCAGCATGGGCAGTGTGTTCACCTTGCATTTCCCGATTGCGCAGCTTGGCGCCCCTGAAACCGCGCCGTCGCCATTAGAGCCTGCTGCTGCGCTTGCGACACCCACCGACGCCGTCATGCAAACTGCTGGGAGAACTACTTCGCCGGGGGGCACGCAACGCCTTGCGTCGCAGCTCAATATCGGCAACTTTCCTACGGGACAATCCCATATCATGGTGGTTGACGACGACACCGCCTTGATTTTTTTGGTCGAACGCGCCTTGAAACGCCGAAACTTTCAGGTCAGCGCCTTCACCGATCCCCAAGCCGCGTTGGTCGCCTTGCGGGCCGCACCCTACGGTTTTGACCTGGTGCTGACTGACTACAACATGCCCGGATTCAGTGGACTGGATTTGCTGCGCGAAGCCCTTTTGATTCGGGCTGACCTGCCTGTGGCCCTGGCCTCTGGCTATGTCACTACCGAAATCGAAGAAAACGCCTTTTCTCTAGGTGCCAAAGCGCTGATTCACAAACCCAACGACATCAACGACATGGTGGACACCATTCAGAGCCTGATTTTGGCCGCCAAAAAAAATCCTTCGGCGACGCCCGGCTGAGCCTGCGTTGCAGATTCGAGTTATTCACGAAGACGCTTATCTGCTGGTTTTGGACAAACCGTCAGGCTTGCTGTCAGTGCCAGGCAAAGGGCCAGACAAGCAAGACTGCTTGAGCGCCCGAGTGCAGGCCCACTACCCCGACGCCTTGGTGGTGCACCGATTGGATATGGCGACCTCTGGCTTGATGGTGATGGCCCGGGCGCCCGCCATCCAACGCATTTTGAGCGAGGCCTTTGCCAGCCGTAACGTGACAAAACGGTATTGCGCAGTGGTTGCAGGTGAGCTGCTAGCCTCAAACGACCCAATTGAGGCCGCCACTGGCCTTCATTTGGGCAACCCGTGGCAGGTGATTGATCTGCCTATCGCACTGAATTGGGCCAATCGACCCTTGCGCCACATCGATACGGAAAATGGAAAGCCCAGTAGGACTCGCTGGCAAGTGTGTGCTGACTTTGGACAGCCCTCTGGGATTGAGAATGATGTCGGTAGTGGTATCGCCCTGGGAACTGGAATTCAATTTGAGAAAAGTACGACGTTCACTCGCCTGTTGCTCGAACCAGTAACTGGGCGGTCGCACCAACTTCGTGTTCATTTGGCAGCCATCGGTCACCCGATTTTGGGCGATGCCTGGTACGCACCTGCTCACGTTCAAGCGCTTGCGCCGCGCTTGCTGCTGCACTCAAGCCAACTCACATTGGCGCACCCATTGACTGGGGTTAAGATAAATTTTCACGCAGCCACACCCTTTTGAATTTATGAGCTTCAACTCAACTTCCCAGCATCTGTACATCATCACTGGAGCATCGCGCGGCATGGGGCTTGCCATGGCGCAGCAACTGCTGCAACCAGGCAATTTTTTGCTGTGCATTTCGCGCCAAACCAACGAAGCCTTGGCTGCGGCTGCGCACACCGCCGGGGCTGGACTTGAACAATGGCCGTTGGACCTGGATCACAGCGTTGAAGCTGCTGCCATGCTGCGCCAATGGCTGCAAAGCCGCAAACCAGGGGCGTTTGCAAGCGCTGTGTTAATCAACAACGCGGCCATGCTGCCCAAAATTGTGCCGCTGAGCGAGGCTGACCCCACCGAACTTGCCAAGGCACTGCGCGTCGGGCTGGAAACGCCATTGCAGTTGACCGCAGTATTTTTGCAAGCGACACAGAGTTGGGTCGATTCGTCAGGCCAGGGTGTGTCCAGAAAAGTGTTGAATATCTCCTCGGGCAATGGTCGCCGTGCCATGGCCTCCCAAGCAATTTACAGCGCAGTGAAAGCCGGCATGGACCATTTCACCCGCTGTTTGGCGCTGGAAGAGGCACTAAAACCCAACGGTGCCAAAGTGTGCTCGCTGGCACCGGGTGTGATCGACACGGACATGCAAACCCACTTGCGCAACAGCGCGGCCAGCGGCTTTCCTGACCACGGACGTTTTATGGATATGAAGTCCCAGGGCCAGTTAAGTTCACCCGTTCAGGCAGCCGTGAATCTATTGGCATTTCTTGCGCACCCTGGTTTTGGAAGCCAAGCCGTGGCAGATATTCGCGATCCTTTGTAACGCGCCCGGCAGGCGCTGTCACCCACTTGCGCGTCAAGTCCGTGTTTGGGTTGTATCCTGCCTGAATTAATTTGTTGGGGCTTTTATGGGTTTGCTCACTGGCATTCGGGTTCTTGATTTTGGACGCTTCATTGCTGGCCCCTATTGCGCCGCGCTGCTCGGCGATTTAGGCGCTGACGTGATTCGCGTTGAGCGCGTCGAGGGCGGCGAAGACCGTTACGTGCCGCATGTTGCCGAAACCGGCGAAGGTGGCATGTTTTTGCAAATGAACCGAAACAAGCGTTGCCTGACGCTTGATTTGGCATCGCTGGCAGGCCGCGAAATAGTTCGCCAACTGGTGCAAAGTGCTGATGTAGTGATTGCCAATTTACCACCTGCGACTTTGAAACAGTTGGGGCTGGACTATGCCACCGTGTCCACCCTGAACCCCCGCGTGGTGATGGTCATGGTGACCGCCTATGGCAGTGGTGGGCCACTGAGTGCGCACCCTGGTTTTGACGGTGTGGGCCAGGCCATGAGTGGCGCCATGTACATGACCGGCCTGCCCGACGAGCCACGCCGCGCCATCACCACCTACGTGGACTTTTCAACCGCGCAAGCCTGTGCCATGGGCGCGATGGCGGCCTTGTGGTCGCGAGAGAAAACTGGTCGTGGCCAATTGGTGGAAGGCTCGCTCTTGCGGTCCGCCGTGATTCAAACCAATGCCATGCTGATTGAACAGGCGGTGCAAAAACCCAACCGCGTGCCGCAGGGGAATCGGGGCTTTGCATCGTCCCCCAGCGATGCCTTCAAAACCAAAACCGGCTGGGTACTGGTGCAAACCATTGGCCAAGCCATGTTTGAACGCTGCTGCGACCTGATCGGCGCGCCAGGCATGAAAACCGATCCGCGCTTTGCCGATGACACTCTGCGCGGCAACAACAGCCTGGAAATCAGCCGTGCCATGGCCGCCTGGTGCGCCACAAAAGCCCGAGACGAAGTCTTGGCCGCGTTAGCCAAAGCCAAAATTCCCTGCGGGCCGATTTACTCGCCGCAAGAGGCTTTGGACGATGAGCAGATCAAGGCCACAGGCCTGCTGGAGCCCCGGCATTACGCGGGACTGGCACAAACATTCCCTATCGCTCCGCACCCGGTGGACATGTCAGACACGCCTGCGCAGTACCTGCGTTCTGCCCCGACCTTGGGCGAACACTCGGATGAAATTTTGGCTGAACTCGGGTATGGCACACAGGCCATTGCCGACATGCGCCAAGCCAGAGTGGTCTAGGCAGAAGTCTGCCCTTCGCCCTGAAAACCGCCACGGCGCAAAGTGATCACCAACGTGTCACGGTATCCGTCGGTGTCAGCCGACTGAAGAGGCTGAATGGGCGTTGATTCGTGAATGACGCGAGCATCGTCCAGCAGCAACAAAGACCAGCTTTGCATCAAGGTGAAGCGTTGACCGTTCGGCCCAGCGGCGTCAAAAACACGGGTTTCACCGCCTTTGATGTTGACCCGGTCAATTATGAACACGGCAACAAAGTCAACGCCATCGCGGTGCGCGCCTTCGGGTGTGGGCCGGCCAATGCCGTCAGTGGTGTCAATGCGAAACTGGTGGGCCTCTACAAACCATGGCTGAACCTGCGTGCGCGCGCTGCTAAGGCGGGCCAGCCAAAGGAGCAACTTTTGCCAGTCGGCATGCGCCAGAAGATCCGCATTGATCGGTTCAAACCAACGCTGCATACCGCCATGCAAAGCGTTGTATGCCACGGGTTGCCAATGGGGGCGATGGGCAACCAAGGTCACTGAATCAGCCTGCGTTTCATCCACCACACAACACGAATGCCTGCGCCTGCGGTAGCGGCCTCCGTCTTTCAGGTAAGTGTCGGGTGGCAGGTCGTTCCAGAAGGGTTTGAGTGCTCCAAGAGCTGTCAAATCGCAGGCTGACGCTTCAGCAAAACGAGGGGCTGTGAGCACCGCAAAACCCTGTTGCTGCAGCGTGGCCTTC
>JANPCR010000091.1:0-9823 GCA_031431035.1 Rhodoferax sp.
GGGGTTGCGCCCAGCTTGAACAAGCTCGACCAACTGTTGACGAAAGGCTGCCGAGTACGGCGGCTTAGGGATATGCGGTTTGGGCATCTTGGACTCCTTTTTGTTGAACAATAAGGTGTCCGTGAAATGGGGTCAACTCCAGTTTTGAGGGAGATGCAAAAGAGGTTATTTCCGTTAATATCTATGTTTTGTTTTGTCTGCCTTCTACGTGTTATGCGAACGGGGCAATTGGGGGGACTGACATGCCGGAACTAAAGAGTCGAATGCTTTTCATAAGTCACGCTTGGCAATACGATCAAGCGTATCTGACGCTAGTTAAATGGTTCACAGATGAGCCGAATTTCATTTGGAAGAACTGCAGTATTCCGAGTACGGATGCTCTATCAGACAAGTCTAGCAAAGGACTTGCCGAAGGTATTACTAGGCAGATCAATCCTGCACAAGGGGTAATAATCATTGCCGGTATGTATGCGGCACATAGTGGATGGATCGACTATGAAATCGGTGAGGCGCAACGCCTTGGTAAGAGAATTATTGGAATCCGGCCATGGGGGCAGGAACGAGTCCCGGTAAAAGTACAAGAGGCAGCCCACGCCCTCGTGAACTGGAACAGTGCAAGTGTTGTCGCGGCAGTACGGCAACAGGTTTAAACAGACTAGATCCATTGAAACATAGCGACTATCCTGCCCTCTTTCAGGCGGCATCTGAACTGTCTGCTCAGTCTCAAAAAGTATTTTTTCGAGCGTTTTTGGGCAATTTAGCCTTACTAGTCGTTGCTACCTTCATTTCAATTGCAAATTCACCATGTGCGCAAGTGGCTATTTTGCAGGCAATGGTTCTCTTTGGTGCGCTCGCTTGCGCAACCTATCTTTTTGTGGGGCGACCGGATCAGCGTTGGTACGGGGGAAGAGCTGTTGCAGAGTCGATCAAAACCCTTACTTGGCGCTACGTTTCACGCGCAGAGCCGTTTGATCAAACTAACGCGAAAGACCGACATCAGTTTGGGTTGAAACTTAGAGCCATCATCGAACAAAATAGAGAAGTATCTAGTTTGCTTACTTCCCATCTCGCAGCAGAACAAATTGCACCCGAATTGGATCTCCTCAGAAATGCTTCGGCCGACAGCAGATTGGATTTCTATCGCGTTCACCGAATTGTCGAGCAACAAACTTGGTACGCGAAAAAGGCCAGTTTGAATAGCCGCATGGTTAAACGATTTTTCATCGCGTTAATTGTGACCATCAGCATCGCGATATTCTTTGCAATTGCGAAAATCAAATATCCTACCGCACCCTTTTGGCCCACAGATCTTTTCGTAACTGGCGCTGCGGGACTCCTGAGTTGGATTCAAGCAAAACGCTTTCAAGAATTGTCTGCGTCCTACACACTTACTGCGCACGAAATTAGTCTGATTCGCCAGGCAGCCTCTGGGCCGATGACGGATGCGGAACTGTCTCGATTCGTCGGCGACGCCGAAAATGCATTCTCCCGGGAACACACGCAATGGGTAGCGCGAAAAGACGGTTGAAGAATAGCTAGGCAACAAACTCCGCGGAAAAGCAGGCACTAATGGCAGATAAGTTATTGCAATTGCAACACCAGCACGTTTTCATTTCCTACTCTGGGCATGATTCGTTTGAGGCGAGTTTGCTTCAGTACGCGCTTGAGACGTTGCTTGCATCCGCAAACGTGTCAGCCTGGACATATCAGCGCGACCAATCACGATCAGAGAAGGAAATTGCGAAGAACCTCAAAGAGCAAGTTCGCACATCCAGGGCTGTCATCTTTCTCGTGTCACCGAGCACCATCATCGGCGGTGCCGCTCAGTGGATGGAACTTGCGTATGCAGACGCATATGAGATCAAAACGTTCGTTCTTTTGCACCACCTGGACTATCAGGAGCTTAAGTCGAAGGATCAGGGCGTTCCTCCGCTATTGCTGGCCAGCCAGTGCAACGATGCGCACGATTGGAAAATGATTGTCGATGAACTTCGAACTCTATTTCAGAAGGCGAAAAGGCCATGAGTCAAAAAGTATTCCTCTCTTACGCGTATGAAGATGGCGCATTTGTGCGGGCAGTGACCGATAGGTTGCCAGAGCTACTTCGAACCAATACCAAAGCTCTTGAAGTGTTCGATGCTCAAGCCGATGTACGTGTCGGTGAAAACTTTAGAGAACGCATCAAAACTGAGATGGAGGCGGCAGGGATCGTGGTATTTTTTTCGTCTCCCAATAGCGACAAGTCTAAATGGGTAATTTATGAGGCTGGTATGGCTGAAGCGCTTGAAAAGAAAGTGATGATCGTTAGTCGGAAGGGCATGGGTAGGTCCTCCTTGCTTCGAAATTTTGGAGACGGTGCAAGGATCGTAGAAATAGATTAGCCGTACCGTACTTGCTGCCTGATGCGACTTGCCTGTTTTACTTATGACGAGTGCCGCCGCCAAGTGAATGGGTGCTATCTTATCGACTAGACAATCTGGACGCTGAATGGCTCGTACAGGGCATGCAATTCCAGTGATTCAAAGTCCTCTGCCTGTCTGAAGCGGTCAATCGACAGGTTATCGTGACGGTCGGTTCTTGGCCCACAGCAGGCTTTTAGTTTATTCGTGCGCTCCGCATACCCGTCAAATTCTGAAATTCTGAACTTTTGAAACTGGACTTTCCTCAACGAAAAAGTGCTCAAGCCAGCAATCACACTGAGCAGACGAACACGTCAAACAAATGCGGCAATCGATGAACAATGATGACCACCATCAACCGAAAGTATCACCATGCCCGCCCCATCCACCCTCGCCCCGCTACCCTCCCTCGCCACCCGCATCGCCGCAACTCTGCGCGCACGCAACCAAACTGTGGGCGTTATTGAAGGCTCAGCCGGTGGCCTGGTCTCGGCCGCGTTGCTGTCGATACCGGGCGCGTCGGCTTACTTTGTGGGCGGGGCGGTGGTCTACACCCGCAAAGCGGGCAAAGAGCTGCTTGGGTTGACCGCGGAGGATATCGTGGGCATGCGAGCCGAGACTGAGCCCTATGCACAGATGGTCGCGGGCAAGGTTCGCGACAGGCTGGGCACGACCTGGGGGCTTTGCGAAAGTGGTGCGTCTGGCCCGTCGGGGAGCAGTTACGGCGATTTGCCTGGGCACGTCTGCCTTGCCGTGGTGGGGCCGAATTCAATAACCAGAACGATTGAAACCGGCTTGTCAGATCGCAGCGTGAACATGGACTTGTTCGCGCGAGCTTTGCTGACGCTGTTTGATGAAGTGCTGCAAGGGTGATATTCGCCATTGCCTGCAACTTCATTGCAGGTCTTGTAAGTGAAGAAAGGCGGGGCAAAGGTGTAAGAGTGGCGAAAAGTTTGGGTTGAGCCCCACGGCCTCAGCGCTGGGGCATGTCCTTGGCCGAATAGCCCAGGCTGACGGTAGCCTCGGCGGGAATGGCTGGCACGGTGGCTTCCCAGGTCAGCCAGGCTTGCCGCATGGCCTGCAAGCGTTGTGGCTCACGCTGGGCAAGGTTGGCACGCTCACGCGCGTCAGCGGTGATGTTGAAGAGATATTCGTTGTCATCCACCTTGAGGTATTTCCAGTCGCCCGAACGCAGTGCGCGCTGGTGGCGATGGTTCATGCGCCAATACAGCGGGCGCTCAAAGTTCTGCCCGGGGTTGTGCAAGACCCCGGCGAGCGAGACACCATCTAGCGGAAAGTCCGGGTACGGCTGCCCGCCACCGATTTCCAGCAGGGTGGTTGACCAGTCCATGGTCATGCAGTGCTGCCGACTTTGTGAGCCTGGCGCAATGGCTGCGGGCCAGTGGGCGATCCAGGGCACCCGGATGCCGCCTTCGGTCAGATCCATCTTGCCGCCCACCAGCGGCCAGTTGTCCGAGAAGCGCTCGCCGCCGTTGTCGCTGGTGAACACAATGAGCGTGTTCTCCAGCAGGCCGTGCTGGCGCAAGGTTGCCACCAGCTTGCCAATGCCTTCGTCCATGTGGTGGATCATGCGCCGATAGCTTTCCACGTTGCCGCCGTGCAGATGAAAGAGGTTACCGGCCACCTCGGGTGCCACATGCGCGTCGTCGCGCGTTTCCCAGGGCCAGTGCGGCGCGGTGTAGTGCAGGCTCATGAAGAAGGGCTTGCCAGCTTTGGCCTGAGGGGCCATGCGATTCACATAATCCACAGCGCGTTGCGACAGCACATCGGTCAGGTAGCCGACCTCTTTATGGGCTTCTTCCCCGATGTACAGATCGTGATCGCCCTTGCCGGAGCAATGGGTGAAGTAGTCCACACCGCCCGCCATGATGCCGAAAAATTCATCGTAGCCAGAACGCTGGGGCCCAAAGCTTGGCGGGTAGCCCAGGTGCCACTTACCCACCAGTGCCGTGTTGTAACCAGCGTCGCGCAGCAAGGATGGCAGTGTGGGCACGTTGGTTGGCAGCCCCAGCGTTTTGCTGCCTTTGCTTCGGCTGTTGATGGGCTCTTCCATGCCGCCAGGCAGGCGGTACTGGTAGCGCATGGTCATGAGGGCGAAGCGGGTGGGGGAACACACGGGTGCGTTGGAATAGCCCTCGGTGAACCGAATACCACCGGCGGCGAGTGCATCAATGTGTGGCGAGACCGCGCCGAACCCCGCGTCGCGCCCGCCATAGCAGCCCAGGTCGGCATAGCCCAGGTCGTCGGACACGATGTAGATGATGTTGGGTTTCATGGGCAGAGAGTGTGCACAAGGGTGGCGGGAAAATTGATTAGGAGGAAGCTTACGATGCCGCGACTTATTTGTAAAACTGAATATGGATGCTGTGATCTAAAAAACATCTAGGGATCTACGCCAGTCAATTTGGCCAGTCTCTATTCTTGAAAAAGGCTCCACCACGCAGGCTAGTCACGACCTGTGCCTGACGCAACCTACATTGACGCACAACATGCAAACGCTTGAAGTGCAAGCGGGCGGCATGATTCTGATCAAAGTGGACTAAATCGTCAATTTATTAACTTGCAAGTTAACAAATTTTGAAAACCAGCATCAAATTGTGGGAGGGCATCTCGATGCGTGTTTTCAACTCCAAACCAGCCAACTTCGCTTCTGCCACTACTTCCTTTAGCGAACGAATGCCCCAGTCCGGGTTGCGGGCGCGCAGGCTCTGGTCAAAGGCCAGGTTGCCGGGTGACGTGGAAACGCCCTGCTCTAGGTACGGCCCATAGGTGACCAAAATCCCTTGCGCTGTCAGATGCCGCGCTGCGCCTTGCATCAATGCGGCACCGGTGCCCGAGGGGGAGATGTGCAGCATGTTGGCGCAGAAGATCAGGTCGAACGCTCTGCCAAAGGCCTTGCCATCGGCTTCATCATGTTCGAGATTTGGCTCGAGGTTCGTCCCGAGGTGAGGCCGCGCAATGGGGGTTGGCCAGGTGCTGGCCATCACGTCCAGCAACACGGGCGGGGCTACGTTCTGCACGCCAGCTTCTGAGCACCACGCGGTGATGGATTCGAATCCGTCATCCGTCAAGTCGCTGGGTTGCCACTGCCAGCCGGGCAAGTGCTGCGCGAAATGGGCGATATGTTGGCCAGTGCCGCTTGCGATCTCCAGGGCGCGGCTTTTGAGTGACAAGTTGGGTGGCAGCAGGCGCAGCAGCACCTCCAGAATCGGCTGGCGGTTGCGTTCACAGGCGGCGCTGAATTGTTTCAAAGTACCCCCGGTCCCTTGCGCGAGCTGACCCAAATGCCGCCCACGATCAGAACAAAGGCCAGGCCGTGGTACAGCCTGGGCAACTCGCCCAGAATCGCGGCAGACAACACGGCGGCAATGAGCGGCGTGAAGTTAGTGAAAAATGCGGCCACGTTGGGCCCCACGCGCTGCACGCCCAGGCCATAACAACGGTAGGCAATGATGGCCGGGCACACCGACACAAAGGCCAGCGTGAGCGCCAGCGGCCAGCCCCATTGAAAGTGGCCCGCGTCCAGCGTCCATTCACCGGCACTGAAGATGCCGGACCAGGCCAGGCCAAACACCATTTGCGCCAGCAAAAAGGCGGCCCAGTTGCTGCGAATGTCGGCGGGGTCGTTTGGCTGTGACAGCATCCAGCTGTACCAGGACCAGGCCAGCGTGGCCAGCAAAATGTAGATGTCGCCAATCACCCATTGCAAGCGGGCCAACACCTCCCATTCCCCGCGGCTCATCACCAGCAACACGCCGGCAATCGACATCACCGCGCCGATGACCTGGCGCTGCGTGATGGTTTGGCCAAAAAATAGCTTTCCGATGGCCAGCATGAAGACCGGCGCGCTGGCGGCCACCAGCGTGACATTCAGGGGCGTGGAGGTCTTGAGCGCGAGGTATTGAAAGCAGTTGTACAGGCCCATGCCCAGCAAGCCCAGCAGCGCATACCGCCGCCAATGCAGACGCAGCAAGGGCCAGAAGCTGCTGGCAGGCCGCAGCAGCAACCAGGTGAAGGGCAGCAGCAACACAAAGGCCAACGCCCAGCGCAAGAAATTCAGCGTGATGGGCGAGATCAGGCCCGTGGCCAGTCGGCCCACGACGGCATTGCCAGCCCACATGAATGGCGGAACCAGCAGCAGGGCGACAGTGCCCGCAGTCAGGCGATTGGGATTCATTTATTCGATACTGTTGGCCTTCTTCGACGCCAAATGCGCCCAGGCCAAAGCCAACGACGCGGCCAGACCTATCATTTACTCCGCCGAAGACTTCGCCGCAGGCGAGAGCGAGACCACCGACGGGCTGATTTTCTTGCCGCGCAGGCGGCTGAAGATGCGTCCCAGCAAATGCTCCAGGTCGTCGACCAGCGTGTAGACCGCCGGAATCACCAGCAAGCTCAGAATGGTTGACGTCATCAAACCGCCAATCACTGCCACGCCCATGGGTGCGCGAAAGCTGCCATCCGAAGCGCCCCAACTGAATGCAATCGGCATCATGCCCGCGCCCATGGCGATGGTGGTCATGACGATGGGGCGAGCGCGTTTGTGGCAGGCGTCCAGCAGCGCGTCCAGGCGGTTCATGGGGGCCACGGCCTCCTGGCTCTCGGTAGCAGGGCGGCCTCGGCGGGCTTCAATAGCGTACTCGACCAGCAAAATCGAGTTTTTGGTGGCAATGCCCATCAGCATGATCAAGCCGATCAATGAGGGCATTGAAAAACTCTTGTCGCCAATCAGTAAGGCTGCAAATGCGCCACCCAGCGACAAAGGCAGCGCCGCCAAAATGGTGAAAGGGTGCAAAAAGTCCTTGAACAGAAGCACCAGCACGATGTAAATGCACAGCACGGCCGTCATCATGGCCAGGCCGAAGCTGGCAAACAGCTCGCCCATCACCTCGGCATCGCCAATCACCACCTGTTTCACGCCAGCGGGCAGATTTTGCAGCGTGGGTAGTTTGTCAACTGCTGCCGTCACGTCGCCCAGTGGCATACCCGAAAGCTCCACTTCAAACTGCACGTTGCGCGAACGGTTAAACCGGTCAATCACGGCGGGGCCGCCCGCCAGTTCAATAGTTGCTACCTGGCTAAGCATGACCGGGCCACGTGCGCCAGGGACCATCAGGCTTTCCAGCGCGCTCAAGTTGTTGCGCGCATCGTCGCTTAAACGAACCACAATGGGAACTTGGCGCTGTGCAAGGTTCAACTTGGGCAAAGACGCGTCGTAATCGCCCACCGTGGCGATGCGCAATGTCTCGCCAATCGCGGCGCTGGTGACACCCAAATCAGCCATGCGGGCAAAGTCTGGCCGCACGGTAAGCTCTGGCCGCACCAAAGATGCGCTGGACGCGATGGAGCCGAGTCCGGGTATGGTGCGCAGCTCTTTTTCAAGCGAGGCTGCCGTGGTGCTAAGCGCCACTGGGTCGTCACCCGTCAAAGCCAGCACGTATTTTTCGCCCGACCCGCCCAGGCCCACTTTGCTGCGCACACCTGGAAGTTCTTCAAGCGCTTTTCGAATGTTGTTCTCAATGCCCTGCTTGCGTGGGCGTTCACCTCGCTCGGCCAGCAGCACGGTGAGAGTGGCCTTGCGAGACTCAGCCGCTCCGCCCGGTGCAAACGGGTCGCCGCCCGCCGCACCGCCACCCACCGTGGTGTAGATCGATTTAACGTGGTCAACCTTGCTGATCAGCAAACGAGCACTTTCTGCGACCGCTTGGGTTTGCGCAAGCTTGGTGCCGGGTGGAAGCTCCAGGTTCACCTGCGTTTGTGAGTTGTCGTCGGGTGGAATAAATCCTTTGGGCAGCAGTGGAATCAGCATCAGCGAGCCGACAAAAAATGCGCCTGCTGCAATCACGGTGATGAAGCGGTGCGTCAGGGCCCAGCGGCTAGCCCGCATGTACCAACGCATCAACGCGCCGTCTTGCGGTACTTTTTCTTTGGCAATCGGCTTCAAAATGTACGCGGCCATCATGGGCGTGAGCATGCGCGCCACGATGAGGGATGCAAACACTGCCAAAGCCGCGGTCCAGCCAAATTGTTTGAAGAATTTGCCCACAATGCCGCTCATGAAAGCGGTGGGTAGAAACACCGCAATCAAGGTGAAGGTGATGGCGATCACAGCCACACCAATTTCGTCAGCGGCCTCCATGGCAGCCTGGTAGGGGGTTTTGCCCATGCGCAGATGGCGAACGATATTTTCGACTTCCACAATGGCATCGTCCACCAAAATGCCGATCACCAGACTCAGCGCCAAAAGGGTCACCACATTGATCGTAAAGCCCAGGTAATTCATGCCAATGAAGGCGGGAATGACCGACAGCGGCAAGGCCACGGCCGAGACGAAGGTGGCACGCCAATCGCGCAAGAAAATCCACACCACCAGCACAGCCAGCAAGGCGCCTTCAATCAACAAGGTCAGCGACGCGGCGTACTCTTCCTCAACCGGGGTCACAAAGTCAAACGCCTCGGTGAGTTGCATGTCGGGCCGAGCCAGTTTGATCTCTGCCAAGGCAGCGCGCACGCCACGCCCAGCTTCTACTTCGCTAGCCCCCTTGCTGCGTGAAATCTCGAACCCCACCACGGGCACGCCATTGAGCTGTGCGCTGGCGCGGGGTTCTGCAATCGTGTCGGCAATGCTTGCAATTTGGTCCAGCCGGATGCGCCGTCCGCCGTCAAGTGCCAACTCAATGGCGGCAATCTCAGCGGCTGATTTGACCGTGGCCAGTGTGCGCACGGGTTGTTCACTGGTGCCCAGGTCGGCTCGGCCACCAGCAGTTTCCATTTGCACGTCGCGCAATTGACGTGTGACTGTTGCGGCGCTGATTCCAAGCGATTGCATCTTGGCGCTGTCAAGCGCAATACGCACCTCGCGGGTCGCGCCGCCCACGCGACTTACCGAGCCGACACCGGGCACGGCCAACAAACGCCGGGTCAGCGTGTCGTCTACAAACCAGCTTAATGCCTCATCGTCCATTGACGGAATTCGGATGGTGTAGGCCAGCACTGCGCCACCTGAAATATTGATCTTGCTCACCACTGGGTCGCGCAGGTCTGCGGGCAGGTCGGAGCGCACTTGCTGCACGGCAGAGCGGGTTTCGTCCAGCGCCTCCTGGGTGGGTTTTTCCAGGCGGAATTCGGCGGTGATGGTCACCACGCCGTCTTGTACCTTGGTGTAAAGGTTTTTAAGACCTTGCAGACCAGCGACCGAGTTTTCAATCTTGCGAGCGACCTCGGTTTCGAGCTGCGCGGGCGAGCCACCCGGCAGGCTGGCCGTGATGATGATGTTGGGCACATCCAGATCGGGGAAATTCTGCACCTTCATGCTTTGGTAGCTCAGCACGCCGGCAAAGCACAGCATGACGAAAAACATGATCGACGCAATCGGGTTGCGGATGCACCAGGCGGAAACGTTC
>JANPCR010000092.1:0-2710 GCA_031431035.1 Rhodoferax sp.
CCGATTTTGCTGATCTGGATTTATGTAGCTTGGTTGATCGTCTTGATGGGGGCCGTCATTGCTGCCTATTTGCCCAGCCTGTTGGCCGGTATTTCGCGGCGCGTCAGCACCCATGGCTGGCAGTTTCAGCTGGCGGTGGAGACACTGCAAAAATTAGACCTGGCAGGGCGGACTGACTTCAAGGGGCTGAGCTTGAGCCAATTGGCCCAGTCACTTCGGGTGGATTCAACCCAGCTTGAGCCCGTGCTGCAAGCCTTGGCGCGCCTGGATTGGGTGGGGCAACTTGACGAACTGCCACCCGCTGTGGAGCCGCGCTATGTGTTGTTGGCTGACCCAGATCGCACCTTATTGGAGCCCTTGATGAAGCTCTTGCTGCTGGAACTGGCGCCCAGCACGCAAACCCTTTGGGACAATGCGCGCTGGTCAACATTGACCATGCGCCAGGTGTTGTCAGAGGGCGTTTAGCGAATCTGACGCGGCTGGTCAGTCAGTGCAGCGTCTTTGCGCCAATATTGCAGGCCAAGTGCCATAACGACAAGGCCAAAACCAATCAAATCTGCAATGGCCCCGGGGTAGACCAGTGCAAACCCCGCCACCAGCAGCATCACCCGTTCAATTTGTGTGGTGCGTTTAAAGGTCCAGCCCTGGAACCCGGCAGCAAGCGCCGCAATACCGACCGCACAGGTCGTCGCGACTTGAGCAATTGACCACCAATTGGCAGTGGCCAAGGCTTTGGTTGAACCCATCAGCAACAGGCCCTGGCCAGCGGGGTCCAGCACAAACATGAACGGCACTAAAAACGCAGGCACGGTGTATTTCCAACACTGCAGCGTGGTCTTGTAAGGGTCGCCACCGGTGATGGCTGCGGCTGCAAAGGGCGACAGCGCCGTCGGTGGCGACACTTCAGACAGCACCGCGTAATAGAAGATGAACATGTGCGCGGCAAAGTCTGGCACGCCCAGTTTGATGAGTGCAGGCGCGGCGATCACCGCGCAAATGATGTAAGACGCCGTGACCGGCACCGCCAGCCCGACGATCCACACCACCAGCGAGGTGAAAATGGCCGTGAGTAGCAATGACCCGCCGGCGTAATCAATCACGATCGAGCTGAACTTGAGCCCCAGCCCCGTCAGCGTGACCACGCCCACAATGATGCCCGCCCCCGCGCAAGTGGCGGCCACGTTCAGCACGCCAATGGAGCCGCCCTCCATGGCTTTGACAAACGGCGACTGAAAGAGATTTTTCGTGAAGGAGCCCTTGCCCGTGAACACATCGTATGAAAAAAGCGCGGTGTCGCGGCGCAGAAAGCTGGTGGCAAACGACACCACGGTCGCCCAAAAAACCGACAAAACTGGTGAGAAGCCAAGCATCATGAAAGCGACAATCGACACCAGTGACAAAAAGTGAAACCAATACTTGCGCGTGAGGTTCCAAACGGTGTCTACCTGATCAAATGCTGTGTCGCCCATGCCGTATTTGCGGGCATCAATTTCAACCATCAAAAACAGGGCCAGGTAAAACATGATGGTGGGAATCACCGCCATCAGCAGCACGTCAAGGTAAGAGATTTTGAGAAACTCGGCAATTAGAAATGCCGCCGCGCCCAGCACGGGCGGTGAAATGATGGCACCCAATCCTCCTGCCGCCAACAAGCCGCCTGCGGCGTTCTTCTCGTAGCCCGCCTTGGCCAACATCGGGTAGGCAACAGCGCCAAGCGTGACCGTGGTTGCGACCCCCGAGCCCGACGGCCCGCCCAGCAAAAATGACGCCAACACCACGGTTCGGCCTGCACCAGTGGGTTTGCCGCCCATGGCTGAAAACGAGAAGTCAATGTAAAACTTGCCCGCACCCGAGTACTGCAAAAACGCGCCAAAAATAGTGAACAAAATGATCAAAGACGACGAAACGTCCACGGCCACGCCGTAAATGCCTTCAAGCGTCATGTACATCACGCCCACCAAGCGGCCAATTTCGTAGCCCTTGTGTGTCCAGGGCGCGGGCAGGTATGGTCCCAACAAGGCATATGCAATGAAGCAGGACGTGATGATGGGCATGATCCAGCCATTGGTGCGGCGCATGGCTTCCAGCACCATGGCGATCAGTGCGATGCCCAGCACAATATCCCAAGGCGCGGGCGAGGTGTTGCGGTCGGTGAAGTCGTCACCGCCCTGGACCAAATAGACGACCACAGCAATCGACAGCGCAGCAGCCAGCCAGTCCCACCACATGATGCGGTGACGGTACCGTGCGGCAACCGGAAACATTAAAAAACAAAGGCACAGCACAAACCCCACATGGATAGGCCGAAGGGTTTGTGTCGGCACGATAGCGTAGGCGGTGTAAAGGTGAAACACCGACATTACAAAGGCCAGCGCCGTCACAAAGATCGCCAGCCAGCCTTTGAGCTTGTTGGCAGCACCTTCTTCTGCCTCAATGAACTGCTCAGCCTTTTGCAGCGACTCGTCACTGACGACGACTTGCGCCGCATTGTTCATGGCCGGTGCGGTCAATTGAGCTTGACGCCTTTTTCAGTGAAGTACTTGATCGCCCCAGGATGAAACGGAATGGGCGACGCGCTGGTTTTTTGATTTTCCAGCTTGAAGTTCATGGCCTCTTTGTGCACCGCAATCAAATCGTCGCGTTTGTCAAAAATGGTTTTGACAATGCTGTAGGCGGTTTTGTCGTCCATATTTTCATGGGACACCAAAAT
>JANPCR010000093.1:0-8043 GCA_031431035.1 Rhodoferax sp.
GTAGTTTGGTGCGATTCCTGCCCCAATGAATCCACTCATTTAATTTCCCCATACTCAAAACCGACTCATGGACGTTAAGACCGGATTTTTCTATTTGTTCTCAGCAGTGATGCTGTTTGCATCGTTTCGCGTGATCACGGCTCGCAACCCTGTGTATGCCGCTCTCTATCTGGTCCTGGCGTTTTCCCAGGCTTCGGGCCTGTGGATCTTGTTGAAGGCGGAATTTTTAGCGATTACCCTTGTGCTGGTTTACGTCGGTGCGGTCATGGTTTTGTTTCTCTTTGTCGTCATGATGCTGGACATCAATGTGGACAGTCTTCGTCAAGGTTTTTGGAAGCATTTTCCTGTTGCGGCTACTTTGGGTGCGATCCTCGCGCTTGAAATGGCGGCGGTTTTAATGGGCGGTTTCAGAAGCACGGAAGTGCCCAAAATTGCAGAGGCTGCCGTCCAACTGTCGCCCCAATTCTCCAACACCAAAGAGTTGGGAAAATTGCTTTATTCGCAATATGTTTACCCGCTGGAAATCGCGGCGATCATTTTGCTGGTTGCCATGATTGCCGCAATTGCGCTGACTTTGCGCCAGCGCAAGGACAGCAAGTATTTAAGTCCATCTGACCAAGTGAAAGTCAAGTCGTCTGATCGGATGATTGTTTTGAAGATGGACGCGACCCGAATTGAAGTACCTCCAGTGGTTCAACAGGAGACAAAACCATGACCCTGACACTCGGCCACTTTTTGTCATTGGGTGCTATTTTGTTTGCGTTGTCGGTCATCGGCATTTTTCTGAACCGGAAAAACCTGATCGTCTTGTTAATGGCAATTGAGCTCATGCTGTTGGCGGTGAACATGAACTTTGTGGCGTTTTCGTATTTTCTGAACGATATGCACGGCCAAATCTTTGTGTTTTTCATCCTCACGGTGGCCGCTGCAGAGTCGGCAATTGGGCTGGCGATTTTGGTGCAGTTGTTTCGCAATAAGTCCAATATCAACGTGGACGAGTTGAACACTCTCAAAGGCTGAGCGGTGATTATTTTTAAATTCACCTGCGGGTCTACCAAACGTCCTACAACATGAGCCAAACCTTGTCAGCTTCTACCTTGTTGGTCGTGCCGTTGGCCCCGCTAGTCGGTGCTATTTTGGCGGGCATTCTGGGCACATCTTTTGGCGGCAATGTGATTGGGCGGCGCTCATCACACCTGCTCACGATATTTGGCGTGCTGCTTTCGTTTGTGATCTCAGCTTCAACTCTGTACCAAGTGGTTGAGCATGACGCTCGTTTTAACGAGACCTTGTACACCTGGATGGCGGTGGGTGGCTTCAAAATGGAAATCGGCTTTTTGGTCGATGGCCTGACCGCCATGATGATGTGCGTCGTTACTTTCGTGTCTTTGATGGTTCACATTTACACCATCGGCTACATGCAAGAAGATGAAGGCTACAACCGATTTTTTGCCTATATTTCGCTATTCACTTTTTCCATGCTGATGCTCGTCATGAGCAACAACCTGTTGCAGCTCTTTTTTGGATGGGAAGCTGTGGGTCTGGTGTCCTATTTGTTGATCGGTTTCTGGTTCAACAAGCCTAGTGCCATTTTTGCCAACATGAAGGCATTTTTGGTCAACCGGGTGGGCGACTTTGGTTTCATTCTTGGGATTGGCCTGATTGCCGCCTACGCGGGCACACTCAATTACGCTGAGGCGTTTGCCCGGCGCGCTGACCTTGCCGCGTTGACGCTTCCCGGAACCGATTGGATGCTGGTCACAGTGATCTGCATTTGCCTTTTCATCGGCGCAATGGGCAAGTCTGCCCAGTTTCCCTTGCACGTCTGGTTGCCCGATTCAATGGAAGGCCCTACGCCCATCTCTGCGCTGATTCATGCTGCGACGATGGTGACCGCCGGTATTTTCATGGTCGCCCGCATGTCGCCCCTTTTTGAAATGAGCGATGCCGCCTTGAGCTTCATCATGGTGATTGGCGCAATCACAGCTTTGTTCATGGGGTTTCTGGGCATCATTCAAAACGACATCAAACGAGTTGTTGCCTATTCGACCTTGTCGCAACTGGGCTACATGACAGTGGCATTGGGTGCGTCTGCCTACTCGGTTGCCCTGTTTCATCTGATGACCCACGCGTTTTTCAAGGCCTTGCTGTTCCTTGCTGCCGGTTCGGTCATTATGGGAGTGCACCACAACCAGGACATTCGCTGGATGGGTGGCCTTCGGAAGTACATGCCAATCACTTGGATCACGTCTTTGCTCGGATCCTTGGCCCTGATAGGCACGCCGTTTTTCTCAGGCTTTTACTCGAAAGACAGCATCATCGAAGCCGTTCATTTCAGCCACCTTCCCGGGGCAGGTTTTGCATCGTTCGCGGTGTTGGCAGGCGTTTTTGTGACGGCCTTCTATTCTTTCCGAATGTACTTTTTGGTCTTTCATGGCAAAGAAAGATTCGACCAAAACCCGGATGCACACCATGACGTGCATCACGCGCCGCACCACGACCCACATCACGATACTGAGCACGACACCAAGCACGACACTCAGGCCAACCAACATGGTCAAGAGCCATCACACAAACCGCACGAGTCTCCTTGGGTGGTTTGGCTGCCATTGGTGTTGTTGGCCATTCCGTCGGTTCTGATTGGTTACTTCACCATTACCCCCATGCTATTTGGACATCTCTTGAGTGATGCCATCTTTGTGGACTTGGCCAAGCACTCTGGCATGCTTGATTTGGCCAAATCTTTCCACGGCCCCTTCGGCATGGTTGTCCATGCACTTTCGACTTTGCCATTTTGGTTGGCGGTTGCGGGTGTGGCGACGGCGTACTACATGTACATACTCAACCCCGCCTTGCCGACGGCCATCAAGGCCCGATTTATGCCCGTCTACAAGCTGCTTGAAAACAAATATTACCTTGACTGGTTCAATGAAAACGTTTTGGCGCGTGGCGCCCGTGCGTTGGGCATTGGCTTGTGGAAAGGTGGCGACCAAGCCCTGATTGATGGTGCATTGGTGAATGGCTCATGGAAATTGGTCGCAGCATTTTCAGGCATTGTGCGTTGGGTGCAGACAGGTTACCTCTATCACTATGCCTTGGCCATGATTTTGGGTATTTTTGTCCTGATGACCTATTTCGTCTGGCTTAAATAGACGCCGATTTGACCGTCTGGCCTTATAAAAAGAAATGAACGGAGAACCGTAAAAATGGGTTTGTTGAGCCTGACTATTTGGACGCCCATAGCCTTTGGCGTTGTTCTGCTGGCCTTGGGCCGGGACGATCAGGCCCGTGCGGTGCGTTGGGTTGCCTTGATTGGTGCTGTCATCAGTCTTCTGTTTACGCTGCCCTTGGTGGGCGGGTTTCAGTCCGACACAGCTGCTATGCAGTTCGTTGAGAAAGCACCTTGGATCAGCCGGTTCAATGTGAGCTACCACCTGGGAGTCGATGGCATTTCACTGTGGTTCATTCCTTTGACCGCATTCATCAATGTGATTGTGGTCATCGCCGGTTGGGAGGCGATCACGCAGCGCGTCAACCAGTACATGGGCGCTTTCCTGATTCTGAGCGGCCTGATGATTGGTGTCTTTTGTGCACTAGACGGCTTGTTGTTTTATGTGTTTTTCGAAGCCACCCTGATCCCCATGTACCTGATCATCGGCATTTGGGGTGGCCCCAACAAGATCTACGCGGCGTTCAAGTTCTTCCTTTACACGCTGCTGGGCTCGTTGCTCATGTTGATCGCCTTGATCTACCTGTACACCAAGTCGGGCGGCAGTTTTGATGTTGCAACTTGGCACAAACTCCCTTTAGGTGGCACCACTCAGACGCTGCTATTTTTTGCCTTTTTCTCGGCTTTTGCTGTGAAAGTGCCTATGTGGCCAGTTCACACCTGGTTGCCTGACGTCCACGTTGAAGCGCCTACTGGCGGCTCAGCGGTTCTGGCGGCCATCATGCTCAAACTCGGTGCCTATGGGTTTTTGCGGTTTGCCATGCCAATTGCGCCAGACGCTGCGCGCGAATGGGCTTGGCTTATTATTGCGCTGTCTCTTATTGCCGTTATCTACGTCGGTTTGGTGGCCATGGTTCAGCAGGACATGAAAAAACTGGTGGCCTATTCGTCTGTTGCGCACATGGGCTTCGTGACGCTGGGCTTCTTCATCTTCAACGACCTCGGTATTTCGGGTGGTTTGGTGCAAATGATCGCCCACGGCTTTGTTTCTGCCGCCATGTTTTTGTCGATTGGCGTGTTGTATGACCGCATGCATTCGCGAGAGATCGCCAGTTACGGCGGCGTCATCAACACCATGCCCCGCTTCACCGCGTTTGCCTTGCTTTTTGCAATGGCCAATTGCGGGCTGCCTGCCACTGCAGGATTTGTTGGCGAATGGATGGTCATTTTGGGAGCCGTCAAGGCTAACTTCTGGCTTGGGTTTGCGGCTGCGAGCGCCCTGATTTTTGGCGCTGCCTACACCTTGTGGATGTTCAAACGCGTCTACTTGGGGCCGGTTGCCAATGACGAAGTCAAGGCCTTGGTTGACATCAACGCGCGTGAGTTTTTCATGATGGCACTGCTCGCCATTGCCGTACTGTGGATGGGCGTTTATCCCAAACCGTTCACCGACGTGATGGACGTGTCGGTTGCGGAATTGCTCAAACACCTGGCAGTTTCAAAGTTGAATTGAATGAAAAGAACCAGGCAATGATTGACAAATTGAGTTGGATCACCGTTTACCCTGAGGCCCTGTTGGCGGTGATGGCCTGTGCCATTGCGCTGATTGACCTGGGTGTGAAGTCGCCCAAGCGCACGGTGACGTACGTGTTGACTTTGATCACCTTGGGTGTGGTGGCACTGGTGCAAGCCATGTATGCCAGTGGCGGCTCAACGGCCTACGGATTTGGCAACATGGTGGTCAGTGACCCCATGGGTAATTGGCTCAAATGCTTCGCCACTCTGGCCGTCATGGTGACCTTGGTTTACGGTCGCCCGTATGCGGCGGCCCGCGACATGCTGCGCGGAGGCGAATTGTTTTCATTGAGCATGTTTGCGCTGTTGGGCATGTTTGTGATGATTTCCGGCAACAATTTTCTGGTGTTGTACATGGGCTTGGAACTGCTCACCCTGTCCAGCTACGCTTTGGTGGCCTTGCGCCGTGACAATGCCGTGGCTTCCGAAGCCGCCATGAAATACTTTGTGCTGGGTGCCATGGCTTCGGGCTTTTTGTTGTATGGCTTGTCCATGATGTACGGTGCCACCGGCTCGCTGGACATCAATGCCGTCTTCAAAGCCATCAACTCGGGCAATGTCAACCACCGCGTACTGGTGTTTGGCTTGGTCTTCGTGGTGTCCGGCTTGGCGTTCAAGTTGGGCGTGGTGCCTTTTCACATGTGGATTCCAGACGTTTACCAGGGCGCGCCCACTGCAGTCACGCTGCTGATTGGCGGTGCACCCAAGTTGGCGGCGTTCGCCATCTGCATTCGTCTGCTGGTTGAAGGCATGCTGCCGCTGGCGCCGGACTGGCAGCAAATGTTGATGGTGTTGAGCATCGGCTCGCTGCTTATTGGCAATCTGGCGGCCATTGCGCAGTCCAACCTCAAGCGCATGCTTGCCTACTCCACGATTTCGCAAATGGGCTTCGTGTTGCTGGGTCTGATGTCGGGTTTTGTCAATGGCAACACCTTGTCTGCCGCCAATGCCTACAGCTCGGCCATGTTTTACGTGATCACCTACGTGCTGACCACATTGGCGAGTTTCGGCGTCATTTTGTTGCTGTCTCGCGAAGGTTTCGAAAGCGAAGAGATTTCTGATTTTGCAGGACTGAATCAACGCAGTCCGCTTTACGCGGCGGTAATGGCCGTCTGCTTGTTGTCGTTGGCTGGCATTCCACCCATGGTGGGTTTTTACGCCAAGCTGTCGGTGTTGCAGGCCCTGATTGCATCGGGCCAGGCGGTTCACATTGGCTTGGCTGTGTTTGCGGTGATGATGAGCCTGATCGGTGCTTTTTATTACCTTCGCGTGGTCAAGGTCATGTACTTTGATGACCCCATCACCGCAGGCCATGTTCATGCGCCTGCTGATGTGCGGACGGTGCTGTCCATCAACGGTGCCTTGGTGCTCATTTTGGGCATTGTGCCCAGCGGTTTGATGACCCTGTGTGCCAACGCGGTTCAGAAAATGTTGGGTACCTGAGGGCTTTTCCCTTTTAGGTGGGGCTCTCCGGCATTGAACCGATAATCAAGCCATGAAAGTTTTGGATCTTCAGTGCGAGCATGGCCATGTGTTTGAAGGCTGGTTTGGCTCCGAAAATGATTACCAAGACCAGCAAAATCGCGCTTTGGTGCAATGCCCGCTGTGCGCCAGTGGCAAAGTCACCAAAAGATTGAGTGCGCCCCGGCTGAATTTTGGCAAAGCCCGGCAACTCCCCCTGAAAACGGCGGGTCAATCTGAGCCCGCGTCAACGACCGTAGGCAATCCAGTCAACCCAGGTGGCATTGAAGCTTCACCTTCGGTAGACCTGGTTGCCATGCCCCAGCCAAACCACGCCCTTGCAGCAGCCTGGATGGCCATGTCCCGCCGCATTTTGGCCAACACCGTTGACGTTGGCCCCAAGTTCGCAGAAGAGGCCCGCAAAATTCACTACGGTGAAACCAAAGAGCGCGCCATCCGCGGCCAAGCGTCGCCCGATGAAACTCAGGCCCTGCTCGAAGAAGGCATCGCCGTGATGCCGCTGCATGTCCCTGAGGCGCTAAAGGGTACTTTGCAATAGCGCTTGCGCCTTCGAGCTATGGCGCCCGCGCCCTTGGGTTTACTCAAGGGTACAAGCCGCGCAGTTCCCGCGCATGCAGTATCCGCTTGCACGCCACGATGAAGGTGGCCGTGCGCAGGCTGACTTTATTGTCCTGAGCGACTTGCCAGACCCCCGCAAACGCTTCTTTCATGATGCGCACCAGGCGGGCGTTGATTTCGTCTTCGCTCCAGAAGAAGCTTGAAAAATCCTGCACCCATTCAAAATAGCTCACCGTCACGCCGCCCGCGTTGGCAATCACGTCGGGCAGCACCAAGACGTTTCGGTCGTGCAAGATGTCGTCAGCGGCGGGTGTGGTCGGGCCATTGGCACCTTCAATGATCATTTTGGCTTTGATTTTGGGCGCGTTGACCTCGGTAATTTGCTGCTCCAACGCAGCAGGAATCATGATGTCGCAATCCACTTCCCAAAACGCGTCGTTGGCGATCACCTCGGCTTGGGCAAAGCCTGCCACGCTGCCGACTTTGGCAACGTGCGCCAGGAGCGCGGGCACGTCAAAGCCTGCCGCCTTGTAAATCGTGCCGCCATGGTCTTGCACCGCGACCACTTTGGCACCCGCTTCGGCAAACAGCCGTCCTGCCACGCCACCCACGTTGCCAAAACCCTGCACAGCAATGCGCGCTTTGCTGATGTCCATGCCAATGTGGTTTGCCGCCTCTACGCCCACGGTGAACACGCCGCGCCCGGTGGCGTCTCGTCGGCCCAATGACCCACCCAAGTCAATCGGCTTGCCAGTCACCACACCGGTGGCCGTGGCCCCTTCGTTCATGGAATAAGTGTCCATCATCCAGGCCATGATCTGCTCATTGGTGTTCACATCGGGCGCAGGAATGTCTTTGGTGGGGCCGATGATGATGCCGATCTCGCTGGTGTAGCGGCGCGTCATGCGCTCCAGCTCACCGAGCGACAGCGTTTTGGGATCGACCCGAATGCCGCCCTTGGCTCCGCCGTAGGGCACGTTGACCGCGGCGTTTTTGATCGACATCCAGGCTGACAGCGCCATCACCTCCGACAGCGTCACATCCTGGTGAAAGCGCACGCCGCCTTTGCCTGGGCCGCGCGACGTGTTGTGCTGCACGCGGTAGCCTTCAAAGTGGCGAATGTGGCCGTTGTCCATTTGAATCGGCACGTCCACAATCAGCGCACGTTTGGGGCGGCGCAGGGTGTCCACCCAGCGCGCCAGGTGGCCCAGATAGGGCTCAACGCGGTCAACCTGTTGCAGGTAAATGCCCCATGGCCC
>JANPCR010000094.1:0-7262 GCA_031431035.1 Rhodoferax sp.
ATGGTGGCGCAGGCGCAGTCCGCCACCAGCCTTTTTGTGGCGGAAATCACTTGGGTTGAAATGCGCGCAGCCTTGGCGCAGCGAGTCCGACTTCAATCAACGCTCGCACCCGATGCAGACCAAGCGCTGGATCGTTTGCGCGCAGAGTGGCCCCAATTCCAAAAAATCGCCACCAGCGCAAAACTGCTCGACACCGCAGGTGATTTGGCCGCTGCGTTTGGGCTGCGGGCTTACGACAGCGTGCAGCTTGCTGCCGCCTCTGCGGTTCACAAAGCCACCGACGGCCATATGCGGTTTTGCTGCTACGACAGACAAATGAATGTCGCAGCCAAGGTGCTGGGAATGGCTGTATTTTCGGGCGAATAGCATGCGGTTTTGGGACTGAAGCACGCGCGTGGGGGAAAAATGGGTCAAGCTTTCGCTTGGCCATTTTTTGAGGGTTGCGCCAAAGTCGCTACCACGCGCATTCCGATCCAAAGCCCGGTCCCCTTTCCTTATCACCGCGACCTGCTGTGAGTTTGGTTTAAGAGTCAGGAAAAATCGAGTTTTTAAAAAAAAAAAGAACCTGCAGGTTCTTTTTTTCTAAAATCATCTCGAAAACGGCAATTTTTAAGCAAAATAGGCAGCTAGCTCCTGAATTTGTTCAATAGTTTGCTATGATTATAATAGCAATTTGTCCGTACCGATGAAGGCTCTGCTACGTAGTCGACAACAGGCTTTCGTAAGGAATTTGCAATCCGTCATGCAGCCGTTTCACCATTTGCAGACTTAGGCCGCGCTTGCGGTTGAGCACTTCGGACACCCGGCCGCTTGAGCCAATGTACGGCTCCAGGTCTTTGGGTGCGAGCCCGCTTTGATCCATTCTGAATTTAATGGCCTCCACCGGATCGGCAGGGCCAATCGGGTAATGCTTTTGCTCATACGCCTCAATGAGCGTGACCAGAACTTCCATTTCGTCTGCCTGTGGCGTTCCCTCTGCGGCTGGGAAGACCAATTCAAGTTGTTTGAACGCTGCACGCAAGTCGTCATCGCTTCGAATTGGCTTAATATTCATTGACACTCTCCACGTTAATTTGGTCGTAGCTTGCGTGGGTACCCACAAACTTGACCCACGCGATTCCCGCCCGGTATTGCATTTCAACGATCAAGCGGTACTTGTTGCCAGCAATGTTGAACACCACCCGGTTTTTGCCGCAGATGCTGGCATTGCTGTACTGATCTTTGATGCTTTGCGGCGTCTTCCAGTCTGCCCGTATCGCGTCAAAGTACCAGTTTTTGCGGCGGCCCTTTTGAATCGGCGCATCCTGGTCGATGCCAAAACTTGACCAAGGTACCTTTGGCAACCACCCTCATTGGCTTAATCTCCCATTGTGGGAGAACTGTATCCGAGGAGAGTCAAACGTCGAACACCTTGGTATGCAACCTGTCTACGCAATTGCCGGTCACGGCGACAAGGCAAGTGGCATGCGGTTTTGGATCGAAAGCACGCGCGTGGGGGAAAAATGGGTCAAGCTTTCGCTTGGCCATTTTTTGAGGGTTGCGCCAAAGTCGCTACCACGCGCATTCCGATCCAAAGCCCGGTCCCCTTTCCTTATCACCGCGCCCTGCATTGTTAGGGACTGCAACTCGATGAAAAACCGCATTTCGTTATAAACGGACAAGCTTGCGCTTCACTAAAAATTGCGGCATTCGGCGGGACGCAAAAATGGGGTCAAAATAGTTCCGAGGGTCAATTGGCGGTTACCTGTGGATTGCCGGGTTTGGCGCTACTTTTAATAGAGCAAAGTATTTATATGCAGTATGAAAAAATGTCGTTTTCCCTGATTCAAATTGTCAACTTACGTTGCAGTGTGGCGCGGTATACATTGCGTTAACGCCCATGAAAAGCATAGCGCGACGACTCGTTCAAGTTTTCCTGGTAGCGGCACTATCCGCTTGCACGCTTGAGATGCCAGTTTCAATTGGCGCAACTGCAGAGCAACACATAAACGGCGCACCTTTGAAAACTTGGGCGCTTACCGAAACGCAGACACAAGCGCTCAACGACTGGTTCAAGAAACATCCGACCGGCTGGTCCCCTAGCTATGCCAGCTATGTTCCTCGCGTGTTGGTTCGCCTGAAACATGCAAATGGAAAGGAGTCGTCTGTCAATTTCTTGGCTCCGGGCTTGGTCGTCGTTGCTTCGATGGATGGTCAGCTCACCCAAAGCTTTGAAGCGAAAGCGGTTGAGCGACTTGTCGCGATCGTTGGAGCGACTGGTGGTTAACAAGTTCGTCGATTGGACCCACAACGGCGGCCAGCATGGTCGCCATTCTTCACAACTGAGTGCGCCGTTGCGGTCCACTCACGGCCGACGTTAGACCTCGCATTCAAGCAAGGCAGTCCGCGTACAACGAATTCACCAATGCCCGACCCACCCGAACCTACCGGACGAATTGTCCGCACAGAAAAGGACGGCAAGCCAATCCTCTGGACCTACGTTCCGGAATTGCCGTGCGAGGAGAAAAGACGGTCGCTCCGCTGGCTGACGGTCCTGAGTTGGCATTACGACGGCTCAGGAAACAACGGGATGCCGGATGTAGAAGCAAATCGAGGGATGCTGGCCCTTGACGAGGCTCTTGGAACATTGGAGAGTCTCCGCTTATGCACTGAGGCATATCGGCGCGTTGGCTGTGACCTGAGAGAGTTTGTGCTCTACGTAGAGGATCGCGATGACTTCTTGGCGTCGCTGAACAGGGCTTTGGCCGACCACCCCAATTACCCTATCGAAATCAAATTCTATGACGATGAAACCTGGTCCGATCTCGAAAAACTCATCGATGACTTCAACGAGGTCTAACCTTTCGGCCCACACAGACACACAGCAGCAGGTTGCCGCTGCGCGGCAGTTGCTGCGTGCTGGTGGCCTTCAACGTTAGATGAAAAAATCCATGCGTCTCACCAAGCAGGACGTAAAAAACGCTCTGCGGAATGTCCTTGACCTCGACGGTTCAGGTACTCACGACACCTTTGACCTTTTCCTCAGCCGGCCAATCGACGATCCAACTTTGGAAGTAATACGAACCGAATGTCTTGCGGTCTGTTTAGCCGATGGTCGCCCCCCACGCGGGAGAGATCTTGGAGAAGAGTCTGAACAATGGATACGAAGGAAACTCAATGAATTGCAATCGAGTTAGCTGGGCATCTAACCGGTCGGCCCAGGCGCGACAGCCTTCGGCTGCCGCTGGCCTCCAACGTTATGCCTCCTAAGTATCGGCGCGTGATTGAACTGGAACTATGGTCGCGGCCATCGTTCAATTTGCCTATGGATATCGGAAAGCAGGAAATTGCTCCACGATGTATCAATGATCTGAAATTACCTGAAGGTGTCGTGCTTGGGCTGTCAGAGATCCCTGATGCAATTGACTCAAAGAACCTTGACACGGCGCTCGCTGCGGGTGAACTGTCACGACAGGAATTCGATGAATTTTGTGCACGCAATGGGCTTGAGGCCGAGGTTAGTTCAATTGATAGCGCCGCAAAATTTCTTGAGTATGTCTATGGCCGGGGGCTCGCGTGGGTTCACTTGACAGCGTCAGATGAAGGAGTTGCTATGGGGCAGCGCATAAATGCATGGGCGCACTCTGAGGGTTACTGCCTCGTGGAGCCCTATAGTTATTGCTTTTTGAAAGAGGCTAGTCTTGAACATTTGCTTCCCCCAGATGCATAACAGGTTGCTCGTCACTGACACGCAGCAGCAGGATGCCGCTGCGCGGCTTGTGCTGCATGCCGGACAGCTCAAACGTTACAAAGTATGAAAATTCGCATTGGCGCTGAAGGGCACATCGTGAACTCATCTCGGAACGGTCACTCTGTACGGATTGACGATGGCCAAAAAAACACGGGCGGGTTTCTTGTATATGAATGGTGGAGCGGCTCGGATGGTCCAAACGACAATGGCGCTTTTGATACTTGGGTTGAGAACGAAGCCGCATTGGAAAAATTCTTTACTGAATCGAAATGGGCCTTGGAATGGAAATCACAATGAGCTTTGTTGTCTGGTCTCGTTGCGGCACGCCGTATAGCGGGTTGCTCGTCAAGGACACGCAGCAGCAGGTTGCCGCTTCTCGGCTCACGCTGCGTGCCGGACAGCGCGAGCGTTAGAACGCGAAATTTAGAAAGGTCGAGCTCGCATGATTTCTCAAAGAAGCGTGAATTCCATCAGAGCACTTAGTGCCGCTCTATTGCTAGTCAGCGCGGTGCCCTGTCAGGCGCAAACTGCGACTGACGGTAGCATCCGCGAGTTCTTCACGGCGTCTGGGCAAGAGGCTCAGTTAGTTGAAGGCATGCAAACCATACTTCCCATGCTCCGGCAAATGTCAAAAGACATGCCTGAGGAACTCTTTCGCGAACTCACGAGAACAGACAAGGTTGCAGATACAGTGATTCCAATCTATCGGAGGCATTTCTCTGAGGAGGAAATGCGTGAGCTCATTGCGTTTTACAAAACCCCAATAGGGACCAAGTACGCCAAGTTGGCGGGCAAAATCCAGCGCGAAGGTATGGAACTAAATGCCCGGCAGGGTCAGGCGGCGGTAATAAATTACCAGGTCCAAAAAGGTAAGTTCACCATTGAGCCCGCGAAAAAATAGCGCGGGCACGATTTTGCGCCGCGTTCTAACCGCCCAGCCAACGCGGACGCGCATGAGCACCGTGCTGTGCTTAGGGTTACGGTTGTGCGCCGGTTGCTGGGAACGTTAGCCATCATGGACACGACAGTGTGGGATCATGTTCTCCTCGATTTGGCGGCCCAGGATGTCGAGCGAAATGTGGCGGCCGCCAAGCGCCTATGTGACGAATGCACGTTGGAAGATATGCCACGGCTTTTGGCCTTGTTGCAGCAGGGTTCCGACTTCTTTGAAAGGGAGGCGGCGGCCTTGCCACTTGCGGTGCTTGCAGGTCCCAGCGTTGTGCACGAATTGCTCGTCGCTTATCAACGCGGGTTTGAGGAGGGGCATGACAACGACGGATTCACAACGGCGCTTATCGAAGGTGCGTCGCTTTTTCCAGCGGATATGAAAGCGGCGCTAGACAGCCTCATTGTTTCGGCTGACGAGCCAATTCGCGGGCATGCTCGATGGTTGATCGAGTTTTGCGAAGGCAGGGCGCGCTAATGGCTAACAAGTCGCTCGAACCGACCCGCAGCGGCTGTCCGCTACATGCCGTCATTTCATTCTTGGCCTTACGAAGCCGGCCGCTGCGGTCGGCTCAGCTCCGGCGTTAAACCCCATCACATGCCGGCACCAGCAACTCGCGACTATTTCGCCGAACTCTATGTCGCCGCACTCTTTGGGGATGCGGGATGGTCCGTCTATTTTCCAAAGCGGGATGTCGGCTTTGACTTCATTGCAACAAAATCAGTTGATGGCTCTGTGATTATTCGTCCAGTGCAGGTGAAGGGTTTGTATCCAACTGCGGTTAAAACAGACAAAGCGGCATATGGATTCATAGGGGAACTAACTGCCGTCCACGAGACGATGATTCTCGCGCTCCCATATTTTCACACCGACATTTCGCATTCGCCAGAACACATTGCATTTATGCCCTTGGATCAGTGCAAGCTGCCAAGTTCTGGTGGTGTTCGTTGCGTACCGTGTTTTTTTAGTGACGGTCACGCTGTCCCCCGTAGGGATTCGACAAAGTACTTTGGGAACGCCGGGCTTCGGTTGATCGAGTCAGTTCAATGGGGAAAAGGGGCTTAACATGTTGATCGGTACGGACAGCCAACTTGAGTATGCCGCTGCGCGGCTAGTGTTGGCCGCCGGGCAGCTCGAACATCAAACAAATTCCACACCGCGCCCCTGCCCCTGTCCACCGCTTCAGCAATTCATAAAAACAAAACTCAGCGTGGTGATTGGGCAGTGTGACCGGGCTTTGGGGTGAAATGCGCGTGGTAGCGGCCTTACGCGTCTCACCACAAAAAATGGCCAAGCGACAGCTTGACCCATTTTTCGAAATCGCGCGTGCTTTCAACCCAAAACCGCATGCACATTGCCCGGTCATCGCGCGGACGTGGAAAGCGCCAACGAAACGATTCAACCCAAGCGGCCTCACTCCAAATCAATATGCTCAGAGCTCCGCGCCTTCGCCAAGCGCCCTTTTTCAAGCCAATGATCGACCGTTGACAAAAACTTCTTGGCTTCCAGCGGCTTGGTGAAATAGTCCACCAGGCCTCCGTCGCCGCCCAGTTGAATATCTTTGGGCACGGCGTTGGCGGTCACGGCAATGATAGGGATCGATTTGGTGATGGAGTAGGTTTTGAGCACTTCGAGCACTTGGTAGCCGTCCATGCCGGGCATGTTGATGTCCAGCAAAATCAAATCGGGCTTGCGGCCCAGCGCCAACTGAATGCCCAGGCCGGGGGTGTGCGCGGTGATCAAATGAATTTTGGGGCGTTTGGACAGCAGCTGCGAAACCAACTTCAGGTTCACTGGGTTGTCGTCAATGCACAAAACGGTGTGCAGATGAAGCGCTTCGTCAAATTGCGGCACCGCCACATCATCGGCAGGGGCGGGCACATCAGCCACAGGCGATTCATCGCTTTGCAACTCAATCCAGAATGTCGTGCCGATGCCCACATGGCTGTTCACGCCCACGTTGCCGTCCATCAGGTGCATTAGCCGCTGCGCAATGGCAAGCCCCACACCCGCACCTCCGGTTTGAGACGGGGTCGATCCGCCACGGTTGAAGGCCTTGAAAAGGTCGGGCAAGCGACTGGGCGCAATGCCCTCGCCAGAGTCGGTGATGTCGAGCAGAATTTGCCCTTGCTCGCCGATGTGGGAGCGAATGGCAATGTCGCCAGCCAGCCGGTTGAAATTGATGGCATTGGAGATTAAATTCAACAGCACTTGGCGCAAGCGAGCACGGTCAGCGCGGACATAAATAGAGTCAGGCACCACCAGGTGCAGAGTTAACTCGCGCGTGGCGGCCACGGGTTGCAGCAGCTTCCAGCAATCGTTCACCGCGTCCACCAGACGCACGGGTTCCAGCGAAATAACGACGTTGCCTGACTCCAGTTTGGCCAGGTCCAGCACCTCGTTGATCAGCTTGAGCAGGTGTTTGCCACCGGTCAATATTTCTTCAATACTGTCGTGGTGCTCGGCGCTCAGTTGCTCGTCAAACTGCATGATTTGGGCAAAACCCAAAATGGCGTTCAGCGGTGTTCGCAGCTCGTGGCTCATGCTCGACAAAAAATCAGATTTGGCCAAGTTGGCTTGTTCGGC
>JANPCR010000095.1:0-9256 GCA_031431035.1 Rhodoferax sp.
CTCCCAGCGGGGAGGCCGGGTCTCGCCCCGGCGGGCGACTCACTTGTTCTTTGCTTCGCCAAAGAAAAGTAAGCAAAAGAAAGGCGACCCGACAGTCTGGGTCCCTGCGCTGCGCTTCGGGCAACTTGCGGTGCTCAAAACTGCCGGGATCTTGCTCAAACTCGCTGCGCTCAGACAGTCGCAAGCCCTGATCCGTCAGTTTTTGCGCTCCTCAGCCCAGCCTGAACGGGGGGGGTGCCGGGGGACGGGGGCAGGACTTCTGGGGGCAAACTGCCAACTTCCGGATTGCCAAGCCCACTCATACGCGCCTTGGCGCGTCCTTGGCTGCGTAGCGGGAAATTACGGTCAGATTGATTCAAATTTGGTTGTATTTACAGGGCGTAGAATTGCTATAATATACATAGCAAACTATTGATATTACTCGAGATCTAGAGGCCAATTTGATTCACATTTTGGCAAAAAAGACGATTTTGATGATCAATATACCCATATTGGGTATTTAAGTGTCACTTTTACTAATTTTAGGCATTTCCAGCTGCATTTCGCCACGCAATCTGCAAAAACCGATTTGAATTTCAGTTTGTGGAAATTTCGAGATCAGCAATTCGAGAAACAATAAGTTCGGAGATCAGCAAGCTCGCAAACCGGAGGTTCGGAAACTGGATGCACGGTAGTTCAGAAGTTCAGACGTTCGGCAATTCGCCCCCTGGAAGTCCTGCCCCCTGTTCCCCCGGCACCCCCCGTTCAGGCTGGGCTGAGGAGCACAGAAATCAGCGGATCAGGGCTTGCGACTGTCTGAGCGAAGCGAGTTTGAGCAAGCCCCCGCTGAATTCGAGCACCGCAAGTTGCCCGAAGCGTAAGCGCAGGGACCCAGACTGTCGGGTCGCCTTTCTTTTGCTTACTTTTCTTTGGCGAAGCAAAGAAAAGTGAGTCGCCTGCCGGGGCGAAACCCGGCCTGCCCGCTGGGAGAGCAAACCATTCAACCACGAGCCATCTCACCAAAACTCACAAAATAGCCGCGCTACGCGAACCACTAAACCTAACCCCTCGGATGATGCCGCTCCTGCACAATCTTCAACCGTTCCCTCGCCACATGCGTATAAATCGTCGTCGTCGAAATATCCGCATGGCCCAACAACATTTGCACGGCGCGCAAATCCGCCCCGTGGTTCAACAAATGCGTCGCGAACGCATGGCGCAAGGTGTGGGGCGACAGTTTGGACGTGATGCCGACCATCACCGCGTATTTTTTGACGATCATCCAGAACATCACGCGCGACATGGCGGTGCCGGGCTTGACACCCCGGTGGGTGACAAACAGGTCCTCCGTCGGGCGGCCTGCAGTCATGGCGGGGCGAACTTGGTTGAGGTACTGGGTTAACCAATGGCTGGCCACTTCGCCAAAGGGAATCAGCCGCTCTTTGTTGCCCTTGCCTGTGACGCGAACCACGTTGTCTGACAGGCTGACGTTCAGCACTTTCAAAGTCACCAGTTCGCTCACGCGCAAGCCGCTGGCGTACATCAGCTCCAGCATGGTGCGGTCGCGGATGCCCAGGGCGGTGGCCAGGTCGGGCGCGTACAACAAGCCGTCGACCTGCGCTTCAGTCAACGTTGATGGCGAACGCTGCGCCTGGCGAGCTGGCAAAATTTTGAGTGTGGGGTCCACCAGCAACAGGCGCTCGCGCAAGGCCCAGCGAAAATAGCGTTTGAAAACCGTCAGGCGTCGGTTCGCCGTTGTGGCTTTGCTGTCGGGGTGGCGGGCCGCAAAATACGCGTTCAAATCGACTTCTGTGGTGTCGTTCAACACCTTGGCACCGGGTGCGCCGCCTGCCCCCGTACCGCGCAGATTGAGCCACTGCGCGTACAGCAGCAAGTCGCGCCGGTAGGCTGCCAAGGTGTTTTTGGACAAGCCGTCTTCAAGCCACAGAGCGTCGATAAAGACGTCAATTGAGGCGTCAACATAGGCGTTCACTGAGCCGTCGACCGAAGCACCAACCGAAGCATTCACCGAGCCATCAAAAGAACCTTCCAAAGAGCCACGCAATTGAGCGCCACCCGCCGGATTGCCCGGCGCTGGCTGCGACGTTATTTTCGGGCCCGAAACTTTGCCCACTTTATTCCAATTTCAAGCGCGCCGTTTCAACCACTTTTTTGTACACGGCCAGCTCATCTGCCATTTGTTTGGCAAACTGCTCTGGCGAATTGCCCACCACCACCGAGCCCGTGTCTTCAATGCGCTTTCTGACGGCCGGGTCTTCCAGCGCCTTGCGCGTGGCGGCGTTGATTTTGTCAACCACATCTTTGGGCAAGCCCTTGGGGCCGTAAATGCCGTAGTAGGCCATGCGATTCACGGGCTCCAGACCCAGCTCTTTGAAGGTGGGCACATCGGGCATGGACGCCAAGCGCTGTGGCGCGGCAACCGCCAGCGGCACCAAGCGGTTGGCCTTGATGTGCGGCAGGGCTGAGGGTACATTGTCAAAAACAATTTCGACCTGGCCACCCACCGTGTCTCGCAGCGCAGGCCCTGCGCCCGTGTACGGAATGTGGGTGACAAACACGCCCTGCAGGTTTTTCCACAGCTCGGTTTGCAAATGGCCAATACCGCCTGTGCCCGACGACGCATAGGAGTATTTGCCGGGTGAGGCCTTCAAAACGGCAATGAAGTCTTTGTAATTTTTAGCCGGAAAGCTCGGGTTCACCGCAATCACGTTGGGGGTCGCGGCAATGTTGATGATCGGCGTGAAGTCGGTCGCCGCGTTGTACGGCATTTTGGGGTTGATGGCCGGGTTGGCTGCCGTGGTCGACACCGTGGCCATGCCCAGCGAATACCCGTCGGGCGCAGCCTTGGCGGTTTCATTGGCCCCGATGATGCCGCCGCCACCGGCCTTGTTTTCAATGATGATGCTTTGCCCCAAGGCACGACCCAGGGGTTCGCCAATCACGCGGGCCACGATGTCGGTGGTGCCGCCCGGCGCAAATGGCACTTGCAGCTTGATAACTTTGTTGGGGTAGCCCTGCGCCTGCGCCCCGATGGAAGCCGCCAAAAGCGACAAAGAGATGAGAGAACTTCGTGTCATGAAAAGGTGCCTTTAAAGTGCATAGGAAGGTCGGTTGCTTGAGCGCTTGATGTTACTCATTTGTTGCCCGTTTGCGCATGTGGGTTCTACCGCTTTTCGCTGGTATTCTCAAAGCGTGAATTACGCCCAACTGCTGTTTCCTGATTTTTCACTCATTCTGTGCGGCTACCTGGTGTGCCGCTACACCGCGCTGGACCGCACGGTGTGGGCGCAGGTTGAGTCGCTGGTCTACTTTTTTCTGTTCCCAGTGCTGCTGTTTCACTCGATTGTGAAAAGCCCGCTGAACCTAGGGGCCACGTCCAGCCTGATCGCGGCGGGCTGGGCCACGGGGCTCACAGGTATCGCCCTGGCCTACGCCCTGCCCTACCTGCCGGGGCTGCGCACGCGCATCGACACACGCCAGCACGCGGCCGCTGCGCAGGTGGCGTTTCGCTTCAACTCCTTCATTGGGCTGGCGCTGGCAGAGCGGCTGGGCGGTGCGCAGGGCCTGCTGCTGATTGCGGTGCTGATTGGCGCTTGCGTGCCGCTTTTTAACGTGGCTGCGGTGTGGCCCATGGCGCGGCATGCCGAGCGCGGTTTTGTCAAAGAGCTGATTCGAAACCCGCTGATTCTGGCCACGGCTTCTGGCCTGGTAGCCAATCTGTTGGGTTTTGTCATGCCCGTCTGGCTGGAGCCCACCGTCACCCGCGTCGGGGCTGCATCGCTGGCGCTGGGGCTGATGGCGGCCGGTGCCGGGCTGGAACTGAGTGCACTGGCAAGGGGCAAAACCTTGGGCGTGGCGGTGCTGTCGATTCGCCATTTCATCCTGCCGCTGGTGGCGTGGGCGTTATCGCGGGTGTTGGGATTGTCTGATTTGCAAACCACTATTTTGCTGGCTTTTTCGGCCCTGCCCACGGCCTCTAGCTGCTATGTTTTGGCGGCCAGAATGGGTTACGACAGCGCCCCCGTGGCTGGCATGGTGACGGTGTCGACCTTGCTGGGTATGATCAGCCTACCGTTTGCACTGGGCGTGCTGCGCGGGCTGGCTTGGTTTTAGCTGATTTCAAACGATATCAAGCGGCAGGTTTGCTACTAAATATATAGCAAACTATTGATATAATTAGAGAGCTAGAGGCCTATTTAGCTCATATTTTGAGCGATTTTGCAAAAAAAGAACCTGCAGGTTCTTTTTTTGCAAAACAGGCTATTTTTTGATACTCAACCGAGCACGATCAAAAAAATCCGACCTCGCGCCGCGTTCAAGCTGACCGACGCCCCTTCAGCCCTGTAGCAGAACGAGTCACCGCGTCAAAACACCTTGAGAAGTGTCTATTGCGAACCCTCATTTCACAGCCAATTTGTTACGGCACGTAATCGCAAAGCTCCGCGCCAAAACCCTGTTTCTCCTCTGAAATCGCGTCCAGAAACGCCATTCGCCACATTTGAAACAAGCCGTTTCATTCCGCAATTTTCATTACTTTGATGGATGACGCGGCTCGCCAACTCTTTTAAATTCCGCCCGTCGATCAGAACCTCACTGCGCCCATCGGATTTTTTGGGCGCGGTAATTTCGGAGGCGACACAGTCTGCGAATCCAACGCCACACTCAGCAGACTTTCAAAAATCACGTGGCAACAACATCAGGGAGTTTTTCAATGGATTCGATTCTTTACTGGAATGCAGTCGCTCTTGAGGCGAACCGCATCAGCCACACCGACGGCTTGGGTGTACAAACAGGTCCCACCCGAAGCTCACGCGCGTTGGCGATTGTGCATTTGGCCATGTACGACGCCTTTGCAGGCGCGGCCAAGACACCGGGCGTATTGCCGCCCTACTTGGCGGGCCTGCCAGTGCCTCCAGCGGGTGCGGGCATCGACGCGGCGGTTGCCTCTGCCGCCTATGACACGCTTTTTTCATTGTTTCCAGCGCAAAAACCTGCGTTCGATGCGGCCTTGGCAGCAGCCGTCATTCCGGCTGCTGGCAAAGCCACGGGAACCGCGTTTGGCAAACAGGTGGCACTGGCCATTTTGGCTGACAGGGCGGCTGACCCAAGTGCCAGCGACGCGGGCTACCTGCCGCCCGTGCATGCCGCTGCACACCAGGCCGACCCCGACACTCCTGGGCAAGGCAACCATGGCCCGTTTTATGGCGCAATGTCCAAGTGCTTCGCTGTCAGCGCCCGCCATGGTCTGGATCAGCCTCCTCTGCCGGGCGATGCCGCCTATGTTGCCGCACTGAAAGAAGTCCGTGGCAAAGGCATTGCACCCGAGCTAATGGGCACCGTGCCCAACGGCTACCCCAAGCGGAATGTCAATGAATCGATGATCGGCGTCTACTGGGGCTATGACGGAGCCAGCGAATTGGGCACGCCACCCCGTTTGTACAACCAGATTGTTAGCAAAATAGCCATCGCACGCGGTAACAACGCGGGACAGAATGCGCGGCTTTTTGCCTTGGTGAACGTCGCCATGGCCGATGCGGGTGTGCTGGCTTGGGATCAAAAGTATTTTCACAACCTGTGGCGGCCAGTGGCTGGCGTCCGGGGGCATGATGCGTCGATTGGGCCTTTGGCCGTAGGCGGCAACGTGGTAGACCCTGATTGCGATGCAAATTGGCTTCCCTTGGGCGCACCCAATTCAAACAAACTTGCAGCGAAAAATGGCACGCCGCCATTTCCCGCCTACCCGTCGGGCCATGCCACTTTTGGGGCAGCTGCGTTTCATATCACCCGTTTGTTTTACGGTGTTGGCAAAGGCAATACCGAACCCGACAATTTGTTTGACGGCCTGAATTTTGAGTCTGACGAGTACAACGGAAAAACTACTGACAACAAGGGGACAACGCGGGTACGCCACCTGCGCAATTTCCCAGGCGGCCTGTGGCAAATGATTGAAGAAAACGGTCGCAGCCGCGTCTATCTGGGCGTCCATTGGGTGTTTGACGCGTTTGCAGTAGACGGCAACAACGAAATGGATTTGACCCGCAACATTGGCGGCGTTCCCTTGGGACTGAAAATCGCCGAAGACATTTTTGGAGCCAGCCGTGAAGCGGGGCTGAAAAAATCGACAGTTGGCCCGCGTCTGTAACCGATGCCAGGTGACCACTGCCGAGTGCGCTACATCAAAAAGGCCATCCTGAGAGGGCCTTTTTTTTCAGCACTTCAATGCGACAAGTTCAACACGCCAACGCCCACGCCACATGCTCGCGCACCAAAGCGCTTGGGTGTTCTGCGCGGGAGGCCAGACTCGCCATAACGAGGGATTTGGCCTCATCCGTCAACGGCGATCTGAGCGCATTGCCGAGCGCCACGGCCACGTTGCGTAGCCAGCGCTCGTGCCCAATGCGGCGAATGGGGCTGCCTTCGGTGATGCTCAAAAAGTCAGCTTCTGTCCACGCAAACAACGTGATCAGTTGCTGGCCAGTCAGCCCCGCGCGCTCGTCAAAATCGGGCAGTGCGCTGCGTTTGGCAAACTTGTTCCAGGGGCAAATCAATTGGCAGTCGTCGCAGCCGTAGATGCGGTTGCCAATCAACGGGCGCAGTTCCAGCGCAATGGGCCCGGCGTGTTCAATCGTCAGGTACGAAATGCAGCGGCGCGCGTCCAGCAAACCTGGGGCCAAAATCGCCTGGGTCGGGCAAATGTCAATGCAAGCGCTGCAACTGCCGCAGTGCTCAGTCACCGGCTGGCTGTGCGGCATGGCAAAGTCGACATAAATTTCGCCTAAAAAGAACATCGACCCGGCCTCGCGGTTCAAGATTAGCGTGTGTTTGCCGCGCCAGCCCTGGCCACTGCGGGCGGCCAGTTCAGCCTCTAGCACGGGGGCCGAATCGGTGAACACGCGGTAGCCAAACGGGCCAATTTGGGTGGCAATGCGGTCTGCCAGTTTTTGCAGGCGGCTGCGCACCACCTTGTGGTAGTCGCGGCCCCTGGCATACATCGACACAACGCCCTCGCCCGGGTTTTGCAGGCGATTGAACTCCACGGCCTGCCAGTTGTCCAAGCCTGTATGCACAACTTTGGCGGGCAAATAATCCATCCGTGCGGTGATCACGCTCACCGTGCCGGGCACCAGCTCGGCCGGGCGAGCGCGGCGCATGCCGTGGGCGGCCATGTAGGCCATGTCGCCATGAAAACCCCGATCCAGCCAGGCTTGAAAATCAGGCTCGGCCGATGACAAATCCACACCCGTCACGCCAATTTGCGAAAATCCGAGTTCCTGGGCCCATGCCTGTAACTGGATCGCCAATTGAGCGCTAATAATTTGAGTGTCGCTGGGAGTGTCGATGTGACGGTCGGACTGGGTCATGAAATGACGGCGGGAGTGAATCCTGTGCCGCCTGGTGCTGCGCCTCAAATTGAAGCCCAAGCGCGTATTGTAAAAAGCTTGGACGGCCACGCTTTAAGTCGGGTGCTGCAGTGGCCCACCGAAGCCGCAACCGAGGCCTTTGCCTACAGCCTGGCCGCCCAGCCTGGGCTGCGCAATGCCTTCATCGCACTGCACGGCGACCTGGGGGCGGGCAAAACCACGCTGGTGCGGCACCTGTTGCGCGCCTTGGGCGTACAAGGCCGCGTGAAAAGTCCCACCTTTGCCGTGGTAGAGCCCTACAGCGTGCCGGACCAGCTCGCGCCAGGCGGCGAGCTCGATATTTGGCACTTCGACTTTTACCGTTTTACCGACCCGCGCGAGTGGGCAGACGCAGGATTTCGCGATATTTTTTCCAGCCCCGGGCTGAAACTTGCCGAATGGCCCGCCAATGTGGGGCCTGAGTTGCCGCAAGCTGATGTGTCGATTCGCATCAGGGTGCAAGACGATGCGTCGCGCGAGGTCGAAATTTGCGCAGCAACGCCAGTGGGCGTCGCCCTATTGCAGGCTTTGCAAACCGGGGCAGTAGTTTGAAATCACCTCGGGCCTTGTCCCCAAAGCTTGCGATGGCTGAGCTGTCATCTGCCACCTTGCCACACAGCCCGATGGGGTCGATTTTGCCCAATCGCCGCCTGGCGCTGAAGTCTGGCGCGCTGGCTCTGCTGTTAACGCAAAGCCATTTGGCCCACGGAGCGACGATTTTGGCGGTGCGGATTTGGCCCGCGCCCGACTATTCCCGCGTCACGATTGAATCGGACGGCGAGCTGAAAGCCAAACCCAGTTACGTCACCAACCCGCCGCGCCTGGCCGTTGACCTGGAAGGCATCGACCTGAACCCTGCGCTAAAGGAACTGGTCGCCAAGGTGCGGGCCGACGATCCAAATATCGCTGGCATTCGGGTGGGGCAAAACACGCCTGGTGTGGTGCGTTTGGTGATTGACCTGAAGCAGGCGATTGCCCCGCAGATTTTTGCCCTGCCGCCCGTCGCGGCCTACAAGAACCGGCTGGTGTTTGACCTGTACCCCACGTCTGTGGCCGACCCGCTGGCGGCGCTGATCAATGATCGCCTGAAAGAACTCAACCAGACGCAAGACGCCAAAGACGCCAGCGCCGCCGGTGTGGCTCTGGGCAAACCGGGCGCTGACAAAATTGGCAGCGCGGGCGCTGACCCTTTGGGGGATTTGATTGCCCAGCAGTCGCAAAAGCCGCCCGCAACGAACGTTGCCACGGGCGCTGCAACGGGCGCGAACCCGGCCAAATCAGCAGCGCAAGGCCCACCTCTTTCAGCCGACCCGCGCCAAAGCGAAGCCAAATCTGGCGATGCTGCGACCGATCGCCTCATCATCATTGCGCTGGACCCCGGCCACGGTGGCGAAGACCCCGGAGCCATTGGGCCGGGCGGCACCCGAGAGAAAGACGTGGTACTGAAACTCGCCTACCGCCTGCGTGACCGTGTGAATGCGTCGGTCGTCAAGGTTGGCAAAGCCAATCTGGCGATGCGGGCTTTTTTAACCCGCGACGCTGACTTTTTTGTACCCTTGCACGTGCGGGTGCAAAAGGCGCGGCGCGTGCAGGCCGACCTGTTTGTCAGCATCCATGCCGACGCGTTTTTCACGCCGCGCCCGCAAGGGGCCAGCGTGTTTGCCCTAAGCCAGGGCGGGGCCAGCAGTTCGGCCGCGCGCTGGATGGCCGACAAGGAAAACAAGGCCGATTTGGTGGGTGGCCTCAACGTGGGCGCCAAAGACCAGCAGGTGCAACGCGCTTTGCTGGACATGAGCACCACCGCGCAAATCAACGACAGCCTGAAACTGGGTAGCGCCATGTTGGGCGAGATTGGA
>JANPCR010000096.1:0-22628 GCA_031431035.1 Rhodoferax sp.
CCGTCGCTGGCAATGACCAAGTCGGCGCTGTACTGAGTGGCCAGTTGTTGATCGTCCGTGGCGTCCACCTCAAAAACCAGGTCAACGCCCAGTTCAAGGCAACGGTCTTGCAGAATATTCAAAAGCCGCTTCCGCCCAATGCCGCAAAACCCATGGCCGCCAGAGCGCACGCTTTGCCCCTTGAAAAACACCTCAATATCGTCCCAGTGGTTGAATGCCTCACCGATCAGCCGGGCAGACACAGGGTCGGCGGCCCGCAAGTTGCCCAGTGTTTGGTCAGACAACACCACGCCCCAACCAAAGGTGTCAAACGGTTTGTTGCGCTCCACCACAGTGATGCGATGCGCCGGATTTTGCAGCTTCATCAGCAGCGCAAAATACAAACCAGCGGGGCCGCCACCTATGCAAAGTATGTTCATGTCATATAGTTTAGGCTTAAACTATATTTTGTCAAATTGGCTCGACAAGCTTTTTGTACCCCGGCCAAGCGCGGTGAAAGCCGCCCAACCATGGCAGGCAGCAAAGACCAGCTATTTTGATAAAAAAGAACCTGCAGGTTCTTTTTTATCAATTTTGGCCGAATTATGAATAAAATAGGCCTCTAGCTCTCGAATAATATACATAGTTTGCTATACTGATAGTAGCATTTGGCGTTCCATCAAAGTCTGGATTAAAGTCGGGACACAACCCGACTCAAGCCCATCTTATGAACCCCATTGCCCTGCAAGCGCCAACTGGCGCCAGTTACTCTGAAATTCGCCATCACGAGCTGCGAAAAACGCGCTTGATGATGATTGACGGCAACCTGAGCCTGAACTCGCGCACGGCCGAAGCCGGCCTGAGTGCCCGGGTGTACAAGGCCGGTTACTGGGGCTTTTCTTCAGCGCCGCATGGGCCAGGCAGCGCCGAACGGGTGGCCAACAAGGCGCGGCACAACGCGCAGGCCATGGCACGGTTTGGGCCACAAACCACGCGGACTTTGCCAGGGGGTCACTACCAGGGCGAGCACCTATTCAAGGGCCAAGCCGCCCTGACCCCCGCCCAATGCATCGACCAACTCGCCGCCCTGCACGCCTATTGCAAACAGCGTTACCCGCAACTCAAGTCAAGCCGTTTCACCATGGCCGACGAACACCATAGCAAGTGGCTGGCCACAAGCGTTGGCGGCCACAGCCTGGCCAGCATTCAACGCGCAGCATTTCATGTCACCTTCATCGCCGAAGGCGCCAGCGGAGCGCCGGTGGAGTTGACGCATTTCATCTCCACCAAAGGCAGCCTGGCCGATTTGCAAATGTCCATCGCTGCTTTGGCCCCCGATCTCGATGACCTGCACGGGCACCTGATGGCAAAGCGCAACGCGGTTGCTGCACGCGGCGGCCTGCACACGGTGGTGCTGGCACCCGCACTGGCGGGCATGCTTGCGCACGAGGCCATGGGCCACCCGTGCGAAGCCGACATCGTGATTGGCGGCGCGGTAACTGCCAACCTGGTTGGCAAACCTGTGGCGAGTAGTCTGGTGTCCATGGTGGACTTTGCCCACACTTACAACGGCCAAGAGGTGCTGATTCCAGTCTATGCCGATGATGAAGGCGTTGCTGCGCGCGATGTCGTGCTCATCCAAAACGGCATCTTGACGGATTTCATGAACAGCCGCGAAACCGCCAGCCGACTGGGCCTGCAACCCACCGGCAGTGCCCGCGCCTACGGCCCCAACGACGAGCCGCTGGTGCGCATGCGCAATACCGCCATTTTGCCGGGTGAGCAAAAGTTAGAGGCCATGATTGCTGGCGTTGAGGACGGCTATTTGCTGATGAAAACGTCCAACGGACAGGCTGATTCAACCACCGAGTTCATGTTTGGCATCAGCCTGGCTTATGAAATTCGGCAGGGAAAATTGGGCCGCGCCATTCGCGACACCACGCTGTCGGGGTCGGCCATCAAAGTGCTGCAAAGTGTGGATGCTGTGTCTGACGACATGCACTGGACCTGCTCGGGTTATTGCGGTAAAAAGCAGCCCATGGTGGTGTCCATGGGCGGCCCTGCCTTGCGCGCCCGCGCTCACTTAGGGGGCGAATAATGGCCAACACCCCTTTGAAAGACGTTGCCGAACAAGCCCTGGCTTTGATGCGCGCGCAGGGGTTTGACGCGGCGCAGGTCAGCAGCACGCTCACCCAGCAAGACGAGCTGAACATTGCCGACAACGAGATCAGCCTGATGCGCAGCACAGCGTCGCAAAAAGTGGCGTTACTGGGTTTGAAAGACGGCCGCAAAGCCAGCACAGAGTTGTCTGACTTTGCGCCAAGCGCCATGGCAGAGCGCATCCAAAGCCTGTTTGCCGATGCCCTGGGCGCGCCGCAAGATGCTGCCAATGCGGTGTCTGCAAATCAACACGCCCGCATTACCCAAGGGCCACAGCAGGCTGAATTTGACGTGCTGGCCGACAAAGCCAGTGAACTGCTGGCCTTTCGAGCCAAGCAAGCGCCGTTGATGGTCTTGAGCGAAGGGGTGGTGTCGCACAGTTTGGTGCAAAGCCACACCTTGACCAGTTCAGGCAGCGACTTGGCCAGCAGCGCCGGATGGTACGGCTTGAGCGCCTTTGGCACCGCCCGCGAAGGCAGCCAGTCAAGCTCTTTCAACTTTGCGGGCGGCAACACCAATGACTTGCGAAGCAGCAGCGCCGCCGAGTTTTTTGGCATTGGCCAAATGATGCTAGACACCTCGCGGCAGATCACAACCCAGACGCTGTCCGCCAAATTTCAGGGTGAAGTGATTTTGATGCCGCAAGCCGTGGAAGATTTGCTGACGTGGCTTTTGGGACAAATCAGCGACCAGCATTTGATTGCGGGCAGCTCGCTGTACCGCGACAAACTGGGCCAAAGCATTGCATCGCCTTGCATCAACCTGCAGAGCCGCTTTGCAGCACCGGGCTGCGTGGCCTTGTCGGCTGATGGGTTTGTCGCGCCGCCCTTGCAAATTTTAAAAGCGGGCGCGCTGCAAAGCCTGACCCCCAGCCTGTACGCCAGCCGCAAAACTGGGCTGTCGCACGTGCCCACCGCAGCCGCAGGCTGGGATTTGGCAGCCGGGCAGACACCATTGAACGATCTGATAGCGGCCGTTCAGCATGGTGCCGTGGTGGGGCGATTGTCAATGGGCCACCCGGCACCCAACGGTGACTTTTCAGGCGTCATTAAAAACAGCTTTTTAATTGAAAAGGGCGTGGCTGGCCCTGCCCTGTCTGAAGTGATGGTCACCGGCAACATGGCCCGCATGCTGCGCAATGTGGTGGCGGTAAGCCGCGAGCGCATTGACACTGGCAGCACGGTACTGCCTTGGCTGCGCATTGCAGACTTGCACTTTTCTTGAGGGTCACGCACGCAGTCCAGGGCCGCAGGATGGAAGTCGTTCATCCCACCAAAAGCCGAATCACGTCTTGTGCGTCTGTCACCCGTTCTGACTTCACGCCCCAAACCCGGCGGACCGTTTGCTCGGTCAACACGGCATCAGGGCGGCCTTGCGCCACGCAGCTTCCATTTTGCAGAACGATCGGCACCCTGAACAATGCCGCTTTCATTTTGGCTGGGTTTGCGAGCGTGGGCAAATCGACCCAGCTCCACAACCTCCTGGACTGTGAAGTCGAACGCAACCGCGGAATTTTGGGGCAACACTGCTCGGGTTCTGGCCAAGGCCCCAGGCAATAAAGTATTTACGAATCATTCTCATTTATAATCACTATTTTTATGATTGGCAAATTCAGTCAGAAAAAGCGTGAACCGCCGCTAAGTGGCACACAGCCTTTAAGAGGTCCTGCGCTTTTTGGATAGTCTTTTGGGTGATGAGCCTTTTTTAAGCAATCGCTCTGTAGGCAGCACGACGCTCGAAAAATAATTGTTAGTGCAAAAGCTTCAGTTGACAGTCAGAGTTGCGTACTATGTCTCTCTATGCAAATGCGAATTATTCTCATTTGCGACATAATCAAGGTTCTCAGCCAGCTCGTGGCCGCCCTACAAGCCCACCTCGCCAGCCGCAAACTCTGTCCAGGTCGCTGAATCTCGTCAGCCACTGCGGACAGAACCCAAAAAATTAAGGCGGCCTGTATGACATTTGTTGACACTCTGAAAGCTTCAAACTCAGACCGGGCCAACAACATTCGCCTCAATTGCGACGGGGTATTGCATTGGTCTGTATTTTCAGCCGTGCAAGCCGACGCGGCGGCTTAACCGGCGCCTGAGCGATGTTTGCGCAGACTCCTATGTCGGTGGCTGGGGCAGCAGCTAGGGTGGCAAAGCAGCCAAACCAGCCCGCCAGCCCCATTGCAGGCCTATTCCCCCAAGTTCAAGCCTCAGCGAATCCACCCGGCGGGGTGATTCCAAGCTCGATTCACCATGCAGCCCTGGCGTGTTGCGCCGCTGACCGCGCGGTGCTTGGCGCTGAAACCATGCCCCTAGCCACTACTCGACACAGGTCGGCCCCGAACGAACCAGCGAAAAGCTCGGGAGGGTCGCGACGCTTGCGAATTTGGGATTTGCCTGCGGACTTGCATTGTTCAATCATTGGCGTGTGTTTTTCGATTTCGTCCTTGCGCAGTTTGGTGGCCAGGCATTACGGTGGCCCCTGCATCGTGGGTGACTATCAACTGCACCACACCGTAGTGCAAGCCTGCCGAACCCGAACCGCTTTGGTCGAACTTGTTCAGCGTGAGTTGGACAGCCAGTACCAGCGGGCAGTTCGCAACTTTCAACTGGCCAAGTCGCAGGATGCGGTTGCCGAGTTGTGGCGATCGGCGGTGGCCGCCATTGAAAACTCCAACCTTCCAGCAGACAGCCTGCCAGGTACTTTGTGGGCCAGCTTGTCGCACCCCCGCACCGACGTTGAGCTGCGCACGCAGATAGGGCACGACATTCACATGATTCAGCACCGGGTCGGGACGAACGACCGCCATCAGGCGCAAGCTCTTCAAACAGCACAACAACAGGCGCACAAACACCTGGCGGAACTGGAATCAATGCGCTCCAAATTGGCTCAGTTGCAGGGGCAGCACCTGGCCGACACGCAAAACCTACAAGGTCTGCTAGCTCAAACCAAGGTGGCCCTGGCAGGCGCAGTCGCTCAAAATGCAGACCAACATAGTCGCCTCGACGCATTGAGAGATTCGGTTGAAGATTTGGAAAGCCGCCAAAAATTGACGCAACGGGTCACTGACTTGACGGCGCAAAACGCGACTTTGAAGGAGCAACTCGGCGCATTCAGCGCCAAACGCTTGGGCAACCCCCAGGCTGCGCTAGCTGAAAACCCACGCTCTGATGTGCAGGCTGCGGTCATTCCCATCGCCCGCGCTGTCAACCTGGGTAAAAAAAGCATCCTCTGTGTCGGCGGGCGAAGCAGTTCTGTGGCGTCCTACCGCAAAGCGGTCGAGCAAGCTGGAGGCAGCTTTTTTCACCACGACGGAGGCCGGGAACACAGCCAGCACCGCCTGGGTGCCCGGCTTGCCGCAGCCGACTGCGTGGTGTGTCAAACCGGCAATATCAGCCACACAGCGTATTGGCTGGTCAAAGAATATTGCAAAAAAACTGGAAAACACTGCGTTTACCTAGACAAGCCCAGCGTGTCATGTTTTGTTGAAGGCCTGACTTTGATGAATTTTGAGACTTGCGATGGCACGTTCGCCAAGGGCAGTACAACCCCGGCCCGCGTTGGTTTGGACGCCAAGCCAATAGAGGGGCACGCTGAAATCATCCCGCTCTTTCCGCCAAGTGCAGAAACGTCCCCAAGTTTCGCCTTTCACCCGGCGGACAGCGCGTGACTGGCGGTAACGCGCCAGATTCGCAGCTGCTGCGGGAGTACCTCATCCTTAGCCGCCAACATGGAGCCGCGCAGGCCCGATGCAGCGAAGTGATTGGCAATCAAATCGCCCAGATCGCTTTGTTGCAAGCGCAGGTGATGCGCCTGCGGGCGGCGTTGATCGTGAGTTTCACCGAGCAATTGTTTGACCTGAACCATGCCACATACAAAGGGCTGGCGACCGAGATCGCAACGGCTCCTAGCGCTGAAGGAGCGCAGCATCAGGTTGAACTGGACAAGACAGATTCGCAATCGCTCGAAAACTCATTGGCCGCCGCCGACTTGGTGATTTGCCAAACCGGCTGCGTAAGCCATGGCGACTATTGGCGGGTGGAAGACCACTGTAAGCGCACTGGCAAGTCGTGTGTTCAAGCCGAACAGCCCAAGGCGTTGCGCATTGTCAGAATTTACCAAAGCGTGGGTTGATTGGCATAATTTGTACAAAAAGAACCTGCAGGTTCTTTTTTATCTAAAAACTACATTTTTTGCCAAAATGTGAACGAAATGCGCCTCTAGCTCTCGAATTAAATGAATAGTTTGCTATAATTACAATAGCAATTTAGGCGCAGGGTCAAAACCGTCTAATTTCATAAGCATTGACAGGGGTGCAACGCATCTGTCTGCCGCACCCCAGCAATCGGCCTAGCTGCCTTGGCGGGTGGCACTTTTCCGGCGCACCCACGGAACCAGACCCAAGCCGAGCAACATCAGCATGGCGCTCGACGGCTCAGCTATTTCTGCAACGGCAAGACTGCCAAACAAACCGGCGGTTTCATCCTCTGGCCCGGCCGCAAAATAAAGTTTGTTGGATTCGCCCAAGCTTTCGCCATTGCCAAACTGCAATCCCCAAATGCCTTCAATTTCAATGCGTTCACCATCTGTGCGGCGCATGTAATCGACAAATCGGTGGGTGATCGGGTCATAGGCTGAAATTGTCCCGTCGCCAAAATTAGACACCAGCAGGTGTTTGCTGAACAGGCCAAAGTTGTCAGGTGCAATGGCCACACCCCAGGGCGCATTCAGCCCACCGCCGTCTGCTCCCCACACTTGCTGCAGCGTGCCATCAAAAGCATACTGAGCCATGCGGCCAAAACCGTCCCCGGTTTCCTCTTCACCAGGAGTGCCGTATTTGGCATAGGCCACAAACAGACTCTCGCCCAGAACCTGGGTGTTAAACGGCTGATAGCCATCGTTCAAAAACGGGTTTTGCCCCAGAGCGGTTGCAGCAAAACTTGCCGTGATGTCGTTGTAGCTGCCGTCGTACATCTGCATGCCCGGATTCAGACCAAAGTTAGCCCCATAAAGGCGTCCACCGACGCTGTCAACCCCAATTCCAAAAAACTGGGTCCCGTCGGCTGATCGGTCAATCACGGTGGTGGCGTAGGTGGGGCGTTCAAAAACACCGGGTGAAATCTGACGCTCCGTCCAAGCGGAAATCACCCCGTTGTCTGTTCCAAACAGAAACTTGGCAGGCGCGGTAATTGCCCCCTGTGTCACTGAAAAATTCAAACCCCCATTGAAAGCCACACCCGTTACAGTGCCAAAGTCGCCACCCGGCCCAGGCAAGGACACGTTTCGCACGTCGTCCTGGTAAAGGCGAACGCCGCCAACATCGCCCACCCACTGAGTTGAATTTCCCGTGCCATTGGCCCCTACCCAAAAGTGACCGCCCAAGCCGGCTGGCCGAATGGCAATGCCCCAAGCGTTGATCAGCGTTGGATCGACAATTTGCGGCGCGTAGGCAGCTGAATTGGCCACCAAGTTAGTCTGGCTGTAGCCGCGTGTGACCACAGCACTGAAGGCGCTAGTGGCGCTAGCAGCGAGCGCGCCGGCAACCGCACAAGACAGAAAAGTTTGTTTGAAACGAAGCATGGCTATCCCCTGTTTGAATGGGTTGAATCAGTAAAATTGGGGAACCTAGTCCGTGCAAGCGGTTGCAGCGGCAGTTGATCCCCGAAGGGTCTGCTGGCTGAGTCAAAGCGGACTTGGCTTGCAAGTGAACTTGGAGCCTGCGAGATGTCAAAAACGTCTCGTGCACAAGTTAGCCCGAATGGTAGCAATTTGTCGAATGGCAGGCAAGTCAATTACGAGTGATTCGCATTTATTTTTGAAAATTGCGCTTCAAACGCTTGGTTGAGGTGCTTCAGGCGGCCGATTACCGCAAAGCAGTTCAACCAGCCGATTGCAAGAATTTTGACCCCAACATGTCGAACCTAACTTGCAAGGCCATTCCGTCACCGCGACAATACGATTTTTGAACCAGCGAAAGAACCCTATGCAAGGCGATGCCCAAGTCATTACACACCTGCAGGCGCAACTTAAAAATGAGTTGACGGCGATCAACCAGTACTTTTTGCACTACCGCATGCTCAAGCATTGGGGTTTGGGCAAGTTGGCCAAAAAGGAATACGAAGAGTCCATTGGCGAGATGAAACATGCAGACAAGCTGATGGACCGCATCTTCATGCTCGATGGCCTTCCCAACGTGCAAGACATAGCCAAAATCAACGTCGGTGAATCGGTGCCCGAGATTCTGGCCTGTGATTTGAAGGCAGAACAAGCTGCCCAAATCACAATCAAAAACGGCATGGCTCACTGCGAAAGCGTGCGGGACTATGTATCGCGTGATTTGCTGCAGGGCATTTTGGACGACACCGAAGAGCACATCGACTTTCTCGAAACGCAGATCGACCTGATTGGCAAGGTGGGTTTGCAGAACTACCTGCAAACCCAAATGAGCGATATCGCCTGACTTGCCAATACGACAATTCCGGTTATGAGAATGATTCGCATTAAGTTACAATAGCCCAAGGAAACTTCATGTTTCTTCTTATTTAGCCAGCTAAATCGCGCGATTTTTCGCGTCAGGTTGTCGCCAGCCACTGTGTTTTCTCACAACTTCAGGCTGCACAACCATGCAAAAAAATCGCTCCGCTATTCAGAAAGCACGCACTCGAACTGTTGCGGCGACGCTTTCGTCGTCACTTCAGGCGCCAACAACAACCAGCCGTTCTGCACCGCCTTCAGCGCTTCTGCCGCTGGGTGCCATGCTGCTGGCTGGCTCTTTGGGGTCACTCAGCTCATTGAGCGTTATGGCCCAAGCAACGCCCGCTGCAACTGCGCAGCCGCCTGCGGCCAGCCAAACCCTCAAGCCCGTGGTCGTCAAGGAAAAGGCCGAAACGCCCGAGGGCAAAGACTCGGTTCGCGCCACCAGCACCAGCATTGGCAAGGGCAACCAAGAGCTGCGTAACATTCCACAGTCGATCACGGTGGTGACGGAAAAGCTGATTGACGACCGCAACTTGGACACCGTGAAAGACGCCTTGCGCAACACGGCGGGTGTAACGTTTCAAGCTGCCGAAGGCGGTGAAGAAGATATTCGCCTGCGCGGTTTTTCACTGGCCACCACCGGCGATATTTTCATTGACGGCATGCGCGACCCCGCGTTTTACGACCGTGACACCTTCAACATTGACCGGCTGGAACTGCTGCGCGGTTCCGCGTCGATGTTGTTTGGCCGTGGCTCCACTGGCGGCGCTGTCAACCAAGCCAGTAAGGTTCCCCGTTTGATCACCGAGCACGAAATCACCACCACCTTGGGCAGCTACAACTATGCGCGGGTGTTGGGCGACTTCAACATCAAAACGGGCGAAAGCTCTGCGCTGCGATTCAACACCATGATCACCAAGGCGGACAACAACGGCTCTGGCACGCGGCTGGACAAAAAAGGCATTGCCGCCGCCTACCGATTTGGCATTGGCGAAAGAGACGAGTTTCAGGCCAGTTTGTACTACCTGGAAAACAAAAACGGCATCAACTACGGTCTGCCCTGGGTTCGCCCCAACGCGGCGGCCACCACCGCTGCCAATACGCTGATGACGGGCCTGGACCCCAGCGCCTACTACGGCATGGCCAGCGACCGCAACAACGGCAGCGCGCAGTGGTTGGCGTTCAAACACACGCACCGCTTCAGCGCTGACAGCGAATTGCAGACGCAAGTGCGCTCGGGCCGCTTCACACGCGACCAACGCGCGAGCACCGTGCGATTTGCTGGACAGACAGCGTCCGCAGCGTCGCCATTGACGAATCCAGCGGCAGTCACGCTGGAAAATCTGAACGCCAACACGATTCTGAACCGGGGCACTCCGCTGAAAATTCAAGACGTCGATACTTTGCACCTGCAAAGCGATTTTTCAGCCAAATTCAACGCGCTGGGCTTCAAACACGAAGTGGTGACTGGCGTTGACTTGGCCCAAGAGAAGAAATTTGTCAACGTGGCCAGAACCGCAGCCCAGGGTGGCGTAGACCTGGTGAAAGCCCAAACCCGCTACGGCACACCGTTTGATGGTGCCAGTGTGAACGAAGACTCCCGTGTTCTGCGGCCTGGCAATGACTTTTCGGCGCTGGGTATGGGCATCTACGCGCAAGACTTGATTCAAGTGGCACAAGACTGGAAAGTGCTGCTGGGCCTGCGCTACGACAACATGCGTGGCAACTACAGCGTGTACACCATTCCAACGGCAACGCCGCTGGGCGCACTGGTCACCACCTCGTACGCGCAAAACATCTCGGCCCCCAGCAAGCGCTTGGGCGTGCTGTACCAGCCCAATGCCCTGCACTCTTACCATTTCTCTTACGGCACGTCGTTCAACACCTCGGGCGACGTGTACTCTTACAACGCGCAAAGCGCCAACACCGACCCCGAAAGCAGCGTGAACATTGAGTTTGGGGCCAAGCTGGATTCGGCAGACAAGCAGTTCACCACGCGTTTGGCGCTGTTTCACTCAACCAAAAACAACGAGCGCAACACCGACCCAGACACCGCAGCCACCCGCTTGCTGCTGTCTGGCCAACGCCACAGTGCTGGTTTTGAGGTGGATGTGACCGGGCGCATTAACAAGCAGTGGGAGATTTATGGCTCTTACATGTGGATGCCAGAAGCTGTGGTGGACATTGCCGCCAGCACCAGCACCACGGTGGGCAACCGCGCGGGTGACCGCCCTGGCCTGTCGCCCGTGCACAGTGGCACGGTATGGAGCACCTACCAGTACACGCCCAAGTTCAGGTTTGGCGGCGGGGTGAACTTCCGCTCGGCCCAGGCACCTGCCGACACCACAGCCCCCGCCTGGGAAGCGCCTGGTTTTGCCACCGTTGACTTGATGGCTGAGTACATCTTTGACGAGCGCTTCACCGTCAAAGCCAACCTGAACAACGTGGGCAACGTGCTGTATGGCGACTCGCTGTACCGCGGGCATTACGTGCCGGGCGCTGGGCGCTTGCTGTACGTGAGTTTGAGCGCGAAGTTTTAAGCAAAGACTTCGGATTTCAACCCCAGGCCAGTCAATCGATAAATTGACAGCCTGCGCCAACCCCACAGCGAGTTGGCGATATTTTTTAGCAAAGCCACCGCCATGCTCTTAACCCTCCCCCAAGTCCTTAGCGCCAGCGACCTTGCCCAATGCCAGGCGCTTTTGAAAACCGCCGACTGGGCCGACGGCAAACCGGGCGCTGGCGAGCAGGCCGCTCTGGTCAAAAACAACGAACAATTACCGCACGACTGCGAAGCTTCTCGTGTAATTGGGGCCATGGTGCTGCGCGCACTGGACAAAACCCCGCTGTTTTTTTCCGCCACGCTGCCCAAGCGGGTGTTCCCACCCCGAGTTAACCGATACGGCGGTACCAGCAATTACTACGGCAACCACATTGACGGAGCCGTGCGCTACATGCCCGACACCGGGCAGCGCGTGCGCACCGACGTGTCTTGCACGGTGTTTTTGAACGAGCCAGAGGACTACGACGGTGGTGAGCTGTGCATTGCCGACACCTTTGGCGAGCACTCCGTAAAGCTACCCGCGGGGCACTTGGTGCTGTACCCTGGCACCAGTTTGCATCAGGTGAAGCCCGTGACGCGCGGACATCGCCTCGCCTGTTTTTTTTGGATCGAGAGCATGGTGCAGAGCGATGAGCAGCGCCGCTTGCTGTACGAGCTGGACATCAACCTGATGGCGCTGCGCCAGCAACACGGTGAAGCCGATGCCACCACGGCCTTGACCGGGGTGTACCACAACCTGCTGCGCATGTGGGCGCAAACCTGATGCACTACTTAGCGCACAAGCTGATGCAAAAATAAATTGCTTTGTTATTGCAAATGAGAAAGATTCGCATTTATAATTTACACATCGCCATCTGAAACCTGATCAAGCCTTAAATCCCCTCGCCCGCCAGCCCAACCCAAAACCCCTATCCACATCATGATCGTTTGCATTTGCCATCGAGTTTCTGACCGAGATATTGCCCGCCACGCCCAGGCAGGAATGAGTTTTGACGACATACAACTAGAACTGGGGGTGGCGACCCAGTGCGGCCAGTGCGAAGGCTGCGCCCGTGACGTGGTAGCGCAATGCTGTGCCAGCCAACCAGTTGCCATGATGGGTTCACCGAACATGAAACTTGAAAGCCGCCCATGGTCTACATCGTCGCCACGGTAAGCAGCGTCATTTTTGTTCTGGCCTGCGCTGTATGGATTTTCCGCAAATGACCTTGACTTGCGCCATGGGCTCGCGCACAGGGGCTGGCTCGAAGGCTCCCTACCACGCAGGCACCGCGGGCAACCCCCTGATACTGGCCAAATTTCCGGTCATCAATCAGGCCGCAGCAGCCCCGCCGCCCAGATTGAGCCGCAACGCGGTGATCGTGATCGCCGCTGTGCTGCTGCATGTCGGCGCACTGTGGGCCTTGCAAAGTGGCTTGCTGCGCCGGGCGGTTGAGGTGTTGGTGCCCATTCAAATGTTGAGCGACTTCATTGAGCCACCAGTTCCCAAAGAAGCGCCACCGCCCAAACCCTTGCCGCCCGTCATCAAACAGCCAGTGCTGAAAACCGTCGCCCCAGTATTACCGCCGCCACCCATGCCAGTGGCGATTTTGGACACGGCACCCTCGCCCAACGCACCCACAGGCGTGGTTGCGCCTCAACCCGCGCTGGCTCCTATCACCGCGCCAGTGGCTGTGGTGGCGTCGCCCCCAGCGGCACCGCCTGCTCCCCCTGCGCCGCCCAAAGTTGATTTGCCGTCAAGCGACGCCGATTACCTGCAAAACGCCAAGGCCACCTACCCGGCCATGAGCAAACGCCTGGGTGAACAGGGCCAGGTAATTCACAGTATTTTGATTGGTGTGGACGGCCTGCCCGTCAGCGCCAAATTGGTCAAATCCAGCGGCTTTGACCGCCTGGATGCAGCCGCCTACAAAGCGCTGATGAGCTGGCGCTATGCCCCAGGCAAGCGCAACGGCGTAGCCGCCGCCATGACCTACAACGCATCCATCAGCTTTGTGCTGGAGTGACAGCCCGCCATTCTGCCATCACGATTTTGCATTTTTGAACTCTTTCAACACTTGACCTGGAACCCCATGGAATCTCAATTCGGCATTGCCAACGTCTGGAATCAAGGCGATTTTGTAACCCGCTCGGTCGCCGTGCTGCTGCTGGCGATGTCGCTCGCGTCCTGGATCGTCATTTTCATCAAGGCGCTGGACATCATCAAGTACAAAAACCTCGCCCGCCGCGCCGCCGACTTTTGGCACAGTGAAGATTTTGCAGCGGGACTGGAAAAACTAGGCCAAGACGGCAGCAACCCATTTCGCCAAGTGGCTTTAGAAGGCCGCGAAGCCACCGCCCACCACCGCAATTCCAAAGTGCATTTGCACGACACGCTGGACGTGAGTGACTGGGTGACGCGCTGCCTGCGCAACTCGATGGACGAATTCACCGCCCGCTTGCAGTCTGGCTTGGCCATCTTGGCGTCGGTCGGGTCCACCGCGCCGTTTGTGGGTTTGTTCGGCACGGTTTGGGGCATTTACCATGCCTTGCTCAGCATTGGCATGTCGGGCCAGTCCACCATTGACAAAGTGGCGGGGCCCATCGGCGAGGCGCTGATCATGACCGCTTTGGGCTTGGCCGTGGCCATTCCAGCGGTGCTGGGCTACAACGCGCTGGTGCGGGGCAACAAATCGATTTTGACCAAACTGAGCAGCTTTGCCCACGACTTGCATGCCTTTTTTGTCACGGGTGCCCGGGTTGCCGTGAACAGTGCCGCTAATGTGGTGCCCATGAAGCGGGGAAGCTGAGCATGGCCTTCGGCACCCAAGACGAACTCGATGAAGTAATGAACGAAATCAACATGACGCCCTTGGTGGACGTGATGCTGGTGCTGTTGATCATCTTCATCATCACCATTCCTGTCATGAAGCACGCTGTCAACGTCGATTTACCGCGCGCCACCCACTTGCGGCAAGACGTGAAACCCGAAACCGTGCGCCTGAGCGTGGACGCATCGGGCGCGTACTACTGGAACGAAGGCCGGGTGGAAGATTCTGCGTTGCCTGCGCTTTTGAAAGCCCAGGCCGCTAAAGACCCGCAGCCCGATTTGCACATTCGCGGCGATAAAGATGTGCGCTACGAGCGGGTGGCCCAGGCCATGGCTGCGGCGCAGCAAGCGGGGGTTAAAAAGATTGGCTTCATCACCGAGCCCAAGCCGTAACGCCGAATTGAATTTCGACCTGAATGCCGTCCTAAATCCTGATCTCCATCCTGACTAGACCTTCATCTTCTGGAGTTTTGCATGCAGACCCTGACCTTGTCATCGCCCCAAATGAGCCTGCTGGCGTCTGGTGCGCCTACGCAGTCCCAGACCAGCCCGTCAGGGAGCGTCAAAAGCGCAGATTTGCTCAAAGGCAGCAAAACGCTGGCCATCGAACACAACGGTGCGATTTACCGCTTGCAAACCACCAAATTGGGAAAATTGATACTGACGAAATGAGTTTCATCGTGGGGCGGCCCCCAAAGACTTAGACGAGTCTCCAAGGGCCGTTTTTTGCCAGCCAGGGGGGCAATCGCCTCTGTTAGCCAGGCTCTTTTTCTACAGCCCTTCACAGCCCGTTACAGCCCGATCGCCGCAATGCCCGCCCGCGCCACTTGAGCATCTTCAGCCGACTTCACGCCGCTGACGCCCACTGCGCCCAGGCAATGCCCGTCTTTCAGAATCGGCACGCCGCCTTCCAGCAGCCCGCGCAGGTCCGGCGCGCTTAAAAACGACATGCGCCCGCCATTGATCATGTCCTCATACACTTTGCTTTCCCGCCTGCCCAAAGCGGCTGTATTGGCTTTGGCGGGGGCAATGTGGGCTGATGCAGGCGCGGCTCCGTCCAGCCGACGAAGCGACAGCAAATGCCCGCCGTCGTCGACGATGGCAATGGTCACGGCCCATTTGTTTTTCAGGGCTTCTTGCTCGGCAGCGGCAGAAATGGCGCATACGTCTGCGTAGTCAAGGCTGGGTTTGGTGTTCATGGAGGGTCAGATTCCTTACATTGAGAAGGTGTTAAGCATAACGCCCTTGAAACGCCTTAGAATGCGCCCCATCTGCTTGTCTGAATTTCCATTTTGAAGCAGCCTTTGAAGGAGCACATGATGACTGACAACGTCCAAACCATTGAACCGGGCTATGGCCCAGGCGCCCTTTCGCAAGAGCGCAACAAGGTTTTGCGCAACACATACTGGCTACTGGCCTTGAGCCTGGTGCCCACTGTGGTTGGGGCTTGGCTGGGTGTGGCTACCGGCATCACGGCATCATTGACAGGGGTCATGGGCTTGGTGGTGTTTTTGGGTGGCGCGTTTGGCTTTATCTACGCGATTGAAAAGACCAAAAACTCGGCGGCTGGCGTGCCGGTTTTGCTGGCGTTCACGTTTTTCATGGGTTTGATGCTCTCGCGCCTGATCGCGACGATTTTGGGCTTTAAAAACGGCTCTGAATTGATCATGACCGCGTTTGGCGGCACAGCGGGCGTGTTCTTTGTCATGGCTTCCCTAAGCAGTGTCATCAAACGCAGCCTGGAAGGCATGGGCAAATGGCTTTTTGTCGGCGCCATGGCCATCATGATTGGCGGCATCATCAACGTGTTTGTCGGTTCCACAGCGGGCATGATGGCGATTTCAGTCGCGGCCATTGGCGTGTTCAGCGCTTACATGTTGTATGACCTGAAACGCATTGTGGACGGCGGCGAAACCAATTACATCAGCGCCACGCTGGCCTTGTACCTGGATTGCATGAACGTGTTTCAAAGCTTGCTGGCCCTGCTGGGTATTGCTGGCGGCGAGCGCGACTGATCACCAAGCAGGCGTCGGTTGGCCGCACTTAGGGCCCGCCAATTAAACTACCAAGGCCCTTCGGGGCCTTTGTTTTGCCTGCAATATACCCATAATGGGTATTTAGTGGGCCTAAAAGTCAGTTTTTGCCAATATTTTGACAAAATAGGCCTCTAGATCTCGTCAAACATCAATAGTTTGCTATCTATTTTGATGATCTCTAAGTTAGAAGATCATGTGGTAAGCGTTTAGCGAATGTTTGGCCAAGGTTTGGCCAAGGTTTGGCTACAACTTGTTCAGGATTTGGCAACAATTTGGCAAAGTTACGTTGGAAAACTGCCACCGATTTGTGTCATTTTCAGCCAACTTCCCTTACAGTTTGCCACCTGAGAGCCAGTTTGGCAGGTGCCTGCAACCCGCAGGTAGCCGTCCGCTGATGCTCACGCCACGTCAGCACACCCAGTTGACGGCTCAACTTACAAGAAGGTTTGACTATGTTGGAATTGTCCCGAATGCGCAGGCAGGCTTGGCTGCTTGCACCGCTGCTTTGTGCTTCTTTGCTTTTGGTCGCCACGCCTTTGATGGCCCAAACCGCTCCAAACCCTGCCGCCGCACCAGTTCCCGCCGCTGCCGCCTCCAAACCTGGTCTTAGCGAAGCGATATTGCGCCAAGCCCAAGGCCCGTACCGGATGATTTTGAACGCACCCACGGTGGTGAGCCCTGTGCGACCCAGACCATCTGCTGGTTTGGGTGCGGGTGCGGGCACCACGGCTCGCAAAGGCGATGCAGAACCTGCTGCACCCGTCACAGCGCCGAGCGCCCAGTCCGCCTCGCCAGCGCCTGCGCTGGCCCTGCCGGCGACTGCAACCGTAACCGCACCGACACCTACACCTACGCCTACGCCTGCACCTGCACCTACAGCAGCGTCCACCAGCGCCGCAGCAGTTTCTACCGCCTCACCGTCATCCACCCTGCCCCAAACGCCGCTGTTGCCATTGGCACCTGCCGCCGCCCAGGCACCTCCTAGTACAACGGCCATCGGGGTTCCGTCGGCCCCACCCGTGGCACAACCGCCTGCCGCAGTCTTGGCAGTGGCTGCCCCATCGCCTTCCAAACCCGAACGGCCTTTGGTCGTGCTGCGCCAAGAGGAACCCGTTTTGAGCGCGCAACTGAAACGCGAGCGGCCAGTCGGCTCGGTGCAAGTCGGCTACAACGTCAATCTGGACGGCACCACCAGCGATGTCACCGTGGTGTCCAGCAGCAACCGCAGGCTGAACAGTGCCGTGCTCGCCGCCGTGGCCAAGTGGCTTTACCAGCCTTTGGATGCACCCAAAAAGGTCGAACTGGTGATTGAATTCACTGGGGAGTGAGCGGGCGACTGCCCAGGCCACTTTGGAGTCGGACCATTGGCCAAATATCGGCATAGCTTGTCACAACATACCCAATCTGGGTATGTTGCGCCTTTAAAATCGCGTTTTTTGTCAAATTTTGATAAAATAGGCCTCTAGCTCTCTAGTAATATCAATAGTTTGCTATATTAATTATAGCAATTTTGACCGACACAGACAGGCGTCCGTGGGCAGGATCAGGCCGACGGCGCACTCAGCTCCGCGGCTGTCCCCCGGCCTGCAGCCTCCTCCTTTATGCCGCTGCGCTGAGCACGCCATCGACCTGATCCAGTTGGCGTGGGATTTGTATTTTGGACTTTCAACACCCACAGACCAGCCCCGAACGCTTACAGCCGAAGGCGCTGGGGTGAATGGTGCAGCGTAATGAAGGCGGAGCAGCCAGCTCAAGCAGCGCTTTGCCGACTTTGCGTGCGTAGACCACCGCCCCGCCAACAAAATTAGCCGACGCCCCCAGTACTGCCAGAAAAGCAGCAGAAAACAGGCCACCGGCTGAACCCTCGATCACACCCACAGTTGACCGCGTTCGCGCAAAGGCACCGCGACGCGTGCGGCAAGCAACGCCAGAGGGGCTAAGGCCGATGCGTCAGGAATGACAAATCCTTCGGTTGAGGCTGGCCATCATTGTGAATTGATCGCCGCATCTGCCTGGTGTGAGCGTTGGCCAGCTCCGATCCTTGGCTTTAGCGCTCTGCAGCTGAGGAAAGTCCAGGTTTCGAATTTCAGAAAATGACTAGTATTCGTCGAGCAAAATCAAACTTTACGCCAGCTAAGGGCCAATAGCCGACAGTCACGAATGTCCGGTAACTGGAATTTAAAATATGACTACGGAAGAGGGTGAAGTCCAATTGTCTACAACGAGCTTGTGACCATTGCCGTGGCTTTGCAAAACGTGGTGGATTAGACCCAGGCACTTCATATGCTGAAGGCAGCGGGCATCAGCATTCGCCCCGCCGATTTGGCATTCCTCAGCCCATATGCCACCAGCAGGCTGAAGCGATTTGGTGACTACCCACCTGACCTCAAACCCGAAGGAATTCCGACTCGGATGACGTTGCCGCTATAGGATTTTGTCAAAGTGGCCGGTTTGCACACGAATCTTACTGACGGGCCAAATACGTTGCGCAGCTCCCCGTGTAAGAGTTGTTGCGGTCAATCGACAGAGTTGGGCACGGGAGTACTGCCATGACACTTGCCAAAAATCGCTTGCCGGGACTCGCCTTCCTGGCCTTGATTGCGTTCGCGACCATCTTCAACCCCGCCGTGTTCGCGCAAACGCCCTCGGCCATGCCAGCGCCCTCTGACAAGGCTGCGACCCCGGTTAAACAGCCGCCGCTGGTTCCCATCGCGACCTTTCTGACGATTCTGGAGCCCAGTACCCGCACGTCTGAAGCGGCAATCGCCAAAGTGATTGCCGATTGGCGTGATGACTATGCGCCTATGCTGCTGGAAATGTTGGGGTTGATTGCCAGCTCCTACACCGAATCGCTGGCCATGGACCATTTGATGAAGGTCAGCCAAGTGACCACTCGCAACCCGAATGAAATTTACCAGTGGGTGTGGGCAAAAAACTTAACGCCGCACCCCGCCTACGGCGAATTCAAAGCCCGCCTGTACGAGGTGATCGACCCGCGATTTCGCGCTCATTTCGACAAGAATCCCAAAACATCAATCAGACTGGACGAAATTCGCTGGGGCGGTGTTCACCGGGATGGCATCCCGCCCTTAAAAAATCCGAAAATGATCAGTGCCGCCGAGGCCACTTACCTGGGCGATCAAGACATCATTTTTGGCGTGGCGCTTGACGGTGACGTGCGCGCGTATCCAAAGCGGATTTTGGCCTGGCACGAAATGTTCAAAGACCGCATCGCCGGGCGCGAAATCAACGGCGTCTATTGCACCTTGTGCGGTTCGATGATTTTGTATGACACCACCGTCAAAGGCGTGCAATACGAGTTGGGCACCAGTGGCTTTTTATACCGCTCCAACAAGCTGATGTACGACCACGCCACCGAGTCGATGTGGTCCACGCTCAACGGCGCTCCGGTTGTGGGGCCGCTGGTGGGCAAGGGGATCGTGTTGCCGTCGCTGTTTGTTGTCACCAGCACTTGGGGCGACTGGAAAAAGCGCCACCCGAACACCCGCGTGCTGTCGCTGGACACAGGCCATGAGCGCGATTATTCGGAAGGCAATGCCTATCGCGCTTATTTCGCCACCGACCAACTGATGTTTGGCGTACCCAAATTTGACAACCGTCTGCGCAACAAAGCGGAAGTGTTGGCGTTGCGCTTCAACGATTCAGCCACGGCCCCGTTGGCCATTTCTGCCGAATATTTAAACCAACACGCGGTGTACCAGGATCAGCTTGGCAAGACGGCCTTTGTGGTGCTTACCGATGCCAGTGGTGCCAACCGGGTGTACGAATCCAAGGGCAATCGTTTCGGCAGTTATGACCGCGACAGTTTGGCCAAAGACGCCGCTGGCGGTGTTTGGAAGGTGGAAGAAGCCAGTTTGCAGGGGCCCAAGGGCGAATCCCTGAAACGCTTAAGTGCGCACCGCGCCTTTTGGTTTGGCTGGTATTCGGCGTATCCCACGACGCGCCTGGTCAAATAAGCGGCATCAAACCGCGGGCAAAGAAGACCTGGCGATTGCGGCCACTCTTCACTGGAACGAACTAGCCGGCGGCCTCCAGTTTTGAAGACCCGAATTTGCCCGGCGAGATGACCACGCGGGTCACCATCAATCCTGTGTCCGTTGGCGTGGAAATTCATGCCACGCAAAGCGGTATTCCTGCCATGATCCCTACTGAGGCTTGCTATCTTGGCCGGCAAGAATCATTGCGAAATTTGGTTCGGCTGGTCGAGCCGAATATTCCGGGTTGAGCCAGCTGACAGTACTTGGGCTATTCTTTTGCGTAAACCTGCAACTTTTAGGAGTCAGTCATGAGTTATCTGGATGGATTCGTTGCCGCTGTGCCTCAGGCCAACAAAGAGGCGTATTTGAACGCTATAAATTTTGGAGTGAATAATGCACACGCCCGATAGCAACACATTGCACGAACTACTACTGGAGCGCACGCTGCAAGCGCCGCGCATGGCCATATGGCGCTGCTGGACCGAGCCTATGCTGATCGAGCAGTGGTTTTGCCCCAAGCCCTGGTTTGTAAGCGATGTGGTGTCCGATCTTCGCGCGGGTGGCGCGAGTACGATGACGATGAACGGGCCCCATGGCGAGAAATTTCCCAGCAACGGCTTGTATCTGGAAATCATCCCCGGCCAGCGCCTGGTGTTCACCGATGCATTCACCAGCGCGTGGATGCCTTCTGGCAAAGCCTTCATGGTGGGCGACATTGCGCTCGCCGATGCTCCCGGCGGTGGCACGCTCTACAAAGCGATTGCGCGGCATTGGAATGCGCAAGATCGCGCCGAGCACGAGAAGATGGGCTTTCACCAAGGCTGGGGAGTCGCTGCCGATCAGCTTGAGGCCTTGGCTAAAACGCTTTGACCCAAACCTTTGTCGCACCGCCAGACCTCCCCAATCTTCCACGCGTCTCTCAGGCGCTGCGACAACCGTCACCCTGGTTATCCCCGCTTGCGCACCTGCACATCCACCTCCATGCCCATGTAGTCGCCAGGAAAGCCATGCCATGAGCCGCTGACGGGCGATGCAAAGCTGGCGTGGCGGGCCACACCGACGCGGATCAAGTCGGTGCCGCCGATGAGGTTGTTGGTGGGGTCAAACGGAATCCAACCCGCGCCGGGCAGGTAGACCTGCACCCAGGCGTGTGTGGCACCCGCGCCGATGATGGTGTCTTCACCGCCATCCAGCCACGGCGTGTACAGGTAGCCCGAGACAAAGCGCGCGGCGTAGCCCAGGCGGCGGATGGCTTCGATCATCAGTGTGGCGAAGTCGCGGCAGGTGCCGCTTTGCAGGGCCAGCGTTTCAAAGGGAGTTTGCACGCCTTCGTCGAAGCGCGCGCGGTACATCATGCTGTTGCGGATGAAGCCGGTCATCTCCACCAGCAAATCGCGCGTGCCCTTCGGGTTGCCGTTGTTGTTGGCTGTGTCGGCGAACTGATTCGCCCATGCTAGCAATTGGTCGCCGGGGTCATCGTAGTAGGGCATCAAATAATGTGCCAGTACAAATTGCTCTTCAGGGCTGTAAGCGAAGGGGTAAAACTGCGCAGTCGGATTGATGGGGAGCTCCAACGCGCGCGTTCCGGTGTGCTCAACTGAGAACGTGCACTCCACCTTCAGCTCAAGCGCTGGGCTTTGCGGTTGCACCAGCGCGACCGAGTTGGAGTACGCATCCTGAATCAAGCGAATGTCCAGCGGCTCGGGCGTCACCGTCATATTGGTAGCCAGCACGCGAAGGTCATGGCTGTCACGCGGGCGAAACAGCACGCGGTGCTCGCCCAGCGCCACGGGTTGGGCGTAGCGGTAATGGGTGGTGTGGGTGATATCGAAAAAGACGGACATATAAATCTGACCTTGGTGACCTTGGAAGCTTTGGACACGGAGCGGATTGGCTCCAATAAATCTGTGTAGAAGCATGCGGGCAAAGGCGCCCCCAGTCCACCAGCTACCGCCGTGTTTGGGTGTGAGCACCGTCCTACTTTCAAGAGTCTGCGTTGAGTTTTCCGTAACGAAACCGTCTGCTTTTGCAGTCAGGTTTGGCCCTCTAGGTGAGAATACCCCCATGACTTTGCTTCGACGCGCCTCGGGTTGGTGGCTGGCCGCTTGGCTTGGCTTGTCAGCCATGGGTGGGGTGCTCATCACCCAAGCCGAAGTGACCCGCCTGCGCGAGGCGTTTGAAACAGATGCCCGCATTGCCCATCGGCTGCTCAGCCAGCGTGCCGTGGAGCTGGATGCAGTGCTGGCGACATTGGCGTTGCTGCAGCCGGCAGCGGACACCCAACCTCCAGAGCGCCGCCTGCCCTCCGTGTATCCGCAGATCCTGAAGGTGCAAAGGCGCGATCCCCAGATACCCTGGCCGCAACCGAGCCTGGAGAACGCCGAGCAAAGATCCCGGGCACTGCGCCAACCATCCCTGGCCGAGCCGGATTTTTCTTCGGGCAGGTACACCTTGGTACTCGCGGCGACCCCAGTCAGTTTTTCGCTTTTGATTGACATGAACCGGCTGGTGCCCTGGAACGAGTGGCCAGCAGACCCGCAAAAAAGTCCTGCCAGAGTCATACTGGAACACGCGGGTACGGCGTTCGTCATTCAGCCCGGGCAGATGGTCGGCGG
>JANPCR010000097.1:0-14352 GCA_031431035.1 Rhodoferax sp.
GTCCTTTTCTTTGACGCGGCCAAGCGCGGCAGCCAGTTCGCCTTTGCTCTTTAAATCGTCAAAGGCGCGTTGCTGTGCCACCAAAAGGTCGGCCCGCGCGATGGCGACCCCCCTTCTGGCGACCTCCCGTCGACTGGACAACGCGCTGTCATCCAGCGAAAACAGTTTGTCGCCCGCTTTCACGGGCGAATTGGGCTGGACATGAAACGAGCTGATCACACCATCTTGCGGCGCAGCAATGGCCATGGCGGTCAATGCAATGACCTCTGCAGGGGCCAGCACCGACAGCCTGACGGGAATGAACATGGCCAAAGCCGCTGCAATCGCCAGCCATTTGAACTTGCCCCCGAGCGACCCTGCGCCAAACAGTGAACCGATAGAACGATTCTTCTTGGAGAGCGCGTCCAGACAATAGCTATGGGTGCGGTGAAGGCGCTCAAGAAGCGACAACTCAGCATCGCTCCAAGGGTTTTCGCGCGCATACATCACCAACCCGATGCGCCTTTCAGACCGATCAAACATGGATGTCACCACAAGGTGCTCAGGCAACCATTCCTGCCAACCTGATTGAAATTCGGCGGTTGTCGCTGAAAAGTCGATTCGCTCCGGTTTGCGGTGGGTCGGAAAGGTTTGCGCCAGACGGGTCAACCAAACGGCATAAGGCGAGTCTTCGGCGACGCTCACCAAGCCTGAAGCCGAAGCGACTTTCAGCTTGCCAGCCGGGGCGCAGGAGAAAAAAGCGGCCTGCCGGTACTCTGTAAGCGACAGAACCTCATTGGTGATGGAGAAACCTAGCGCTTGGGGCGTCGTGGCCGCCTGCGCCCGGTCTTCCAGGTGCATCAGTGCAAGCAGCGCTGCTTGGTTGGTACTGTCCAATTGATCACTCATAACTCAAGCGCAGGTTCGGTGGGAGTTAGGATAACCAAACACCGCGAACAGGAGGCTCAATTCAAAACGCAAAATCGGCCCGGTTTGGCTTAACGCGAGGGCAACGGAGTGAGGTTTGCGGTTCCACTCATTCCAGGCAAAAGCTCTGCGTAAAATTTGGTCACAGACGCCTCAACTTCGACTGTTTGGCTGACAGGGTCAACTCTGCTGTTGACTGCCAAAATTCTTGCGGGGTAGGTTTTTGCAGTTTCGTCGATGGACACTTCTATCGCTGTACCAGGCTTTATTTTGCCAATCAACCGTGACGAGACGTTCAATTTAAGGCGCAGTGGGCCGCTTTTTATCAGATCGACCATGGGTTGACCTGGCGTCACGCTCATGTGGGTGCGCACATGTATTTTCGCAATCCGCCCTGACCAAGGGGCGACCACCGTGCATTGGCCCACCTGCGCCTTTTGAAGCTCAACCTGCGCACGCGCTTTGGCTGCTGCACTGGCTGCCAGCGCCACTTCAACATCACTGGCTTGTTCGAGTCCCTGCATGCGTACCTTCGCTTCATGCGACTCCACAGCACCGGACAATTCAGCGTTTGCCATATTCAGCTTGGCAACAGATTCATCACAGTCGAAACTGATCAAGGTTTGACCCGACGCAAAAGGTGCTCCAATCGTTGCATTCAATGACTTGATCTTGGCTGTGACTGAGCTCGACAACGTGGTCTCGCCGTCCGGAATCAGCAGCACCCGAACTGCATCTTTGACCCCAGCAGAGGTTTCATTGGTCGCTGGCCCCGCGGGAGCAGCTTGGGGAACGGCAGCAGCACGCGCTGCGGGGGGCGCATCACGCGGAGGCTGAGTCTGCGCCTCGATTGTCATCGCGACAAGCGCCAACGTCAAAACCAGTACTTGTTTGGTCTGGCCTGCCGATTCCAATTGCTTCATTCTTGAGGCAAAGCAGCAAGCCACTGGCGAATTTGCGGCAGTTTCGAGGTTACAGCCGCCGACAAGCTCGCTTCGTAAGCGGTCATTCTGGCGTTCGCGGGCAGCGTGCTTGCGTGGGCCGCTTCGCCGCGAACCTTACCCTTATCGTCCGTCATGACAATCGTCCAGTTCGCTTTTTCAAGTTCATCTTTGACGTCGCGTTTCAAGGAAAAAGTAACTGGAACCCCCGTGTTTCCGTTGACTTCAACATCATTTCTTGCCAAAAGTTCGCTGATTTGAGCCGCCATGCGAACGCGCATCACGGGGTCCTCAACCCCTGCAAATCGAACCGAAACTGATGGTGCATGACCAAACAGGTTGGACGTCATCTTCAGCGTGTCTGCCTCGGTGGCTTTGAGGTGCTCTTTCACCCGAAGCGTCAACTTTGGAATATCGTCGCCATCAAAATTGTCTGGCAAAGGATCGAACCCAAGGGAGCTGTACATGCGGCCAAAGGCGATCTGAGCGGTTGCATAGGTGTTTGCCCGTTGGTAATTACCCAAAACAGCGCGAGCTTGGGTGCGAATGGCCTCAAGCTCGCTGTCGAGCTTCGCGGTTACTGACGCGCGCGTAAAGTCAGCCATCCGCTTGTCAACTTGAGCTGCGGTATCCGCCAACTTGAAGTCTTCCACGGCCAAGCGGTAGCGCTCAACGCTGACCCTCAATTGGGTCATAACGGCCATCGAAAGCGCCATGCGACGTGCAGTGTCAGTTTTGACTTGCTGCTCCTGGGTTGCCTTCAAGGAAGGCTGGGCCAGCAGGCTGAACAAGTTCCAGGAGACCCTAACGCCGCCCTGAGCCCAATTGTTGCTGTTCAATAACTTGTTTGAATCGTACTGGACGCCGGCGTCCAAACTGATACCTGGCAGCATTGAAACCAACTGCTTACGGGCCTCGTCGGCGGTGATGCGCTTTTTGAAGTCTTCCTCGCGCAGTTCTGGGCGCTGAGCCAATGCCATTTCTTCGAGCTTGCGCACATCTTGCGGGGGCGCAGGCAACCTGGCCTCGGCGGTCTCGGCCACCGAAAAGCTAACGCCTGGCTCCACGTTCATGAGAGCCGCAAGCTCCCGGTTAGCAAATTCCAGATCTTGCCGACGCTGGTTTAGCAGGGAAATTGCATCGAGCAAGGCGCGTTGGTAATTGAGTGCCAAAGCGGGGGATATCACTCGCTGAGTTTCAGCTTCACGCGATCTTGCCAACGCGAGCTTGGCTCGCTCCAGAATGTCTTTGGTCTGGGCTTCGAGGCGCTGCGCACCCAAGGCGCGCCAGTAAGAGGCCCGCACGTCCTGAACCATGTTTTGGACAACTTTGCGACGTCGCTCTTCGGCAATCAAAAACTGATCAGCCTGCTGGCGGGCGCGATAGTAAGACACGCCAAAATCCAGCAAGTTCCAAGAAAACTCAGCACCTGCCAAAGAATGACTGCGCTCTTCTGAAGTGGACGGGCGCAGGGATTGGACGCCGTCTACGATGCCCACACTGGTTCCGCCAGAGTCATTGCTTCGAGTGCGGTAACCTGCGTTAGCCAGCAATCTAGGCATCATGTCGTAGCTGCCATAGTCGGTCAAACCAAGCGCCAAGGCCGACTCGATCTTTTTAAGGCGGTAGTCCAAGTTGTATTTGAGAGTTCGAGCGATTGCCTCTTCCAGCGTGATTGGGCCAGAGATCGCGACTTGATTCACATACATGATTTGGGTATCGGCCTTGACCCGTTCTGTCACCTCATCCTGAGTTGCCAACTGAGGCGCAACAGTACAGCCAGCCAGCACCATGGCGGCGGCCAGCAAACCTAGCCTCGGCGCAATCTGTCTCTTTTTTTGTTCGAAGACGAGTTTAAACGTTGTCATATGAATCTCCTGAATGAAATAATTTTGATTGAAGGGGTGAGCGCCCCACCTAAAACTCGGAACGCCAATTAACATCCATTATAAATTCAGACTGTAGAGTTTAATGAACGTACCGGAAGTCTTGAAAGCCTGGCAGGGAACGCGATTGCGCTACTGCGAAGATGATCTCCAAAACTTGCCGCTGCCTGCGGTTTGCCCAGTGCTCTTGGCTCGATAGCACTTGGCGGTTCTTGTCCCACCGAAGACAAACGCTGCGCAGTGATCTCACGCGCCGGACTGCTCGGTTCAAGGTCTTTGGAGCTAGATTGCAGGACTGCTTTCGAGTCTGAGTCGAACCCAGCGATCGGACCTGATTCAGGCGACCGCAAGGAAAGCGCAGACCCCAATGCAAACCCGTCAAGCAGACTAGACACGCCCACCTCTGCAGAGTTGTAGCTATGGATCCGCACGTTTCGAACCATAGATTCGGCTTGCGATGAGCGTACAGCATCGTGAACAAACAGTCCCTGGTCAGTGCCAAGCTCTTGATGCCTAACCGCCTGTTGCACAAACAAAGCGCTCAACGGTCTTTGCGAGATCAATCGATTGCCGACCAGGCCACGCGACCCAAATTGATTACCTTCCGCAAAATTGAGGTCAGACTTGGACGCGCCTTTCAGCTCTGAAAGAGTCGCACCATCAGTTTGAAACAGTCCTCGATCGCTTCGCAGCTCAACTTCACTTCGAACTTCGCTTAAGCTCAATAGAACATGAAGTGCAGGCTCCGCGATGGTGGTGAATCCGGGTATTGCGGGTTTTTGCTCGTCGGTACGGAAGAAATAGTCCGTTGAGACCAGTGGATTGTTAAAGTAACGAACTGTGAGATTCACCACTGCAACCGAACTGCCGCCCAATCCATCGCTTACCGCGTAGCTGAATCTGGCAGGGCCATCGTAGGCAGGGGCAGGTGTAAAAATGATTTCACCACCGACCAATGCCACTGTGCCGTTGACTGCGTCGTGAACCCCAACAAGCGTCAAGGGATCGCCGTCTACGTCAGAGTCATTCGTCAACAAACCGCCAGTGGTGATTTTGAATGGGAGCGACTCTAGCGCCGTTGGAATCGTATCGTCAACCGCCAATGGGTTGTCGTTGACGCTATTTACCTTGACGTTGACTGTCGCAATGCTGATCCCGCCCTGCCCATCGCTGGTCGTGTATGAGAAACTTGCCAAGCCATCGAAATTCGAACTCGGTGTAAAAACTACCTCGCCATCAACGAGTGCCACGGTACCATTTGCCGCGTTTTGCACACTCACAATCGTGAGCTTGTCGCCATCAAGATCGAGGTCATTCGCCAGCAAAACCGATGGATCCAGGGTCAGTGCAGTGTCTTCGTCGATTGAAGCAGTGTCGTCATTAGCGATTGGAACATCATTGACGGCAACGACGTTCAAGAAGACCGTCGCAGTCGATAGACCACCTTTGCCGTCGCTCACCGTGTACGTGAAACTCGCACTCCCGTTAAAATTGAGGTCTGGTGTGAAAGTGATCAAGCCAGCAGCGAGACTAACTGTGCCTCCCTCAGCAGCCTGAACCCCCACCAGACTTAGAGAATCTCCATCAATATCAGTGTCGTTCCCAAGCATTGAAGCGACAGACAAAGTGATGACTTCGTCCTCCAATCCCGAAGCAGTATCTGAATTTGCCACTGGGTCACGATTTAATTTAGCCGTTACAAGTATGTTGACAATTGCTATCGCTGTGCCGCCCGCTCCGTCACTGATGGTGTAGGTGAAGCTGGCCGGCCCCACATAACCTGCTAACGGCGTGAAAACAACATTGCCCGCTACTAGCGCAACCATACCGTTCGCAGGACTTTGAACACTTATTACCGTGATGGGGTTTCCATCCACGTCCGAATCATTTAGGGTCAAGGCGCTTGTCGTAAGCGTTAAAACTCCATTCGTTTCGGTCGTCGCCGTGTCCGGAATAGCTACTGGCGGAGTATTCGTCGAAATTGCTACCGTGACGCTCAGCGTGCCTTGCACGCTGGCCCCAAAGCTGTCCGTCAGGGTGTAGTTGATCACCACCGGGCCTGTGACGCCCAAGGCCGGGGTGAAGTTGATGCTGCCATCCGGGTTCACGCTGACCGTGCCTTGCGCCGGGTTGACCAAGCTGGGGGCGCTGACCGTCAACTGCGCCGCGGTGTTGTCTGCGTCAGTGTCGTTGCCTTTGACGTCGATGTTCAACAAGGGTACGTTCAAAGCCGTGCTGGCCGTGTCCGCCAGCGCCACCGGCACGTCGTTGGTGCCGTTGACCGTGACCGTCAAACTGGTGTCGCTGAACAGGCCCGCCGCGTCGCGTACCCGGTAGCTGATGACGTCCGTGACCACTTGGCCTTGCGTGAGCGCCTGGGTGGCCGCTTTGCCATTGTCCAGTGTGTAGGTGTAGCTGCCGTCCGCCGCGATGTTGATGCTGCCGTAGGTGCTCAAGATGGTGGCCCCGACGTTGCCTGCAACCCCGTTGACCAAGGCGACCGCCTTGGTGTCCAGTGCGTCCGGGTCGGTGTCGTTAGAGAGTACGTTGCCCGCCGCACTGGCAGTGCCCGCAAACGCCGTGTTGCCCGGGTTGACCCCAGCTTCAGTCACGCTGGCCGTGTCCAACACGCCCACGGGGGCATCATTGGTGCCCGTGACGGTGATGGTGATGGTGGTGGTGTTGGAGACCAGCCCGCCAGGGTCTTTGACGGTGTAGGTGAACACGTCCGTGGCTGTGGCCCCAGTAGCCAAAGCGTTGGCGGTGTCAGCGATGTAGCTGTAGCTGCCGTCAGCGGCCAAGGTGAGGTGCCCGTAGGTGCCCGCCAGCGAGCTGGCGACCCCTGTGCCTTCGGTCACGGCTCCTGTGCCTGCGACCGCCCCACTGACCAACAGGCTCGCCGTCGTGTTGTCCACGTCGGTATCGCTGCCAGGGGCCATTTGGATCACGCCGTTGGCCGCAGTAGCCGTCAAGGTGGCGTCTTCGTTGACCGCGCCCACGTCGGGGGCAGCCACCGGGGCATCGTTGACCGCTACCACAGTGATCGTGGTAACCGCTGTGTTGGAAGTAAGCACGCCGTCACTGACCGTGACATTGACAATTCGAGCCGTCGTTGAGGGATTTTCCGAGGCGCTCAGAAATCTGACTTCTTCAATGGCGTCTGCGTACTGAGCCTTGGTGAAAGTCCCAGACAACGTCACGGTGATCTCACCTCCAACGCTGGTATTGATGACAAACACCATACCCGACGGCAACGTACCTACCGTCAATTGATCCCCAGCAAATGCGTTCGTCAGTTTGATCGTCGCACTTTCCATGTTGGCATCGCTGGCGTCAAAAATCGAGCTGTCTGTATCAGCCACAGACACCCCCGAGCCGTTCTCGGTGTAAGTTGCTGCCCAGTCGTAATCCACAGTTGCAGCATTGGTTGTGGTGGTAGTGGTGGTTCGGGTGCTATTAACAGCCACATTGTCGATTGCGATGTCATCAATACCAGCACCAGATGGCCCATTGGCATAGGTGAAAACCAAACTACCCAAAGCAGTAACACCCGTCGGCAAAACGATGGAGATTGAGCTGAGCGCACCCGTGGCGTCATTGGTGACAGAAAGCAAAGTGGCAGGACCACTGGCACCGTTTGAATAGGCCCAAGTGCCTACTTCACCGGCAAGGCTTGCAGCTCCGCCGCCCACCGTCGTGAAGGTCGCGTACACAACCCCGTTGTAGGAAATGATCAAATTGTTGTCAAACCCACCTGCAATGTTGACGTCCTGGTTTTCCCAAGCGATGTCAAATGAAATGCTGGTAATCACGTCAGAGGTGTCGACCACCGTCGTCGAAGTCGCAGAAGAGGCCGTGATCACACTGGAGTTGGGCGGTACCGTGATTGCCTGAGTCAGGGTCGCGTTGGCAGCAGGCGTCTGAACCCATTCCCAGCGGCCATTGCCTGCGGCGAGAACCACCTGTCCGTCGTTAGCGGTTGCACCGCTTGGCGTCACCTCCACCCATGGAGACGGGGGTACCGCCAGTGCAGTCGTTCCAAAATCGCGGCCAGCACCCGCAGGAATCAAGTTGGATACCGATGTTGCAGTGCCAACGGTCACAGAGGGGCCAGAGTTCAAATCAATGATTGGGGCAGAGGCCAAAGTCGCACTGATCGTGCTGACGTCGGTGTCTGTCAGTGCGCCGCCACTGCCGATGTTGCCAAGGTCGTTCGTCACCATTGTCAAGGTGATCGAGCCCGCTGTAGCCGCCGAAAAAGTGGGCGCAGTCGCGATCAAAAATGCATTGATGGCAGAAGTTGTGCCGCTGAGCGTGATGGACGACGTACCACTACCCGTCACCGTAACGCCGCTGCCCGTGGTTGCAGCCAAAGTTCCAGAAGACACAGTCAACTGGGTGGTCACTGCAATCGCGCCGGTTGGCGAATCAGGGTCCGACACCGACAACCCCGACAGCACGGTTGGCGAGCCCACGCTGGCGATGTAGCTGTTCAAGGTATTGATGGGCGCGTCATTTACCGGGTTGACGGTCACCGTCACCGTTTCGGTTTCAGTCACACCGCCTGAAAAAACGGTGTAAGTGAAAGTGTCAACCCCTGTAAAATTCACATTGGACGTGTAGCTCACAGTGCCTGAGGCCAAAAATGTGACCGACCCATTGGCGCCTTGCGTGACTGAAACTAGCCGTCGAGTGCCATTCTCAAAATTATCAGCAGTTCCTCCGCCTGCCCCCGACAGTACGTTGCTTGAAATCAATGTTTCTTCATTTGTGCTGATAGGGTCAGTCACTGTATCTTTCACCGGGGTCAAGGTGATTGTGGTCAAGTCTGTGTCAGACACTGGAAAGGCATTGCCGTCGCGGGTGACCATGGTCAGGTTAACAACGCCGTTGAAGTCTGCCACCGGAACGTAAACGGGCCGCGTCGCAGCGCCTGCAAGGAAGGTGTTGATGTTGGCCAGCGTGCCGCTCAGCACTAGCGCGCTAGTCGCCGAGCCAGACACCGTGACGCTACCGGCGGAAGCGCCGGTGAGAGTTCCGCTGCCAAACGGCACACTCAAAGTTACCGTGAACACTTCAACAAGCGTCGCATTGACGTCTGCAATGCTCAACCCTGTCAGCGCCAGCCCACCAACAACATCCTCAATCGCCGTGTAGGCAGGAAAGGTATTCACCGGTGGCTGGTTGTTGGTTATTTTGATGGTCGCAAACGGCACATTGGTCGCAGCCGCACCGTCTGCCAATTTGACAGTGACGTTTCGATCCAGCAGGCTGGGCGCCGCAAGTGGGTTGTTGAATTTGATCGCTTGCAACGCTAGCAAATAGTTGGCGGGCGACACCGTCCCTGTCAAGTTCACTGTGATCACGCCCGCCACTGAGGTGTCCACAACCGCCATAACACCTGCTGGCAAAGGCCCAACGACCAATTGGTCGCCCAACTGAGCATTGGTCAAAACAACGGTGCCGTTGGTGAACGTCGGTGGAGCCAAAGAAAAGCTCGCGTCGCTGTCAATAATGCCCGCGGTGGCCCCACCGATCACGTAGGTGTTTTGGTAATTGTTTCCGGTCGTCGTTGAGTCGTTACCGTCCAGATCAATGCCAAGCGGTACTGATGTCGGGTAGCTGGCGGCTGGCGGCGCCCCATCAAGATCGAAAAACCTGGCACCAGAAGATCCAAAGACCGTGTACACAAAATCAACCGACGACACGTTGACCCACGAAAATCTAATCGCCGACTTGGGCAGCCCAGCTTCGTCGATCGTTCCGGTGGCAGTTACTTTGGTACCGTCGTTCGTCACCACCAAATCAGTAGGGCTTGCCACAGCATAAGCCGTCAAACCGTTCCCGGTGGATGCCGTCACCTGCTCAAGCGGGGTGGTTGGGCTAACGCCGTCCAAGTCGCTCACGGCAAAAGAGAAACTTTCAACGTAAAGAATGTTGGTGCCCGTTCGCACAAGCTCCCAATGAACGCTGAGCGATCCTCCATCAGCGCCTGCAGCAAACTGCACTTGCGGTTTGCCACCGATTACCGAGAAAACTACCGTGTCGTTCACATCGAAACTATTGACACCTGTGATGGTCGCCTTAAGGTCAAGATTGCCTGTATAAGCACCGCTGATAACGCTGGCCACATTAGCGTACACGGCAGTGCTGCCCACCACGTTGCCGGGCGGCGAAGTCTTGGGCGTCAACGTTACCCCTGCGAGCGTTGAATTGGGGCCAGCCGTCACCACAGGTAACGTCGGCGCGATGATGTCAATAAAAGTGCCGTCGTAAGCAGCCTGCCCCGATTTGTCTAGGGCAATTTCTGTCTCAATCTGGCCCGTTTTCCGCTCAAGCACCCAATCGCCGCCTCTAGCTGCACTGCCTGTGACGGTCGTTGAGCTGGCGACGTCGGCTCCTGTCAGCTCTGCCAAGGTGTTGGTCGCAAGCTCTCCAAACTCGCCTTGGCCAAAATTACAACCGTAAACCAAAATATCTGCATTGGCCGACAAAACACTTCGAATGCTGGCAAGTGCTTCCGCATAGGCGCCCAGCATGCTGGCTTGGTTCAACAGCCCATTGCCTAATCGCAGTTGTCCTGCGTCTCCGTGGCTCAAAATGTGAATGGAGCTGACATTGGTGCGCCCCGCCAAGGCCTGAGCAATTTGCGTCACGCCATCTTGCTGGGCGTCCAAGACAATAACCTCGCCAGATCGACCGTTCAGAAAAACCTGAATGTCTTTCACCGCTGAATCAATGAAAATAATTTCTGTAGATAGGCTAACGACAGATCCAGCGACGATTGTTAAATCGCTTCGGTCGACCTGGAGGTCGACACTGTCAAGGTAGTGCTTCGGCAATGTCTCAGACTTTGCGGCTGAATCCCCAGACGGTTCAGCTGGGGCAACCTGCGGGATATCTTTTGGCGCTTGGGGCACTTCATAGCCAAACAGCCTCAGCTTAGCATCGATCCCCGCAAATTCAGCTGCCGTGGCACCTATTGCAGCATCAAACACGATGCGCGGCTCAAGCGCTAGGCGCAAGGTGGGCATGCGCTTCACTTTGAGAGTTCCACGACCAGTTTTCATTAGTTTTTTCCAATTTCGGGGACGCCGAAAAAACCACGCGCTTCAAGTTGCAATCCAACCCAATGGTGCTTGCCCCGTCATCAGTTCAAATTTACAGACAGTTTGCCGATCTAATTATCACTGCGTAAGCATCGGCACGTATCGATTGCCCCCACGCCCTTGTTGCACATTTCGTGACAAATTTAACGAAAGCACAAGTAGGCAGACTTTTGTACTCGCCTTTCTGTGGTCTGCTAGAGAACTCAAAACGGCGCTATCACTTTTGAATTGAGTGCAGATTCGCCCCAAAAGGGGGCAATCAAGACTGCGAATGAGTGATTCGCTCAAACATTGCCCGCAGTTCATTTTGACTGCCATATCAAAGCGATAACTACAAAATTTCATACATATTTTGAAGACAACTTTTTGCATACATCGATAACCTTAAAGAATTCAAAACTACCGATGAAACTAAGTCAATTGACAAGCTTTTTAGCTGTGATCGAACACGGCAGCATTCGCAGCGCCGCCCGCGCCCTTGACGTCACCCAACCGGGTATCACCAAGACCATTCAAGATTTGGAAGCAGACTTGGGTGTACAGCTATTGGTGCGACGGGCACGCGGGGTCGATTTGACTGAATTTGGCGAGCTGCTGCGGGTGAGAGCAAACTTTTTGCTCCATGAAGTTCGGCGAACGAAAGAGTCTTTGCACTACCTGCGGGATCGAAACGCGGGTAGTTTAGTCATTGGGGCCAGTGCGACCGCTGCACACACTTTGCTGCCCAAAGCAGTGGAAAAATTGATGCAGAGGCGCCTAGGATCGACATTGCCATCAAGGAAGGTTCGCTCACCATGTTCAGGCCCATGTTACGAGAGGGGTCTGTGGACTTTGTCATAACTAATATGGCATTAGGTTTTCAAGATGAGGAGTTTGATATCTCCCAACTTTGTACCTTTGAAACCGTTTTCGGGATTCGAAGCAGCTATTCATGGACTGGCCCAATTCAGTTGGCCCAACTGCTAGAAATGCCCTGGGTTCTACTAGGAAAGCCCTCCACCGGAGGTGGGAGCAATTTCCTGGAAGACCTGCTGGCGACCTACAACCTTCCCCCACCAAAACGGGTCATTCATTGCGATGCTTTGACCATTGCCTTGGGGATGATGGCCCGTGCTGACATAGTCGGATTTTTCTCCAAACGCCTCGCTGACCAGGAGTTCGCGCGCCATGGATTGGTGCAACTGCCGTTGGTGGAAACCATCCCGAGGACCGCCATCTCCCTTGTTTCCAACAGAAACGGGGCACTCAGTCTTACGGCTCAGCATCTGGTTGATATTCTGAAACGCTCGACTCCGAATTGAGGCAATTCATGAGTGTCAGCGAAAGTGCCAACAACCAGCATTTCAAACCAGGCATGCAACAAGGAGATTGAAAAAATTGGACGCTGCAATCGACATCATTCAAATCCAGTCGGGCTCTCAGTTCGACCCAAGCTGTGTGGCCGCCTTCATCGACAGTTTGAACGAGGTCATCGACATTCAGCAACGATCCCAAGACGAAAATCAACTAATTTACCACAAATGTGGTAAATTAGTTGATTTTCACTCTTTTGTGGTCCTACGAGGTAAAATGCGAATATAAAATGTCTCTAGTTCACGAATAATATACATAGTTTGCTATTTATATACTAGCAAAGTACTTTTCAAGGAAAATCCGACTGGAGAGCCGAACTCTATGCACTCCACCCTTGAGAGCACCCATGATTGACCTCTACTACTGGCCTACTCCCAACGGGTGGAAATTGTCCATCATGCTCGAAGAATGCGCGCTACCTTACCGGCTGATACCCGTCAACATAGGCAAAGGTGAGCAGTTTGCACCTGAGTTTTTGACAATCAACCCCAACAACCGCATGCCAGCCATTGTGGACCACGACCCTCAGGACAGAACCTCAAGCGAGGGCGCGCCCGTGGCAGTTTTTGAAAGCGGCGCCTGCCTTTTGTATTTGGCCGAAAAGACCGGCCAGTTTTTGCCAACCGATCTGCACGGGAGGTACTCAGTCATGCAATGGCTGATGTGGCAAATGGGTGGCTTAGGCCCCATGGCGGGGCAAAACGGTCATTTTTTGCTTTACGCGCCTGAAAAAATCCCTTACGCCTTGGAGCGCTATGCCAAAGAAGTGGATCGCCTTTATGGCGTGCTCGACGTGCAATTGGCCCGCACCGCCACCGAGGATGAGATCGGCTACGTGGCAGGCTCGACCTATTCCATCGCAGACATGGCGATCTTCCCGTGGGTGCGAACCCACAAGGCGCAGCAAATCGATTTGGCTAAATTTCCTCATGTGCTGCGCTGGTACAACGCCCTGTTTCAGCGCCCCGCCATCAAACGCGGGCTTGATTTGGGTAAAGCGCTGCGGGCTGGTAGTTTGACCGATGAAGCCCGCAAGTCTTTGTTTGGTCAAACTTCTGAAAGCGTTCGCGCAGGTTTGAAATCGAACGGCGTTTGACCTTGATTTCAAAACCACCAGCCATCTTGAAAGCCCGATCATGATTGAATTTTTCTTCGATTGCAGCAGTCCTTGGACTTACCTGGCCTTTCACAATATTCAGCCCCTCGCCGCTGAATTGAAGGTGCCCATTCGGTGGCGACCCATCTTGGTCGGCGGCATTTTCAATAGCATCAATCCCAGCGTCTATGCCATGCGACAGAACCCCGTGCCCGCCAAATCAGCCTACATGCTCAAAGACCTGCAGGACTGGAGCCGAGCCGCAAGCCTGAAAATCGTCATGCCGCCCAAGGTCTTTCCGGTCAATAGCGTCAAGGCAATGCGCGCCTGCATCTGGCTCGATTCGCTAGACCAGACCCACCCATCTGAGCCACCCAAAATGGTCAAATTCGCCAATGCCGTGTTTGAGGCCTACTGGTCGTGTGAGGAAGATATTTCGCAAGACGCCGTTTTGACTACTGTTTGCCAAACATCGGGCGTGAACGCCGCTGCCTTGTTCGAAGCCATTGCCCAGCAAGGCGTCAAAGACCAGCTGAAAGCCAACACCGAAGAAGTCATCGCACGCGGTGGGTTCGGGTCGCCCACGATGTTTGTCGGGAACGATATGTTTTTTGGCAATGACCGGTTGTCACTTTTGAAAATTGCGCTGGTGCGGGATCGGAAGTGACTTTTACTTGAGGACGGGTTGGGGGACGGCTTTTGTCTGAGTTTGCGCTGTTAGGGTCGTGATTGGATTAGAGTGACTGCGGTCTTTGCCACTTTGGATGTTTTATGGATTTTGGCCGCTGCCCGCCCATCACGGCGACAGCGCAATGTGCATGCGGTTTTGGGGTGAAAGCACGCGTGATGGCGAAAAATCGGTCAAGCTTTCGCTTGGCGATTTTTTGTGGGTGACTGACAGATTGCTTCCACGCGCATTTCACCCCAAAGCCCTATATGAATGCCTCCCGGATGACAAGAGCTTTCCGCTCGGTTCGTGCGTGGCTGATCGGCTGCGTCCTTATATCCGGCCTTGTGTGTGGCGTGCCCGGTTTCCCGCGCGAGGCCACTGGCCCTGATGC
>JANPCR010000098.1:0-7201 GCA_031431035.1 Rhodoferax sp.
GCCAATCTCATGAATCTCTTAATTTTAGGCGGCACCCGGTTTGTGGGTCATCACTTGGTCGAAGCGGCGTTGGCGCGGGGCCACCAGGTGACGCTGTTCAACCGGGGGCGCCATCACGCGGTGTCTGGCGCGGTGCCAGACACGCGGGTACAGACCATCCACGGTGATCGACATGCTGACTTAGCGCGGCTGAAAGGGCAAACTTGGGACGCGGTGATCGACACCTGCGGGCAGTTGCCCAATTCGGTTCAGGCGTCTGCCACGGCGCTTGCGAACTCGGTTCAACGCTATGTTTTTATATCGACGATCTCGGTCTACGCCGACACCAGCCGACCCGGTGCGACCGAAACTGCGCCGTTGAAGCAACTCACTGCAGATCAGCTCAAACTGATTGACAGCATCGACCCGGCCAACCCGCATTCGTCGCCCCACTTTGGCGCGATGTATGGCGGGCTCAAGGTGCTGTGCGAGCAGGCCGCCATGCGCGCCATGCCCGGACGGGTGGTGTGTCTGCGACCCGGTTTGATTGTGGGCAGCCGCGACTACACCGACCGTTTTGGCTATTGGGTGCAACGGGTTGCGCAGGGTGGCGAGGTGCTGGCACCGGGTGCGCCAGACCGCCCTTTGCAAATGATCGACGCGGCAGATCTGGCCGCTTGGACAATCGACCTGCTAGAGCGCGATTCGGCGGGCACCTTCTACGCAGCAGGTACCTTCAACGCGGTGGGGCCGCAGGGTCAACTCACCATGGCGAGCTTGCTGAAGGCTTGCCAGCAGGTCAGCGGCAGCACTGCCAAATTCGCCTGGGTCAGTGACGCCTTCCTGGAGCAAAACGAGGTTGCGCCCTGGTCCGAGCTGCCTTTGTGGATTCCGGCCCACATGGCCGACATGACGGGTTTTATGCAGTTCAGTGACACTGCTGCTGCCGCTGCGGGGCTGGCCACCCGACCTGTGCAGCAAACGATTGAAGACATTCGCCAATGGCTCGCTTCACCCGGCCTTGCCAAACCGCCTAAAACCAGTTTGGACGCCGCCAAAGAAGCCAAACTGCTGGCCCAGTGGTATGCGCAGACCCCAGCGAGCGCTTGATTGGGTCATTGGCCATATAGCGCAAAGTCATCAGCCATCAGAGACAATCCTGACAACACAAACAGCAGTATGGGCATTGGAAAGTACATCAAGGAAATAGGTCGTGGCCGCGATGGCGCACGCGCCCTCACGCGCGAGCAGGCGACCGACCTGTTTGGCCAAGTGCTGGACGGCGAGGTCACTGACCTAGAAATTGGCGCTTTTTGCCTGGCCATGCGCATCAAAGGCGAAACCGCACAGGAAATGGCGGGTTTTTTAGACGCCACCCACGCCCGCCTGCACAGCGTGCCCGCCAACGCGTCTGGCGCGCCCACCGTCGTCATCCCCAGCTACAACGGGGCTCGCAAGTTGCCCGTGCTCACGCCGCTGCTGGCGCTGCTGTTGGCGCGAGAGAACCTGAGCGTGCTGGTGCATGGCATGGCCAGCGAATCCACCCGTGTTTACACGTCCAAGGTGCTTGACGAACTAGGCATTGCGCCGCTGGATGCGATTGAACCCATCGCCCCCGGCCGCGTGGCGTTTGCACCCACGGCTGTGCTGTGCCCTGGTCTGCAACGCTTGCTGGACGTGCGGCGCGTGGTCAATTTGCGCAATTCTGCCCACAGCGTGGTCAAGCTCATGAACCCCTGCGTTGGCAAGAGCCTGCTGGTGTCCAGCTACACGCACCCTGAATACGCAAGCTCCATGGCCGAAACTTTTGCGCTGATGCAATCCAACGCCATGCTTCTGCGCGGCACCGAAGGCGAGTCTGTGGCCGACGCCAGGCGCATGCCGCAGATGGATGGCTTCCTCAACGGCCAGCAATCGGTACTGCAAGACGCGCAAGCGGGCACGCTGGCCACCCTGCCCGACCTGCCCAAAGAGTTTGACGCGCCAGCCACCGCCCACTACATCCGCCGCGTAATGGATGGCACCATTGCAGTGCCCGCGTCCATCGCCAAGCAGGTGGAACACATCTTGCGTCTGTCTCAGCACCTATGACAAAAACCATTTTTAGCCCGGGTCATTGCACCCTGGTCGGTGCCGGCCCTGGCGACCCCGAACTGCTGACGCTCAAAGCCATCAAAGCGATTCAAGCCGCCACCGTGCTGCTGGTCGATGACTTGGTGAATGACGAGATCGTTAAAACCTACGCCGCTGCCAACGCGCGAATTGTCTATGTCGGCAAGCGTGGCGGCTGCAAGTCAACGCCGCAGGCTTTCATTCAAAAGCTGATGGTGATGGCCGCTTTGGAGGGCGAAAACGTGGTGCGCCTCAAAGGCGGCGACCCATTTATTTTTGGCCGAGGCGGCGAAGAAGTGGAGCACCTGCGGGCGGCAGGTGTGTCGGTCAGCGTGGTCAACGGCATCACCGCCGGGTTGGCGGCAGTCACCTCGCTGAACGTGCCGCTGACGCACCGCGAGCATGCGCACGGCGTGGTGTTTGTCACAGGGCATGCCAAATCCAGCCTGACAGAAGGCGAAGGCACCGATTGGAAAGCGCTGGCCGTTGCGGCTGCCAAAGCCAAACTGACCCTAGTCATCTACATGGGGGTGAGTGGCGTGCAGCGCATTCAAACCGAGCTGTTGACAGGCTTGCCCGCCCACACACCGGTGGCGGTCATTCAAAACGCGTCATTGCCGCACCAGCGCCACATCGTCACCCGCTTGAGCGAGCTGGCGGCCACAGTTGAGCGCGAAAAACTGCAAAGCCCCGCCGTTTTGGTGGTGGGCGATGTGATTCGCGGTGTGCAGTTGGCATGCCAAGCCCCGGCACAAGAATCGAACCCCGCTCGGCTTGCCAGCTGAGTTACCAGCTGAACATGGCTGCCTTCAGGCACACTGCGTGCCATGAAATCATATGACGCGGTAATTGTTGGTGCAGGCGCTGCGGGCCTGTTTTGCGCGGGCGTGGCGGGGCAACTGGGGTTGAAGGTTTTGGTGATCGACCACAGCGAGAAAGTGGCCGAGAAAATTCGAATTTCAGGCGGCGGGCGCGCCAATTTCACCAACCGCGACGTCACCGCCGCCAATTTTTTGGGCGACAACCCCAAGTTTTGCCGCTCGGCCTTGGCCAATTACACGCCCCAGCATTTTATTGAACTGATCACCCGCCACGGCATCGCGTTTCATGAAAAGCACAAAGGCCAGTTGTTTTGCGACCGGTCGGCGGAAGACTTGATCAACATGCTGCTGGCCGAATGCGATGCGGGCGCAGTGGCGCGCTGGCAGCCTGCGTCGGTCAAGTCGGTCCTACCCACACAATCGCTCGCAGCAGACCCTGGCCAGACCGGTTATGAGATTCAAACAGATCGCGGCACTGTGCAAACCCGCGCTGTGGTTATTGCCACGGGCGGCTTATCCATTCCTAAAATTGGTGCGACTGACTTTGGCTATCGCATTGCTCGGCAATTTGACTTGAACATCATCGAACCCCGGCCTGCCCTGGTGCCGCTCACGTTTGACGGTGATGCCTGGGCGCCCTACGCCTCCCTGTCTGGGCTGTCGTTGCCAGTGAGCATTGAAACGGGCTCCAAAAAGTCGAAAACCGTGTTTTTGGAGGATTTGCTCTTCACCCACCGGGGCTTAAGCGGCCCTGCGGTGCTGCAAATCTCAAGTTTTTGGCAGCCTAACTCGCCCATTCGCCTGAATTTGGCCCCCACGGTTGACCTACAAGATCATCTGACCCAGGCCAAAACCCTGTCGCGCAAGCGGGTGGTCAACGAATTGGCAGGATTGGTGCCTGCGCGCCTGGCAGACGCCTGGGTGGCGCAAGACCCGGCCTTGCAACGCCCGGTCAACGAAGCGTCAGACAAGGCGTTGAGCGCTTTGGCCGACAAATTCAGCCGTTGGGACCTCACCCCCACAGGCACAGAGGGCTACAAAAAAGCCGAGGTAACCGCAGGCGGCGTCGACACCCGCGAGCTGTCAAGCCAAAGCCTGGAATCACGCCAACCTGGCCTTTATTTCATTGGTGAAGTGGTCGATGTAACTGGCTGGCTGGGCGGCTACAACTTTCAGTGGGCCTGGGCCAGCGGCTTTGCTTGCGCGCACGGGTTGGCGGCAAAAATTAAAGTCAGCGCTTGATTTAATTGGGGTCAGATTCCAATTAAAGGTGTGCAACACTGCAATTCTCCCGAGTCATCAATTTATGGAAGTGTCCTATAATCGAGGGCTTTTCTGGCAAACCCTCACTGCCTGATCAACTTTGAGTGGGGGAACACCGCAGGATATTTCCCTTGAGCCTGATCTTCTCACCGGCGATTCTCTGCACACATTCGGAAATTTTTTAATTAATGACAACCGTCCGTATCAAAGAAAACGAGCCCTTTGACGTTGCTCTTCGCCGCTTCAAGCGCACCATCGAAAAATTGGGTCTTTTGACAGACTTGCGTGCCCGCGAGTTCTACGAAAAACCCACCGCCGAGCGCAAGCGCAAGAAGGCAGCCGCCGTCAAGCGCAATTACAAGCGTATTCGCTCGATGCAATTGCCGAAGAAGCTGTTTTAAGCTTCGGCCTGAATGCTGCCCTGACCTCATGAGTCAAAGCAGCAATCAAGGCCAAAATAAAGCCCGCTTGAATCTTCAGGCGGGTTTTTTTTCGCTCAAACCTTCGAATGAATTAATTGGGGTCAGATCACGCAAATTGGGGTCAGATTTCAATTATTTGGCGATTTCATCGCTCTCCTGGCCTTCGGCCTCAAATAATTAGAATCTGACCCCAATTTGCGTAATCTGACCCTAATTAAATGCCTTCAAGACCCCGTTCCAACCCAAGAGGAATTTCGCCATGACACTCAAAGAGCAAATCACAGAAGACATGAAAACCGCCATGCGGGCCAAAGACGCCGAGCGGCTGGGCACCATTCGGCTGCTGCTGGCCGCTATCAAGCAGCGTGAGGTTGATGAGCGCGTGGTGGTGGACGACGCGGGCGTGATTGCGATTGTCGACAAGCTCATCAAGCAGCGCAAAGACTCGATCACCGCGTTCACCACGGCCAACCGCATGGACTTGGCTGACAAAGAATCGGCCGAATTGCCCGTGCTGGAAGCCTATTTGCCCAAGCGCTTAAGCAGCGAGGAGGTGCTGGCAGCCGTCAAAGCCATCGTCGCCACCTTGGCCACCGAACTGGGGCGCGCGGCGGGTCCCGGCGACATGGGCAAAGTGATGGGTCTGGTTAAGTCCCAATTGGCTGGCAAAGCTGAAATGGGGCAGGTGTCGGCGGCGGTGAAGGCGGCATTGGCAGGTTAAACGGCACTTCAAATTGCATGCGTTGAATGCACCGACTACAATGCAATCATTGTTGAAGGAGTTCAATATGAGCATGCTTACAGTTCGCAATCTTGACGAATCAGTCAAAACACGGCTGCGCGTGCAAGCCGCCCAAAACGGCTGGGCGATGGAAGAAGAAGTCCGCCGCATTCTGACTCGCGCGACGCTGGGCGACGCGATAACCGAGCCCTTGGGCAACCGAATTCACGCGCGGTTCAAGGTATTGGGGGGCATTGACGTACCAGTCCGTACCCTGCCCCGGGCGGCGCCAAAGTTCTGAACAGCAGCATGTACTTGCTGGACACCAATGTGCTGTCGGAGTTGATGCGCCAAACTCCCGCGCGAGCCGTGCTGGACTGGGTCAACCGTCAAGCAGCCAGAGATTTAGCTACCAGCGCCATCACGCGTGCCGAAATTGAATTGGGTATTGCGCAACTGCCTGCAGGCAAACGCCGCACTGGTCTGGCAACGCAGGCCACAGCCATGTTCACAGAAGACTTTGCAGGCCGATGTTTTGCTTTCGACGGAAACTGCGCGCCAATTTACGCAAATTTGGTGGCGGCACGCTTCAAGGAGGGCCTGCCCATCTCGGTTGAAGATGCCCAAATTGCAGCCATCTGCCTGGCAAACAACAAAGTCCTGGTGACCCGAAATACCAAAGATTTCAACCAGATTAAGGGCTTGGCCGTGGTCAACCCCTGGAACCCCTTGTAGCAGCCCATTTTTGAGCGCCCTGCGCACATCATTTCAGCTTGACCATCCTCGCCTCAGAAGACACCAGCACTTTGGTGGGACTGGTGTTGTCCATCAGATCCAGGCGCAGTTCGTAGTCACCAGCCGGTGGTTCCAGCCACACTTCGGTTTGGCCGTTGACAAAATTCATCTCTGCGGACTTGGCAGCGTTGGCAGAACCCAAAGGCACAACTGTCAGCCTGAAATGCCCTGTGTCTTTTTCGCGCTGCGCTAAATGCGCCACGTTCCAGCCTGAGGCGTGGAATTGCACTCTGAACGGTCGGCTCAAACCTGTTTCTGCCACTGCCAGGCTGATGCCTTTTTTGACCAGCGATTTAGGGTCTATCGTGTTTTTCTTGATCACCGTGATGCTCAGGGGCTTGCTGTAGACAAAGTGCGGCAAATGACCGCTGTCCGCCAACAGCATGCGCAGCTTGTAGTTGCCCGGTGCCAGGTTCAGTACGGTTTCCATTTGGCCCTTGCCAAAGTGAATGTACTGCTCAGTGAAAGGCAGCGCCTGTTTGAAGTCCAACGGCAGGTCGCGGTTCACTAGCAGGTGGTGATGGCCGCTTTTGCCACCCATGGGGGTCGCGATGGGTGCCAAACCCCAACCGCCAGACAAGCCAAATTTGACCAAAAATGGCATCTCGATGCGCTCGCCGTCTGCCAGGTTGGCAAAGTAGGCTTGGGCCTCCAAGCGCGGCATAGCCGCCACCCAGGGGTGTGGTACCAAGGGCGTTTGAGCTAACGGACCCTGCGCCACTGGTGCTGGAGTTGCTGGAGTTGTTGGTGCCTTGGCAGGGGCGACTTGCGCAATGCCCTGGCTCATGCCACCGGCCAGCACCAATGCAATCGACAAAGTTGCCGATACAGCTGCACATACAGCTGCCGATGCAGCCGCAGGTCGCGCCCGCAGACCCGCTTCTAACTGACGAGTTGAACGCCTAAATCGAGTTTGACTCTCAAGCCCTTGGCTTCGCCCCATCCCCAGATCTATCAATACCTGCATCACATAACGCTCCTGCTGCTTACTCAACTCGGCGAGAAAAATGTCTCCATTTGCCGATTTCCAAACCAAACTCAATTTGACTCACACTTATCCAATCCAATCAACTCCCCGCCACCTTCAT
>JANPCR010000099.1:0-1766 GCA_031431035.1 Rhodoferax sp.
TAGTCGCTGCAATTTGCATGCTTGTTGAGCAATTGCGCAAGCGGAGATTCATTGCAAAACCCGTCCTGTCGTGGCGATTGACAAGACCTAATTTTACCGCTCGTTACCAGATTGATGTTGTGCGATATAACCGAAATGGCGCCAAATCCAGGCACTCGGCCGCTTTGGCAACCTGCCAAACCGTGAGTTTTTGCTCACATTGCCCTGAAAAGGTGCGCATACAGACGACTGACCCCAATTTTGGGGCCAAGGCCGCGCAATGCGATCCAAAGCTTGCCAGATTCGTCGCGCGTCACCGCTTCAATGTGGCTGGCACGAACCACCGTGCCCCGGTGGACCTGCCAAAACTGCTGCAAATCGAGCTGCGGCAAGAGGTCCTTCAGTGGCGTGCGAATCAAATACTCGCGCTCTTGCGTCAGCACCCGAATGTATTTGTCCGAGGCTTCAAAGTAAAGCACCTCGCCAATCGGCACCAGCTTGATGCTGCTGCCCACGCTGGCTTGAATGAAGGCCAGAGGAACAGCGGGCGGCTCGTTTGCCCCCGCTGCCGCCTGAGACGGCAAATTCACCAAAGCCCGCAGTTGGGCCAGTGTGTCGTCAAACTGGCTGGTGTTTTGCGCGCGCGCCTGCAAGGCTGCTTGCACCTTGCCGACTGTTTTTTGCAGGCGGGCGGTTTGCACCGGTTTTAAGACGTAGTCAATCGCCTGGGCTTCAAAGGCTTGCAGGGCGTATTGGTCGAACGCGGTCACGAAAATCAGCGCGGGGAAGGGCAGGCCATGGGGCCAGTCGTCAGCCAAAGCCAACGCGGCATCCAGACCGCTCATGCCAGGCATTTGAATGTCAAAAAAGAGCACGTCCGGGCGCAAAGCCAGCGTCTGCTGCACGGCAGATGCACCGTCGCCCACTGTAGCAAGGATGGTCAAGGCGGGCCAGACGGCGGCCAGTTCGGCCTTCAGGGCGGCGGCTAGCAGGTGTTCGTCTTCTGCGATCAGCGCGGTGGGGTTTGTCAAGGGTTTCGCCAGTGGATGGGGGTGAATTTTGTAAACAATGGAATCAGGGAGGATCAAGGGTTTTGCGGCAAGATCACGGTCGCCCGGGTGCCCTGCGGCAGATTGGCGGCCAAGGTCAGGCTGGCGCTGGTGCCGTAGGCCGTGGCCAGTCTTTCACGTATTTGGGTGAGTCCAAAGTTCGTGCTAGCTTGTTGTCCGGGGCGCGCAGCCTTTGCGTTCAAACCCACCCCAGTGTCAATCACTTCCAGCACCAGCTGGGCAGCCTGTCCCGCACCTAGTTGTCGGGCTTGCACAAGGATGCTGCCGCCCGCAATGTGGGGCTCCAGTCCGTGTTTGATGCTGTTTTCCACCACGGGTTGCAGCAGCAGCGTGGGCACTTTAAGGTGGGCCAGTTCACCCGGTAGATCCAGTGTGAATTGCAGCCTGGGGCCCATGCGCACGGCCATCAGTTCCAAGTAATCGCGCAGGCGGTCAAATTCGGTTTGCAGCGGGTGCATCGTCGCACGGGACGCGGCCAGCGTGGCGCGCAGGTAGTCGTTCAGGCAGTCCAGCATAGTGACCGCAGCCGTGGGGTCGGTTTTGATCAAGGCCCGCAAGTTGGCCAGGGTGTTGAACAGCATGTGCGGTTCAATCTGGGTTTCAAGCAGTTTGAGTTTGGACTCGGCGGCGTGGGCTTTGGCATCGGCGGTAAGCCTTTCAAGATCGGCGCGCTTGCCTTTGCTGTAAAAGTAATAGGTGATGACGGTGCCAGCCATG
>JANPCR010000100.1:0-10864 GCA_031431035.1 Rhodoferax sp.
GTCGACCAAAAATCCTTCAATGTAAAACTGCTGAATATTGATGAACGGTGGCTGCTGCGACAGGTTGAAATTGCCTTGGTCGCGCAAGTCAAACGAATAAACCTCATCAACCCCTGCAAACGTTCGCCCCACGCTCCACTGGATGCCTTTGGCTGCAATGCGCTCGTAAATGCCCAACTTGTGAAATATTTCGAGTGACTTTTGGGTGTAGCAAATGCCGCGTGATGATGCACCTTTGACGCCCACCGTGTCGTCCTCATCTAGCAAGACAGCGGCCACACCCAGCCGCGCTAAGGTGCATGCCAACGTCAAACCCGTGATACCACCGCCCACGATCACCACCGGATAGCGAGCGGGTGCTTGGGCGGGTTGCGCCATCTCAGGTGGCGGTGTGAAGGGGTAACGCGGCAGATCGTAGGCCGCGCCTTGGGTGAATTCGTAGCCGTTGTTAAAACCAGCGCTGCTGTAGGGCTTGGTGGGGGCCGGGGGCGCTTTGGCTTTAGGCGGCTGCGATGGCTGGGGCATGCTCTGGTGCTTTCTGGCGGTCCTTGCGCCATTTTTCTTTGCGCTGGGTCCATTCGTTCAAGGTCGCGTGCGCGGTTTGGCTCATTTGCAGCATTTGAAATTCGTCCGCCAATTGGGCCGTTAGCTCCAGGCGAACACCATTGGGGTCAAAGAAATAAATGCTCTTGAAAATGTGGTGGTCGGTCACGCCCAGCACTTCAAAACGTTCAGCTTCAAGTCGGGCTTTCATGTCGATCAGGGCTTGCACCGAATCGACCCGAAAAGAAATATGGTTGACCCACAGCGGTGTGTTGGGGGAGGGCAGGGCCCCTTGGTCGTCCCCCAGGTCAAAAAACGCGATGAAAGAGCCGTCTTGCAGGCGAAAAAACAGGTGGGTGTAGGGGCAGTGCTCGCCGGTACTTGGCACCACATCGCTTTGGATGATGTGGTACAGCGGCAAGCCCAGAATATCTTCGTAAAAGTGCCGGGTTTCCTCAGCGTCTTTGCAGCGGTAGGCGTAATGGTGCAGCTGTTGAATGGGCGCGGGCGCGGGCAGGTTCGCAAGCAGGGGCTGCCCATGCTGGGCCGCCTTCAATGAACTTTGAGGGCTTGTGGGCTTGAGTTGGGCAGACATCGTTCTCTCCTTAGCTTCTGCATCGAAAATTCAAAAAATTTGGAATTGCAGTTTCACAATGCGTAATCGATTCACTATACCGTAATTTATTGCGTTTGAAAATAGTTAAATCGGGCAGAAATCAGGCGGTTTCCTCTGTCTAATTGAGAATGATTATCAACAAAGTCATTTCGATAGTCAAACCCAATTCAATGCATTGAATCAGCCAATTAGACGCAGTCACACAGCTCGGCTACGCTCTAAGGGTCTTTGGTCGAGACATCAGTGTTTCGATTCAAGGCTAAAGCGTTTGATTTTTTAACCCTTAGGAGATTTCCATGGCAGCACTCAAAGGCTCCAAGACGGAAGACAACCTGAAAGCCGCCTTCGCAGGCGAGTCACAGGCCAACCGCCGCTACCTGTATTTCGCGAACAAGGCCGACATCGAAGGCCAGCCAGATGTGGCAACGTTGTTCCGTTCGACCGCAGAGGGCGAAACGGGCCACGCACATGGTCATCTGGAGTGGCTGGAAACCTGTGGTGACCCCGCAACCGGCATGCCATTTGGCGCAACCCGTGACAACCTCAAATCAGCCGTGGCTGGAGAGACCCACGAGTACACCGACATGTACCCCGGCATGGCCAAAACGGCCCGCACCGAAGGCCATGACGAAGTGGCTGACTGGTTTGAGACCTTGGCCAAGGCCGAGCGTTCACATGCCAATCGCTATGCCAAGGCACTCGCAGAGCTGGTTGACTGATCTGCTCTGACTTGCACCGATTCGTCTTCATTGGGCGTTGGAAACAGCGCCCAATTTAGAAAAATCATCCCGAAACTCCCCACGAGACCGAAACATGGCACGCGAAGGCAACCTATCCGCCCCCACCCGTCACCCGATTGACTGGAAGGGCGCAGACTATTACGACCAGGAAAAGACGTTTCATGAGATGGAGCGCATCTTTGACATTTGCCACGGTTGCCGCCGTTGTGTCAGCCTGTGTGGTTCGTTTCCGACCCTGTTCGACCTGGTGGACGAGAGCAAAACCATGGAGGTCGATGGCGTCGACAAAAAAGACTACTGGAAAGTCGTTGACCAATGCTATTTATGCGACCTGTGTTACCTGACCAAGTGCCCCTACGTTCCACCGCATGAATTCAACCTGGACTTTCCGCACACCATGCTGCGTGCCAAAGCCATCAAGTTCAAAAAGGGCGAGGTCGGGTTTGGTGAAAAACTGTTGGCGTCAACCGATGTGCATGGCCAGATAGCGGGCATTCCCATTGTGGTGCAGACGGTCAATGCCATCAATAAAACTGCTGTGGCTCGGGACGTGATGGAGTCGACCCTGGGTGTGGACAAAGACGCCTGGCTGCCAGCGCTGGCCACCAAGCGGTTTCGCTCTGGCACCCCCAAAGCCAAAGCCACCGTCGTGGCGGACGGTGCCAAAACACCGGGCAAAGTCGCCATTTACGCAACCTGCTACATCAATTACAACGAGCCCGGCATTGGACACGACTTGCTCAAAATTCTGGACCATAACGACGTGCCCTACGTCATTGTGGAAAAAGAAAAGTGCTGCGGTATGCCCAAGCTGGAATTGGGCGACCTGGAGTCGGTGAACACCAGCAAGGAAGCCAATATTCCTGTTTTGGCCAAGTACGCCAAAGACGGCTTTGCCATCTTGGCCGCGGTGCCGAGTTGCGCTTTGATGTTCAAGCAGGAAATTCCGCTGATGTACCCGGCTGATGCGGACGTGCAACTCGTCAAAGACGCCATGTGGGATCCGTTTGAGTATTTGATGCAGCGCAAGCGTGACGGGCTTCTGAAGGTCGACTTCCCCGTGGCCCTGGGCAAAATCAGCTACCAGATTCCGTGCCACGGTCGGGTGCAAAACATCGGCAAAAAGACCGAGGAAATGCTGAAAATGGTGCCGGGCACCAGCGTGCACACGCACGAACGCTGCTCGGGCCACGCGGGCACTTTTGGCGTGAAAAAGGCGACGCACCAACAGGCCATGAAAATTGGCAAACCGCTGTTCAAAGCCATGGCGAACCACAAAGAGGGTGGTTTGCCAGACGTGATTTCTTCAGACTGTCCGCTGGGTGGGCACCACATTTCGCAAGGGTTTGAGGTCAACAATCTGGGCGCAGTGCCGCAAAAACACCCTCTGACCCTAATTCGCGAAGCCTACGGCCTGAAATAGGACTGGAATGTGGATCACCCCCGTTGGGTCGCACTGCGTGTCGCCCCATCCCACCCTCAAGGGGGCAACACCTACAGCCCGGCAAAGCCGTCTCTGCGGTGTTTCTCGTACTGACAGCCTTTGTTAAGGAAACTCTTTATGCAACCCACCACCACCATCACCCGCGACAGCCTCATGACGCTTGAGGCCTACACCAAGTACCGCAAAGAGCACAAGCCCGCCATCATGGCGCACCGCAAGCTGCGCAGCGTGCAGCTGGGCGACCATATCAACTTGCAATTTGAATCTGAAACTACTTTGCGTTACCAGATTCAGGAAATGCTGCGCATTGAAAAAGTGTTCGAAGAAGACGGCATTCAGCAAGAACTCGACGCCTACGTGCCATTGCTGCCCGATGGCGGCAACTGGAAGGGCACGCTGTTGCTGGAATACCCCGACGTGAATGAACGCAAGCGCGAACTGGGAAGACTGATTGGCGTGGAAGACCGTATGTTTGTGGAGGTCGAGGGTCACCCCCGCGTTTACGCCATTGCCGATGAAGACCTAGAACGTGAAAACGACGTTAAAACATCGGCGGTGCATTTCGTGCGCTTTGAGTTGACTGTGGCCATGCGGGCCGCTGTCAAGGCGGGGGCGGGCGTCAAACTGGGTTGCGACCACACCAACTACCCGGCGCACACGGCTATTGCCCCGGAAACTTTGGCTTCGCTGGCAGGGGATTTGAAATAAGAGGGGCACTCAATTAGACTGGGCTACCCACAATAGAAGGCCCAGCTCGCTCAGATGCAGCGGGACTTTCACGATAATCAAGGCTTCCAAAGTGAAGCCTTTTTTTAAACCTATTTTTCGCCCTGTTCCCGCCTGAGTATTCAATGCTGTTTCTTTTGTCCCCCGCCAAGTCACTCGATTTCGAAACCCTGTCGGGCCATTTGCCCCACACCCAGCCATTGTTTGTTGCCCAGGCCGAGCCTTTAATCAAAGCCCTGCGCAAAAAATCGTGGCGGCAAATTGGCAAGTTGATGGATTTGAGCCAAAACTTGTCTGAACTGAATGTGACCCGTTACGCCGCCTGGACGCCAGATTTCACGCTACAAAATTCAAAGCAGGCCGTTTTGGCATTTGATGGCGACGTGTACGACGGCCTGCAGGCCAAAACCTTGGCCGCTGCCGACCTGGACTGGGCGCAACAGCACCTGTGCATTTTGAGCGGCCTGTACGGCGTTTTGCGACCTTTGGACTTGATGCAGCCGTACCGGCTGGAAATGGGCACGAGCCTGAAAGTAGGCCGCGCTGACAATTTGGTTCAGTTTTGGGGCGACCGCGTGTCGCTTTATTTGAACGAGCGCTTGCAAAACGACACGGTGCCGACGGTGGTCAATTTGGCATCGGTCGAATACTTCAGGGCCGTCAAAATCAAGGCGCTGAACGCCCGCGTGGTGGACTGCGTGTTTGAAGACTTTAAAAACGGCGATTTCAAGGTCATCAGTTTCTTTGCCAAAAAGGCGCGCGGCGCTTTGGCACGCTTTGCCATTGAAAACCGCATTGACGACGTGCTGGCGTTGCAGCGCTTCAACTCGGATGGCTATGCTTTTGCGGCTGAGGTGTCTGACCATGACCGGTTGGTGTTCAGACGCAAAGGGGCCGATTGAAAGTCGATTGAAGGTCGTTGGAAAGTCATTTCAAAGTCACCTGACAGCCGATTCAATGCCGAAAATAGGCGAAACACTTGAAAAAGTCAAAAACATACCCAATTTGGGTATATTGCAAGCCAAAAACGGCTCAAAACGCGAATTTTAAGTAAAATAGGGCTCTAGCTCTCGAATAATAGGGATAGTTAGCTATGAAATTTATAGCAAATGGAATTGACATTGAAGTGGACGATACCGGGCCCGGCCTGAACGAAAGCGGCGCAGAGCGCTCGGTTGTATTGCTGATCATGGGCCTGGGCATGCAGTTGATCGCCTGGCCTGAGCCGTTTGTCCAAAAATTGGTCGAAGCCGGTTTTCGAGTGGTCCGGTTCGACAACCGCGACATTGGTTTGAGCCGGCACTTTGATGCGCTGGGCGTTCCCAACGTGCTTTGGGCGGGTCTTAAAGCGCGCATGGGTCTGGCCGTGCAAGCGCCGTACCACTTGAATGACATGGCTCGCGACAGCCTGGGCGTGCTGGATGCGCTCAATATCGGCAAAGCCCACATCGTTGGGGCCAGCATGGGTGGCATGATCGCCCAGCGCGTCGCCTTGGCCGCACCTGAGCGCTGCCTGAGCCTGACCAGCATCATGAGCACCAGCGGTGCCCGTGGCCTGCCGCAAACCAAGGCACACGTGCTGCGCGCGCTGCTGAACCGCCCGGCCAGCAACTCCGAGCAAGACATGGGCGACTTTTATGTCAAGCTGATCAAGGTGATCGGCAGCCCCGGCTTCCCGGCTCCTGAAGCCGAGGTGCGCGAACGCGCCGCCATTGCCACAAAACGCAGCTACCACCCCCAGGGCGTGATGCGACAAATGGTTGCCATCATGGCCGACAGCCAGCGTGCCGATGAGCTGAAAAAGCTCACCGTGCCCACGCTGGTGATTCATGGCACCGACGACGTACTGGTGCCGTTTTCAGGTGGGCAAGACACCGCGCGGCGCATTCCGAAATCAAAGCTGGTGGCCGTCAAAGGCATGGGGCACGACTTGCCGGCCGGGGTGCAAACGCACATTTTGGCAGCGATGGTTCCGCATTTCGAGGCAGCATGAATGTGACCCCCACGCTTGCCCACTGCGTGTGGATGCTGCCCCCCGAGGGGGCTGATTTCCCTAGGGGCGGCCCGTCGGGAAATTGCTCTCTCGGATTCGTATGACCAATTCTCCCGCGCATTCCCCCTTGGGCAAACCAGCGGCTTACGTTGACCAGTACGACGCGACCTTGCTGTTCCCGATCCCCCGGGCTGGCAAACGGGCTGAACTCGGCATTGAAGCGGCGCAGCCCTTTTTTGGGGCCGACATGTGGACGGCGTTTGAAGTGAGCTGGTTGAACCTGCGCGGCAAGCCGCAAGTGGCGCTGGCGCATTTCACAGTGCCTTGCGAGACCCGCAACATCATTGAAAGCAAGTCGCTCAAGCTGTATCTCAACAGCTTTAACAACACGCGGTTTCAAAGCGCGGACGACGTCAAAACCCGGCTGCGCGCTGATTTGAGTGAGGCGGTGTGGCGGCAAGACCCGGCTGCGGGTTCGGCCCAAGCTGCGACGTCCAATTCAGCGCCCTCCAATTCATCGCCGATTTCTGCGCCTTCTCCAACGCCCAGCCCGCCTTCCATTGGCGTCTCACTGCTGGCGGCTGACCTGTTTGACCGCGAACCCGTGCACGAGCTGGACGGCCTGAGCCTGGATCGCCTGGACATCGAATGCACCCGCTACACGCCCGCGCCTGATTTGCTGACAGTCACCCCCAATGAAGCGCCGGTGAGCGAGGTTTTCACCAGCAACCTGCTCAAAAGCAACTGCCTGGTCACCGGCCAGCCCGACTGGGGCAGCGTGCAGATCAGCTACACCGGCGACCAGATTGAGCAGGGCGGTTTGCTGCAGTATGTGGTGAGTTTTCGCAACCACAACGAATTTCACGAGCAATGCGTCGAGCGCATCTTCATGGACATCTGGACCCGCTGCAAACCGATGAAGCTGGCCGTGTACGCTCGCTACACGCGCCGCGGCGGGCTGGACATCAACCCGTACCGCACCAGCCATCCGGCGGCATTGCCACGCAATATTCGCATGGCGCGCCAGTAGGGTCGCGCCCTACGCCGGGTTTTTTTCTTATGGTTTGGCGTCGCAGTTGAACATCCAGCAAATGCCAAATTGGTCGACCAAACTGCCAAAATAGGCACCCCAAAACATGTCGGTCAGGGGCATTTCAACCCGTCCGCCTGCGGCGAGCGCGGCGAACAGGCGGTCGGTTTCGGCGCGGGTGTCGGGCTCCAGGTTGAGGTAGACATTGCTGCCTTGCACCACTTTGAAACCCATGGATTCGGGGGCATCAGTGCCCATCAGCACATGGTCACCCAAGGTCGGCAAGGCAACGTGCATGACCAGGTTTTTGTCGCCCTCGGACAGGGGGTGATCCGGGTTGGGAGGCATGTCGCTAAAACGCCCCAGGCCGCTGGGGTTGCCGGGCAGAGGCACGAATTCGGTCTTGAAAACCGACTTGTAGAACAAAAAAGCGGCCTCAGTTGAGCGCGGAAAATTCAGGTAAGTGCTGACGCGGGCCATAGCGGTGCTCCTTGAAATCAGGTTGAAGGCAACGGTAAAGGTTGGACAATTTAGGCAGTCAGTTTTGTCTCCAACAGGTTTGTCGCATAGGAAATGCTAGCAGCGAAGGGCGCGGGTGTCACATAGGTGTCGGTCAAGGCCTGTTCGGTCAAACCATCGCGTACCGCACGCAGGCCTTGCCCGCGCGCTTGGCTTCAAACATGGCAGAGTCGGCACTTTTCAGCAGGTCTTCGGCGGGTCCGGCGGCGGGCGAGTGTTTGGCAACACCAATCGATGCGCCAATGTCAGCCCGGCCATTGCTGAACTCGATGGGGGTCGCCAGCAGGCTGAAGATGCGCGCGCAAACCCTCTCGGGGGTGTTTGGGGCAACCTCGGTGTCCAGCAGCACCACAAATTCATCGCCGCCCATGCGCGCCACCACGTCGGTTTCGCGCACGGCCAACAGCAGGCGCCGGGCGACTTCGCACAGAACTTCGTCGCCGCTGGCGTGGCCATAATCATCATTCACCCGCTTGAAGCCGTCCAGGTCAATGAACAAAAGCACCACCGGGTTTTGGCTGCGGCTGGCCCGCGCAAGCGACCCTGCCAGACGCTCTGAAAACGCATTGCGGTTGGGCAGCCCGGTCAGGGCATCGTGCAGGGCCAACCGGCGCAACTGGTTTTGCGCTTCGACGCGGGCGCTCACGTCTTCCACCAGTGACATCACGGAGCTGACTTGCCCATCGGGTGCGACCAAGGCCGAGTTGAACCATTCGCAGGTCACGGTTCGGCCGTCAGCCATCAGGTGCGCTGATTCAATGCGGTTGCGCGTTTCCAGGCCGCTTTGCAGGCGGCCAAAGGCTTGCTGCAGGTCGTGCAGGTGCGCGCCCGAGCCCAGGGCTGCAAACAGCGCTTGGCCGATGATGGCTTCTGCATTCAGCCCCAGCATGTGCGTGACTCTGTGAGAGGCGCGGTGGATGGACAAATTAGCGTCCATTTCGATGACCGACAGCGGGCTGTTGTCCATGTGGCCGGAGAGCCGGTCGGTTGCGGCCTGTAGCGCTTCGGTGGACACCATCAACTCATGCACGGCCAGCGACGCATGCACGATGCCCACCACCTGGCCTTGTTCGTCCAGCCAAGGGCTCAATGACACCGTGCGCCAGACTTTTTCGCGCAGGTGAATGCGCCCCAGTCGCTCGTAATTGACTCGTTCACCAGCCAGCGCGCGCTTCACGTAGGGCTCAAAACTGGCGAAATCGGCATCGTTGTAAACGTCATGAATCGACATGCCCACCATGTCCGTCGCAGGCATGCCAAACGCCAGGGCGAAACCGGAATTGACGTAGCGAAAGCGCATATTCCGGTCGATGATGGACACCGTAGCGCCCATGCTGGTGTCCATTAAGCGCAAAATTTCCGTGGCTGACAAGGGGGCCAGATTCGGTTTTGAAGGCGGCTGTGAGGGCGCGGGCGAATGCATCGGCAAAGCGGGCAGATTCATGGTGGGCTGAATTATGTAACAGGCCCGCATTCAGTGCCAAAAACTTGGACGTTTTGAGAACTATTCCCGCTATTTGGTTAGATTTTTTGCTACAAAAAACATAGCTTGTTTCAGGCTATCAGCATGCGATAATTGAGGGTTGGAGAAAAAATCTCACTGCCAGTCAGCGAGCCAGAATTAAATTGAATAGACCATGACGAAAATTGCACCGCGCGTGTCGTTGCGCCTGATGTTGACAGTCCCTTACGTGGTGCTGGTTCTCATTGCAGCCTTGACCATTGGCGTTTTATCTTACCGGGCAGGCAGTGAGGCGGTAGACACCCTGTCTGACCGCGTTCTGCGCGAAACGGTAGACCGCATTGACCAGGCGGTTGATAAACATATTTCGGGCTCTGAAGCGGTGCTGGAGACAGCGTTTCCGTCGGGCGTTCCCGCCCCCGCGTCGGTTAAAACGGACCTGGCGGCGCTCAGAACCCGGTTTTGGCTGGCAACGTCGGTTCACTTGGACCCGAACAATTACGCTTATTACGGCAACCGCAACGGGCAGTTTTTGGGCCTGTGGCGCTTTTCGCAGACCGAAGCCGAGCTGCGTTTGCTGACCGACCCTGAAGCCAACCGCTCCATTTACCGGTTCAACGGCATCAACGGCGAGTTGAAAGACCCGGTCATCGAAAGCCGCAAGTTCGACCCGCGCGAGCGACCCTGGTACAAAACTGGCCAAAGTTCCAACAACCAGACCTGGACTTCAATCTACATCGATTTCAAGACCCTGCAACTGGTGGGCACGCGGGCCAGACGGGTGAACGACGCGCAAGGCCAGTTTGAGGGCGTGGTGGCCACCGACTTGTCGTTGGCGCATTTGAACGACTTTTTGAAGAAACTCCCCTTGAGCGCCAACGGTTTTGCGTTCATCGTCGAGCCGGACGGCAGCCTGATTGCCACCTCGCGCGGCCCGCATCTTAAAAAAGGTCTGGGCGAGGACAACAAGCGCGTGAATGCAGCGCAAAGTGATGACGCGCTGATTGCTGCCGCTTACAAAAAGGTCAAAGAATTGACGGTCACTGCCGACAGCCGTCCTGGCGGCAACCGGGGCGATTCGCAAACCAGCAGCTTTTTGGGGCCGGATGGTGACATCATTCAGGCGGGGTACTCCACCTTGCGCGACAAAGCGGGTCTGAACTGGCTGGTCGTGGTGGCCGTCCCGCGCAATGATTTCATGCAAAAGGTAACTGACAACCTGCAACGTACCGCTTGGTTGGCCCTGCTGGCCTGCGCACTGATTGGCGTGACGGGCCTGTTGGTGCTGAACGTGATCGCCAAAGACCTGCAAAGCCTGGCTGACGCCGCCCGCAAGATGGGTGACGGGCATTTTGACAACCACATTTCGCTGGACCGCAACGATGAAATTGGCGAACTCGCCAAGTCATTTGCGGCCATGCAAACGCAGCTTTTCACCGACCGGCTGACTGGCATTCCCAACCGCGAGGCCATGATCAGGCGCATTGAAGACCGCATCGTCACGCAGCGGCGCAGTGGCGATAACCACCCGTTTGCGGTGCTGTTTCTGGATTTGAATGGCTTCAAAAGCATCAACGACCGGTTTGGCCACGACGTGGGCGACAAAGTGCTGGCAGAGATTTCGCAGCGCCTCACCGCCAACCTGCGCGACAGCGACATGGCGGCGCGTTATGGCGGTGATGAGTTTGTGGTGATGCTGGAAAACGTGCCCAACCACGATGGCGCTGCGCGCGCGCGCGACAAGCTGGAGCGTGCCCTGGCGGCACCCTTGCGGGCCCTGCAAGGCATTGC
>JANPCR010000101.1:0-17794 GCA_031431035.1 Rhodoferax sp.
ACGGTGTTTATCTTTGCCCGCGCGGCAGAGGGCCCGCGCATGCCTTTGGCGATTTTGAAACGCAAGGTCAGTGACTTGCCCATCACCTTCACGCTGGACGACAGCACGGCCATGGGGCCAGACATGAAGCTGTCCAAATTCCCCCAAGTTATGGTCGGCGCACGGGTGTCGAAATCGGGCAACGCCATGCCCCAAAGTGGCGACTTGGTGGGGCAAATGGGCCCCATGAAAGTTGGCACGGCGCAATTGAAAATCACCATCGACGCGGTTCAGCCTTGAAATTCTCTGATGCTATTTAATGCATAGCAAACTATTGAATAAATTCGAGAGCTAGAGGCGTATTTGACCTAATATTTGACGATTTCAGTGATTTGGGGTCAAAGTCATATCACCGGTGATATCACTTTCTTTCTGGCGTTCAAACTGCTCAATGATCAGATCGGCCACCAGGTCCGGGCGTTCTTCATGGGCCAGGTGACCCAGACCCTTGAGTGATGTCAAAAAACTGCCCGATTCAGGCGGCAACATGGCCAGCACCCGGCTGGCCTGCGCAGGGGGAATGGTCAGGTCCTTGCTGCCCACGATCAAGCTGACCCGGGTGCCCAATTGCGCCAAATCGCGTGCCAGTACGTTCAAGTTCCAGTTGGCCATCATGCCCAAAGCGCCCGCTGCGTGGCTGGCGTTTTTGACCAGCAGGCTGTAAAGCGCCAGGCCTTGAGCGTCCAGTTTGGAGCCTGTGCCGTCAATCAGCCTTCGCAGCACGCATGGTTTGGCAGCGCGCAGCGACAAAACTTGTTACAAATTAATGAATTCAGAGAAGTTCAATTTAGGTAAAGTGTCAACGGTGCAATAGTGCACACTAAGTCAACAAAAAGGAAAGACCATGAAAGTTGAAGTTAAAGAAATCATATTGCCTTCTAAAGTGCCACCTTTCGGCATACAAGCGAAAACTTATTGATATCCGTGTAGGTAAATCAACTTGGGGCTCGGGTAACAGCGGGCCCTCTTTGTTTCAACTAGGAAAGTGGAGGTATTATGTCAAGGTTTTATCCGTTGGTTAAGGTGCCAATTTTTAAACCTGGATGTATAGCTCGACTTTCTGATGAGGGCACTGTCTTAATAGAAAATGGATGGCGAGGACTAGTGGTGTCATGCGCAGAACTATCACCAGAAGCGCTTATCCGTTTTCTAGAAAGTGATTGCTCATTGCTGCCTTTGGATTTGCTCAATGTACTTATTCGTGCCGGCGTAATTGTAGAGTCAGATCTGAATAGCGTTGGATTTATTTCCGCAGAGTATGTTGCGTACAGGCTACTTGATCGGTATAAGGAGGAAGCGTCGCCAGTTTGGAATACTTCACCTTTATTTCAAAAAGTTTTGCAACCCGGTCACCGATACATAGCCATTGGGTTCCTATTAGAAAGCTACTTCCATATAAGAGCTGCAAATTGGACTGCGGCCCCGGTATTATCACATTCTCTCACTACCTTACAAAGATCATTGTTAGAGCAGTTTTTTGTCGATGAGCGTGGTCACGGGGAACAAATCTATAAATGTTTTAGTGAACTAGATTTGAATCCAAATGAGGTACGCTATGCCTTGGCTTCAATTGAAACCGAACTATTTGAGCGATTTATGTATTCATGCGCTTCGAAATCTGCCACGATTTTTGCGGCCGCATTGTTTATTCCAGAAATCCCTGAGTTGGGCGGCACCAATAAATCGCAGAGTGAAACTGAAAATCGAGATCTAATGGCACTATTGCAGCATGTGCAAGGAATGCCACACTCGGTTTGCAGTCTTTTTCGGTCACATGATCATGACAATACGAATCTTGGCCATGAGTATCTACCGATGCAACTAATTTCAGAAAGAATCGCAATGTCACTCGAGGAAATGGAGGAGCTTTTTACTACTATGCGGTATACGATTCATGCCTATAAAGGAATGCTCGATGGTGTAGTTCGGCGTTATGGTAGTATGATCAATTCTAAAAACCTACTTAGCGACAAAAGACAGTTCACTTTCTAAAAATCGATTTGAGTATACCTGTGTCAACGGCGATGTGGATGCGGGCGATAGCCCGAGAAGAGAAAACTCTAATCCTTGGACCCAATTGTCGCGTTTATGAATTGGCCAGCGCCCAGGATATTGAGTCTTTATGTCCTGTTGACTTGTGCTTTCAGATTAACGAAAGTCATGTATTTGTTTTACCAGAGATCCAAGGCCCGGTTTGTTTGCATGAGAATATGTGTCGTGAGGCGATAATTGTTTGTCGCGAAGCCAACGAAAGTGCTAAACGATTAGTTATCGCGCTGAATTTAGCTAGCTTGTTTCATTGGTCGCTGTCGAATGAAGTACCTTTAGAGAATATACCGTACTTGAGGTTAGATGTGCCTTCTCCATGGCTGAACTCAAGTACGGCATCAATTTTTCATCGTGAAACGCTTGACGGACTTTGTATTGGTCCGCATCCACTCGTCTAGCGTAGTAACTCACAGAAGGGTCTTTGTATTAGTGCTAGTGAAGAGCTCATTCAGAATCTCGGCTTTGTGGAAAGTTGTCCCTCTACTATAGGGATTTATGCTGCGCAAGACCCTAAAGGCCTTGCTGCTTGGCTGATACTTTTAGAGCGCTTACCGTTAAATACCTGCGTTCTCCCTTTTAGTGGTCGAGTAGTTACTTTGTGGCAAGGCCCAATGCACCCACCTGTTGATGAGGCTGACATAGATCAGCTAATTTGGGACCATGGTGCGATATCTGGGCTCGCAGTTAAACCAGCAAGCTGTTACCCTGATATTATGATAGGAAGCGCAAGTTGTAAAACTTCGGTTATGTCAGGCCTAAATTCAAATTTTGGAAAAGGTTTTTCTGCCAATACAGCCAGAATAACGACTATTGGAGAGTGTTTGGAACGCATTGCCGCCGCGAGGGGACCAGCGTTGGATACCACCGCCTTGACACCAAAATATCAGTTCACCCTTGAGGATTTTCATCCATTTGGAGAAGAGTGGGAAGGTTCAAAAGACAAATTGGCCGCTCATGCGTGCAAATACGTTCCTGCTAAGGCCATGGTTTCCAATCAAGTCGTTAGTGTTCCTGCTGAACTAATTCCATTCCCTTTACTTGCAGATCGGCATGGCAATCGACTAACAAAATCTGACACATGTGGCCTTGCGATATACCCGACTTTTTCTGGCGCAGTTGTGCGGGGTTGTTTGGAAGTGCTTGAGAGAGATGATTTGTATCCACATTTGCTCCAAATGCGTAATGGTGTTCGAATTGAAGGCGATTTCAGCAGAGTAATTAAAGCCAGATTAATCGGTTTGCAGATTGATTTGATTTCTTTTGAAAGATCGCATAGTATTGTGATAATTCACTGTTTCCTGACGATGCCAGGATGTATGTTGGTCGCACGCGGCAGTGGCTCAGGATTTTGCTATTCTGAAGCGGTCGATAAGGCGCTGGCTGAGGCAGTGCAGGTTTTGGAGTTTGGTCGAGAAAATTTGAGTCAAATGGCGCCGAGTTCGGTTTACTCAACCTGGGCAAGTTCTACTTTTAGGGCATTTTTGACTAGTTACTTAGCGTCAATGCCAATTAGAGTTGTCGCGGCCGATAATGACCTAAAGTTACCAAACGATGACGAACAGTTAGCTGAAATTCTTAGCACCCTGAAAGATGCCACTAAGGAGCTCATTGTTTGTGAGTTGTTAAGTCCTGTCAACAATTGGACCGCGGTGCGGGTTTTAATCCCCGGCGCAGCATGTCATCAAAACGAGTCTAGCAGCAAAGGCGGACAGCGAATTGCGAATCGAATTTTTCCATACAGTATTCTCAACTAAATTTTTCCAATTTCAATTTTCGAATCAGGTCAGATCAAAATACGTTGAATAACTAGGGATGATGAGCCAAAAGAGGTAAATATTCGATCTCCATGTACCTCAATGATATCGCTAAAGCCATTGCGATGCCAAAACCTTATTGCAGGCCAGTTTAGCAATGAAACTTTCAACCATGCCCTTTTGTACCCTACTAAAACGGCGTTGTCCAATAGGCCTTTTATCGTTAATTTGCCGATCGATTGGTTGATGTGTGCAGGACGCACGAAAAACATCGATATGTACAGCGTTTCTGAGTTAGGGAAATTATGTTTTACATGATAGTAGCCAAGTATTTCCTTCTCTCGACAAATTGTTTGCATTTGAAATGGGCTGTCCTCCGCGAGGCTAGTTTTTATTAGTATCTCAATTTCTTTGTCAAGAGTTGGGGCGAATACTTTGTCAATATATTCGAGATAATTTAATTCGTTGTAAGCCGCGCACGCCTCATTAAGATCATCAAGTGATACGTTACGAACTACTAGGGAGCCGCATCTCCAAAGCTTTGGAAGTCTTTCATTCTGTATCATTTTCGATTTGAATTTCCTATTAAATTGAGTGGAAAAACAACAATATGTTACCGCAAACGAGAATATTACTACAGATTAATGCTCCTGCAATAGTGCTTACCCTGCTTGAGGCGAGTTTCACCTACATCTATTGGGCGTTTGCTATTAATGTGCTGGGATCCGTGCATTTGGCGAACTTGAGTGTGGCGGTCTTTTGGGCATCAGTTTTTCTGTTTGAACTTCCGACCGGGTACTTTGTTGACCGTTTTGGTCCTAAAATAAGTATTATTTTTGCTACCAGCGTGCGGAGTATGGCATTCGGGTTTTTCTTTTTGAGTTATCAATTGCCCTGGTCAATGTGGATTGCAAATATTTTGGCAGGGATTGCCGTGAGTATCATGTCTGGGTTATTTATACTGCAAATAAGGCTGGAATTTGAGCGACAGAAATTGGATATTGATTATAATCAAGTGTCGCGCAGTGTGACTCTTGTTAGGGGTTGTGGCTTGTTCTTTGGCACTCTTCTTGGATATTGGATTTTGAGGGCTTTTGAGGCAAATGTCATATGGTTGTTCGCATGTGCGATGAGTTTAATATTATTAATCATTATTGTTTTTTCCTGGTCAAATCTTGTGACTACAGTGAGTCGAGCCCGTTTTACTGAATTTAGGTGCTCTTTGCAGCATTCGGTTGTAGACCGCTATTTGCGCAGCATTATTATGGATCTTTCGATTTGGCGGGCGGTGATGACCTTGGTTGGCGCTAATATTGTATTGTTATATGTCCCCGAATTGGATCAAGCGCCAGTACCATTGATGGGTTTTTATTTGCTCACAGGTGGAATTACAATTTTGTCTTCATACCTCCGCTCGTATCTTATCTTAGATAATAAGTTTTTTCTTTCACTTTGTGCCTTATTATCTTCGGTATTATTGATTTTTGCTGTTTGGACGAATGGTTTGTTTGGCCTCTTTTCATATGCCCTCGCGATTTTTTTTGCGGGAGCTGTTGAGCAGAAAATTCGAGCGGATTTTATTGCGATTGTTCCTATTTCGAGTGCGGGTGCGTTAACCTCCGTCCAAAGCTTGGTCGCCAATGCATTTACGATGATTGCATTTGTCTTTGCAGGACTTACAATCTCTATAGTGGGCGTATCCTTAGTTTGTTTTGCAGCTATTTCTGTAATTGTATTGAGATGGTCGGGGGTATTGTTTGGAAATTCAACTGGGCGTAACGATTCATAGTCCGGACAAAACAAATTTTGCTAGAGGTTCGTGCTGCCCTTAGAATTTTTTGCTGTTTTAAGTCGTTGAAAATACAGAAGGTGCCTCTCTCCGCGCAGCACATGAGAGCATGTTGAAGCGTTAGGGGTCGTCTGCACAAGCCGCAAATCTGGCCATTGAGCGTTGATTCGTTTTGGAAATGACGCACTCGTCTGATTTTGTTGTCGATTTAGATTTTTTGAGCGGTCTTTTTGTGCGCCGTTGCGCATTGGCTGCGTATGCATGCGCAAGCGGACGCACCTTTACCTGCATCGCCAAAATCTTGTGGCGGGCCATCCACAGGTTGGACGGTCAAATCCCCGCACCAGGTCTGCTGTGTTCTTGGTCAAACCACGGTACTTGACCTTTTTTTAAACCAAACTGCCACTTGAGCACCCGAAACGGATGCTCCACGATGGCGTCCGGATCGCTATAGCTGTTGGGCAATTGAAAGACATGGATGCGCAAGAGTACGGCAACAGCAAAGGGTGACCTGCCTGTCTTGCCCGGCGGCTCTTAGTACGCAATAAGCGCCTTAAGCTCGGCCCAAGCAACCACCGCCTGCATCTGCTCAAGCAATTGCCGCTTGCGGGTGCGTTTCGTGCTGTGTTCAAATCCACTGTCGGCCAGGCTGCGTTGCTTCATCTGCATCCTACGCTTTAAAGTACTCGGCGATAGACTTTTGCAGAGAATCCCTAAAGCTATCAAATTAATGTGATTCGTTGAGTTTTCTGGGTCTCGATGTGAATCACTTAAATAAGCTCGCTCTGACGAAATGCTGGTTGATGGCGTTCTCATCCATTCAGTTATTTCAGACGCAGGACTATGGATTACGTATTAGCCCAATATTCTGCCTGACCTGACCTGACCTGACCTGATTTGTTTTAGTCGTTTATGTGCCGTACTGCGTCACCAAGAGGTTCGCCACAAGCACAGGTTGTTCTTCATGGGCCAGGTGCCCTAAACCCTCAAGTGATGTCAAAAAGCTGCCTGATTCAGGCGGCAACATAGCCAGCACGCGGCTGGCCTGCGCAGGCGGAATGGTCAGGTCGTTGCTGCCCACAATCAAGCTGACCCGGGTGGTCAATTGCGCCAGGTCGCGGCCCAGCGCGTTCAGGTTCCAGTTGGCCATCATGCCCAAAGCGCCGGCGGCGTGGCTGGCGTTTTTGACCAGCAGGCTGTAAAGCGCCAAGCCTTGAATGTCCAGTTTGGAGCCTGTGCCGTCAATCAGCCTTTGCAGCACCACCGGGTTGGCCGCCCGTTTGGAGAAAAACGACGGCACAAACGGCGTGGCCGCCAGCAGTTTGGCAGCGGGTGAAAAAAATTGCCCGGCCAGCCCGCCCAGTGGCAAAAACGCGCCATTCAGGGCCACCAACAATTGCGGCGCAATGCCACCGTCCAGGCACATGCGCGCGGCAATCGCAGCCCCGGCCGAATGGCCAACCACCAAGTCGGGCTTCAAGTTTTCCGTGCTCAAAAGGGTTTGCACCGCGTGAGCCATGCCGGGCAAGGACAGGCTGGGCGACATCGGCCCGCCCGCTGGCATGCTGGTGAAAGCGTGGCCCGGCAAGTCAACCGCCACCACGCTGAAGTTTTTGGCCAGCAAAGGGGCCAAACCGCGCCACGAGTGGGTGGACGCGCCGGTTCCGTGCAGCAGCAAAGCCACGGGTTTGGCGGTTTTTTGAGTTTGCCGGGTTGGCTTGGGCTGATTTGGCTTGATCTGGTTGGGTGGCCCGTCAAACTGTTGCACATGCCAGCGCAGGCCATCAGCAGTGACAAAACGGCTGCGTTGGCGGTGCGGCCAATGCAGGCCTTCCAAATCCCACTGCATGGCTTGGCTCATGGTGGGTTTGGGCGGCAAGCCACGGTTATCCAGCCAGTGACCGCCACGATTTCAGCGCGAACCCGCGCCCGCAGCCGATGCGGCGCGCACGACCTGCGACAAGGCCTGCGCGCCAGCGTAAGGCAAGGGTACGTAGGTTGCACCCATTTCCTGGGCCAGTTGGCGGGCGGCGGGTTGGGGCTGGGGTGAGGTGTCCATCAAAAGGCAGGTGATGTTGGCTAAGCGCATCATTTTGGCACCGGCCAGGGCATCTTCGGCCGCTTTGACCCGCCCAGGCGTGCCGTCACGGGCAATGTTGCCGCGCCCATCGGTCAGCAGGACGACGATGGGCGTGGCGCCTTTGCGGCGAATTTGATCGGCCAGTTCGCGGGCGGCGTCAATCGCACTGGCCAGTGGCGTGCCACCGCCACCCGGCAAACCCGCCAGACTGCGTTTGGCACGGGCCAAGGACCGGGTGGGCGGCAGCAGCAGTTCGGCGGCTTTGCCTCGAAACGCCAGCACGGCCACGCTGTCACGGCGAATGTAGCAATCGGCCAGTAGCAGCTCAACGGCACCCTTGGCTTCGGCCAGGCGATTCAGTGCCGATGAGCCCGATGCATCGACGACAAACAGGGTCGTGGTTTGCCCTACTTGCTTGAAACGCGAGACGTGAAAGTCTTCGCGCCGCACCTGAATGCGCGCACGTTCCGGGTGGCTGGGCGACGCTTGAACTTGCGCAACGCGAGTGAGCTGTGCAGCGCGACCTTTTGGCTTGTTGCTGGCCTCATTCGGCGTTGGCAGCGCTTGCGTGGCAATTGCCAGTTGAACCTCGCGCTGGCGCAAGCGCTGCCAAGGCGCTGCGGCGCGCAGGGTTTCGATCACGTTCAGGCGCGAGCCGCCTCGGGGCTCCCCACGGCGCGAGCCCATCGGGCGGCCCCAGGTCAGGGTTTTTTGCACCGCGCCCGACTTGCCCATGGCCTGAGCGCGGACTTTGGCGGCTTGGCCGACTTTGAGCGCCGCCAGCAAACCTGGCGGTATGGCGGCCACAGCGGCTTCCAACACGGTTTCAGCCAATGAATTGCCGGCTTGGGCGTCTAGCTCGTCCTCAGACAGCGCGTCGGGCGTGTCGTCGCCTGTCCGATCTGCGTTCTCGTCTTTGGCTGGGTCGTCGTCTGGCTTTGGTTTATCGGGGTCGGTCTGAGGTTCTGGCGGGTCGGCTGCATCGTTCGGCTGGTCATCGGGTGGGCTTTTTGAGTCAGCGTTGTCTTCGGCGGCTGGTACCGGAATTTGCGTGGCGCGGGGGGCCAAAACCAGACGGGCAGCAAGCCTTGTTTGATCCGGCCCGACTTCAGACAAACCCGCCAGGGCGGCAGCGGTTTGGGCGACTTGCAAGGCAAACCACGGTGCCCGAAGCGACTGCACACCCAGTGCGGCGGCGGTGGCGCACAGGGCGGTGAGGGTGTCGTCACTAGCGACCACCTGGGGCAGCCGCGCTCTGGCGTCTTCAATGTCACCGGGTTGCCAGTGGACGGTGGCGGCGGCATCAGGGTTTGAATTGGGGCCAAGGTTGGGGCTGGGGTCGTGGCTAGAGTTGCCGTGCGGCGCCCCGTCAAAAATCAGGTGCAAACCCATGCGATCCAGCAAGGCGGCGGGCATTTGCTCATCGTCACTGGCTCCTTCGTCCAGCGCCACCAGCCCCAAACGGCTGGTGTGTTGCAGCGACAGGCCATCGCGCTGCACGGCAACTTTGCGGGTGTCCAGCACGCCCGCCAGTTTGGCTGCAAGCCCAGCGGGCACGCGCTCGGCCATGGCCAAAATGACGACGCCACCGTCAGCTTGCGTCAGCACACCTTTTTGCGAAATGGGCCTGCCGGCTTGCAGCGTCGCGCCCAAATCCAGCCCGCCCAACAGCGCCGCGTCGTTGATGTTGAGCGGAATGCGCCGAACCGGGGTGCCGGGCGGAAGCAAACTGCGAAGCAGCGCCAACCACTCGTCTCGCGCCGCGCCCGCCGGAGCACGCAAGGCCACGCCACCAATGCCGACTGGGTTGACGGCGAACAGAGCCGCTGACAGGTTCTGATCGGGGCTGAGGCCCCCACGTTCGCTCACTTCGTGTAGCTCTCTGCCCCCCGAGGGGGCTAATTTTTCTCGGGGCGGCCCGTCGAAAAATTGCTTCACTTGGGACTCGCGGGGTTCATGTTCCGATCACTTCGGCCACAGCCCGGTCAACGCGCACGGTGGAGCCTGAGTCGTCCAGCGGGTTGCGGCGCAGGCGGTGGCGCAGGGCGGGCGCGGCGATTTGGCGCAGGTGGGCGGCTTGCACCTGCTTGTCGCCTTGCAGCGCTGCCAATGCGCGGGCGGCGCGAATCAGGGTCAGGTCGCCTCGCAGGCCGTCGGTGCCCAAGGCGGTGCACAGTTTGGCGGCCAATTCGCGGGCTTGGTCGCCGATTTCGACCTGTTGCAGGCGGGTGCGGCCCGCGACGATGCGTTTGCGGGTTTTTTCGTCTTCTTTCTTCCAGGCGGCGGCAAAGGCGATGGGGTCGCGTTCAAACGCGTCGCGCCGTCGCACCACCTCAATGCGGGCGGGCAGGTCGCCTGGGGTTTTGACTTCGACGGACAGGCCGAATCGGTCCAGCAACTGGGGGCGCAGCTCGCCTTCTTCGGGGTTGCCGCTGCCGACCAATACAAAACGCGCTGGGTGGCGCACGCTCAAGCCTTCGCGCTCCACTACGTTTTCGCCCGATGCGGCCACGTCGATCAGCAGGTCAACCAAGTGGTCTTCGAGCAGGTTGACCTCATCGATATAAAGGTAGCCCCGGTTGGCGCGGGCCAGCAGGCCGGGCTCAAACGCCTTGACGCCTTGGGACAAAGCGCGTTCCAGGTCCAGTGCGCCGACCACGCGGTCTTCGGTGGCACCCAAGGGCAAATCCACCACGGGCACGGTGACAAGATGGCTTTTGGGCAGATGGGTGCTGCTGTACTGCGCGGCGCAGTCTTGGCAGCCCGCGCCTCGGGCCACGGCATCGGGGTCGCAGCCGTAGCGGCAACCCACCACGGCGCGCATTTTGGGCAGCAGCGCGGCCAGCGCCCGCACGGCGGTTGATTTGCCAGTGCCCCGGTCGCCAAAGACCAAAACGCCACCCACTGTCGGGTCTACCGCTGAAATCAAAATCGCCAGTTTCATTTCGTCTTGACCGACGATGGCTGAGAAGGGAAAGGCTTGTGCCATAAATTAGGAGGGGGCTCGATTGGATTTTGGGGGAATGATGATGGACAGGCGACGGGTGTCTGACGAGATTCTGAGGGGTTTTGACAGAATTTCAAGGATTTTCGATTGCTACTTAAATTATAGCAATAAAGCTAAATTATTCGTGAGCTAGAGGGTGTTTTTATTCATATTTTGTCGTTTTGGCGAGGTTTTGACAAAAACATAACCTGCAGGTTCTTTTTTTACAAATTCAGCCTGAATTTGTCGGGTTGGTCCCCTGCGGCTTCCAGCGCAACCACAAGTCAGTTGCATGCGCCAGCCCTGAGGCCAGCAGCCACAGAGCGATCAGCATCCAGCCTGTCTGCGTCATTGCGCTGTGCAGCGCCAGCATCAGGTACAAGCCAGAGACCAGGTTCAACAAAAAATTGCGCGGGGCCGGCCCGCGCCCGGTGGCACGGTGGTACAGCACCAGCGCCACGCCTTCCAGCACTGTCAGAGCGATGACCAGCTCAATCAGCTGAGTCAATTGCGCCAATGACAGCCAGTCGCTCATACCTTGGCAAGCCCCAGCAAATGCGCCATGTCTTTGAAGAAAATTCGCACGTGGGCCATGGGTTTTTTGCGCACCAGCTCTTTGTTCATGTAGGACTCAAACGTCAGTTGCTGCACGTCGCGGTCTTCGCAGATTTTGACAAAACGCTCCCTGCGCTTGTCATTTTGGTACCAAAACCACTGCATGATGCCCAGCACGCCAAACACCAAACCGTGGGCTTTCATAAAGCGTTTGCGCGCCAATTTCAGGGCCCGCACGTCGCCGGTTTGCAGCAGTTCCTGCACCGCTTCGGCAGCGAACTGGCCGCCAACCATGGCGTAGTAAATGCCCTCGCCCGACGCAGGGGCGACCACACCGGCAGCGTCGCCCGCCAGCACCACATCGCGGCCGTTGTCCCAGCGGCGCAGGGGCTTCATGGGCAGGGGGGCGCCTTCGCGGCGCAAGGTGGGCGCATCGGCCAGGCCCGCCGCCGCGCGCAATTGCCCCACCGCTGTGCGCAGCGAAAAACCTTTGTCAGCGCTGCCTGTGCCTATGCTCAGAGTGTCGCCATGGGGGAAGACCCAGCCGTAAAAGTCGGGTGATAGCGTGCCTTGGTAAAAAACGTCGCAGCGGGCGGCGTCGTAGCCCGCTGGTTTTTGAACCGGTGCCTGCACGATCTCATGGTAGGCAAAAACGCATTTCACTTGGGCTGCCCCAGGCACTGCCGATTGGCGCGCGACTTCCGAGCGGGCTCCGTCAGCGCCGATGATGGCTCGCGCCCGCACGCATGTGGGGATGGCGTCGCCGCGCTGCTGGCGGTTTTGGTGCTGCGGGCGGGCTTGAAAATGCACCAGGCTCACGCCGTCGGTGTCTCGCTCCAGCTTTTCAAACGTGCCAACCCGACGAATGGCGCCGCCTTCCACCGCGCGTTCGCGCAGCCATTCGTCAAAGTCTTCGCGGTTCACCATGCCGACAAAACCATTGTCGATGGGAATGTCCACGCACTTGTTTTTGGGTGACACCATGCGCGCCGCGGTGGCGCGGGCGACCAGCAGCTTGTCGGGAATGGCGAAGTCTTTGATCAAACGCGGCGGAATCGCGCCACCACAGGGCTTGACGCGACCCGCGCGGTCCAGCAACAGCACTTTGCGGCCCTGGCGCGCCAAAGTTTCAGCCGCTGTAGATCCTGCCGGGCCACCGCCGACGACCACGACGTCAAAGGTTTCAATTGGGTTCACGGTTTGGTGCCTCAGTTTGAGTCTCTCGGGCCAAAATGGATGAGACGATGGGATAGAAATGTGCAAAGTAAAAGGGGGCGCGGCAAGCGGTCAATGAAGGGTTCCACATGGTGTTCCTCAAAGCGCTACTCACAGTGCTACTCACAGCGTTCCTCATGGCGTCCGGATGGCAAAAGCGCTGACCATCATGCCGGCCACAAACAGCGGCACGCCAAAGCCGCTGTACAACAAGGCGCGTTTCGTCACGCTGTCCGTGAAGTAGTCCATCAGCAGCAATTGCAGTCCCAGCAAAAATCCAATGGACACGGCATGCAGCGGGCGACCCCAGACAATCAGCAGCAAAATGACCGCCAGTTGCGACAAAGCCATGATCCAGCAGGCGACCCGCGCAGCGTTTTGCACGCCCAGCTGCACTGGCAGCGAGCGCACGCCCATCTGGCGGTCGCCCTCCACCGCCTTGAAATCATTCAAAGTCATGATGCCGTGCGTGCCCGCGCTGTAAAGGGCCGCCAAGGTCAGCGACCGGCCATCGGGCATCACGCCACCGGCCATCACCGCAGCCCCGGTCGTCCAGGCAATGCCTTCGTAACTGATGCCGCAAGCCGCGTTGCCCCACCAGCCGTTTTCTTTCAAACGCAAGGGTGGGGCGCTGTAAATCCAGGCCAGCAACAGGCCCACGGCGGCGGCACCAAAGCCCCAGGGCCCGAGCAGGCTGGCAACCAGCAGTGAGATGCCAGTCCAAAGTATTGCCAAATACAAGCCCCATTGCCCCGGCATGCGACCCGATGGAATGGGTCGGTCGGGTTCGTTGATGGCGTCAACATGGCGGTCGTACCAGTCGTTGGCGGCCTGGCTGGTGGCGCAAACCAAAGGCCCAGCCAGAACAATGCCAATCAGCGCCAACCCCCATTTTGAAGCAATGGGCACGCCAGAGGCCACCACGCCACAAGCAAACGCCCACATGGGCGGAAACCAGGTGATGGGTTTAAAGAGTTCCAGAACTACACGTAATTGAGGGCGCGCCATTGAATGTAATTTTACATTGACATTGACAAGTGTCAATTTTAATTTACACTAAGCGTGTTGCTGCTGAAAATCAATTGCTATAAAATAAATAGCAATAAGTCTAAATTTCACGAGAGCTAGGTGCCGATTTAGATGACATTTTAAGTGAAATTGACGGATTTTAAAAAAAAATAACCTGCAGGTTAATATTTCGTCAAATCCTTGGTGTTTTGTGCATTTATTGTTAAGTTAAGCATTGCAGAATTCGAATAGAGTAATAGAATGGCGCTATGAAAATTGGGTTGTCGGTCTGGGTGAGTTTCCTTGAGGTTTTCGGATCAAAGTTCGGAACGTTGAAAAGGCTCGCCCTGTGAAACTCAAACCCGCCACCTCACCTGATTTGGGTGGCTTGTCCGAATGGGCGCCTGAGTTGGCGCAAACCTTCGTGACCCTCGCCAGCGACATCGCGCTGGTGCTGGACGACAACGGCATCATCCGCAATGTGGCGCAAGGCAGTTCGGGTGGTTCGCCTCATCTGAACCCCGTCGCCCACGCCTGGATTGGCAAGTCTTGGGCCGACACGGTCGCTTCAGAAGCGCGTGGCAAGGTCGAGCAATTGCTCAAAGAAGTGACTTCAACCGGCTTGGGCCGTCGCCGTGAAATCAACCACGCGACCGAGGCGGGCGGCAATGTGGCCATGGCCTACACCGCCATCCGACTGGGTCAAAACGGCCCGCTCTTGGCCGTCGGGCGCGACCTGGGGGCCGTGGTTGCCATTCAAGAACGATTTTTGGAGGCCCAGCGGGAGCTTGAGCGTGGCTATTGGCGCATTCGCCAGGCCGAGTCGCGCTACCGTTTGCTGTTTCAAGTCGCCACCGACGCAGTCTTGGTGGTGGACGCCCAAACCTTTGAGATTCTGGAGGCCAACCAAGCCGCCAGCGATTTGTTTGAAATGAGCCTGGAGCAAATTTTGGGCCGCCCGGCTTCGTTTGGTTTCGAGCGGCATTCCCGCGCCAACATTGACGAACTGCTGACGGCATCCAGAACCAGCAAGCAACCCGCTGAAATTCGCGCCCGTATGCGCGGCAAAATCACCACCACCAGCGTGGCAGCCACCCCGTTTCGCGCAGATGGTGCGATGCGGCTTTTGGTACGGGTTCGCACCATGGACATGCCGGGTGCTGGCGCAGAGCTCAGCACCACGCTAGCCCGTCTGGTTGACAGCGCGAGTGATGGCGTTGTGGTCACCGATTCCAGCGGTCGCGTCATGGTGGCCAACCCGGCTTTTTTAAAGCTGGTCAAAATGAACACCGAAGCGGCCACCAAAGGTCGGCCGCTGATGGACTGGGTTGGCATGTCCGATGAGCAGTTCGCCACTCTTTTGGCGCAAGTGCGCGGCCAGGGTATTGCGCGGCGCTTGAGCACCCGGCTGCTCACCCATGATGCCCACATCACCCAGGTTGAAATATCGGCCGCCTTGCTGACTGAAGGTGACCAGGAATGCATCGGCTTCACGATTCACATGGCGTCGCTGCCAATCGTTTTACAGCCCGTTTTATCACCTGAGGTGGCGCCGCAAGTCGCTTTGAACTTGCAGGAAGCGGTCGAACAGTTGTCGATGCGCATTGGCAGCGCGCCCTTGCCCGAGCTGTTGCGCCTAGCGGGCTCCTTGCTAGAACGCCACTTTGTTCAAGTGGCCTTGCATCGCTCGGGGGACGACGCGGTCGCCGCTGCAGTCCTTTTGGGCGTTTCACCAGAACGTCTTGACCTGCCACGTTCTGGCGATGGCCAGTTGTCGACAGGCAGCCTCTAAATGACGGGTGGACCGGCTTTTGGTCAGGCAGACCTGACAAACTGCGAGCGGGAGTTGATTCACCTGGCAGGCTCCATTCAGCCGCACGGTCTGTTGCTGGCCTTGCTAGAGCCGCATTTGCAGATCATTCAAGCCAGTGCCAACGCTGGCACCTTGGTGGGCGTGGATTCTGGCAACTTCCTGATGCACCCGATCAGTATGTTGGGCGGTAATTTGGACGAGCTGTTGAAGCAAATGGCGAGTTCTGACCTGTCTGAGCCACTTCACTTCATTTGCAACGTGAATGTGAGGTCGCAGCTGACAAGCTTTGAAGGCACGGTGCACAGAGTTCAAGACGGCGTCTTGCTGCTTGAGATCGAACCCGTTGCAGAGCCTGGTCAAACACTGCCGAGTGGCATTGAAACCGTTTCTTTGTCCAGTGAACAGTTGTTGGAACACCTGGAGCTGTCGGTGCAACGCATCAGTGCTGCGACCAACGTGGGCACTTTGGCCGATTTAGTGGTCAAACGGGTTCGGGACTTGACCGGTTACGACCGGGTGATGGTTTACAAATTCGACCCCGATGGCCATGGAAAAATCATCGCCGAGGCACGGGAGCCCAAACTCGATTCGCTGTTGGGCCACCACTACCCAGCCACCGACATTCCGCAGCGCGCGCGCGAGCTGTACATTCGCACCCGGTTGCGGGTTTTGGTCGATGTTCATTACGAGGCCGCCGCCTTAGAGCCGCGCCGTTTGCCGGGCAGCCACGAAGAGCTCGACATGTCTTTGTGCCACTTGCGCAGCATGTCGCCCTTGCATTTGCAATACCTCAAAAATATGGGGGTCACCGCCACGTTGGTGGTGTCTTTGGTGCGGGACGGGCGGCTGTGGGGGTTGATCGCTTGCCATCACTACGCGCCGCGCAATCTGCGATTTTCAATTCGAGCCGCCGCTGAACTGCTGGCCGAAGTCATTTCAACCCGAATTGCCGCCATTGAAAACTACGCGCATGCTCAGGTTGCCATGCAGGTGCGCCGCCTTGAGCAGCGCCTGATTGAAGCCACCTCGACCGAAGGCGACTGGCGACAAGCGCTTTTTCGCAATCCGCACACTTTGCTGCAGCCGCTTGAAGCGACGGGTGCGGCCCTGTTTTATGAAGGCGAAATTTTGACTGCGGGTGAAGTGCCGTCAACGCCTGAAATGCGGGCTTTGGCGCAATGGGTTCAAAGCCAGCAAGGTGAGGACCTGTTCAGTTGCTCCTCCGTGGCACGGGCTAACCCGAGTCTTGATTCATTGACCTCCACCGCCAGTGGCGTGCTGGCAGTGCGGCTGTCTGCTTCGCGGGCTGACTACCTGATGTGGTTTCGCAAAGAGCAGTTGCTCACCGTCACTTGGGCGGGCGACCCGTCCAAACCCATTGTGGGCAACGACCCGCTTGAGCTGTCTCCCAGGCGTTCTTTTGCGGCCTGGTCTGAAATTGTCAGGGGTTCAGCCTTGCAATGGACCAGCAGCGAGTTGGCTTTGGCCAGGGCCTTTGGTGCCTCGTTGATCGACATTATTCTTCAAGTGAACGCTGTGCGTTTGCTGATCGCCGAGCATCAAGCAGCAAAGACACGGGCAACCGTGGCCAATTCGCAAGAGCCGGTGATCATTGCCAATATGAAGCGGCAGGTACTTTTTTCTAACGAGGCGTTCTTCAAGCTGGCCAAACGCACGCCAGGCGATCGGCGGAGCCTGGATGAAATTGCTCTGCTTTTTAGTGAACCCGTGCAGGTTAAAAGCATGCTGACTACCCTGGCAGAAGAGCGTCAGTCATGGCGCGGCCCGCTTGAACTGTGCATGAGCGACGGTTCAAAATTGCCTGTGACGGTGCGCGCCGAAGTGGTGCCAGCGCGCGATGGTTCAGTGCTCGGTTTTTTCCTGATTTTTGACGACTTGACCCACAATCAGCGCGCCGCTGCTGCACGCCATCGGCTTGAGCAATCGCTGTCGCAGGCCGCGCGCGCCGCCGCAACCCGCGAGTCCCAAATGCGGGTCAACACCGACGAACCCGACGAACTGATGTACGCCGTCCTGGCCAATGCCAGTGTCGCTGCCATGGACATCACGGACGGTGGTGCGGCCCAAACGGTCGCCGCGCTGCTGGAAGAAATTGACGGTTCTACCCGTCGGGCGACGGCTTTGTATGGCCGCATGCAGACGTTGATCGCCACGCCCTAAGCTTTTTTTGTCTTGGTGGTCGTGCTCGGTAGGTGAACCGCCCGTTACGTGACACGACTCGGGCGCCCTTTACCTTCGATGGCTCGCACCCAGTTCATCATAGAGGGTGATGTGCATCGCGAAGGCGAGTTTTGCCTCTTGAACGAGGGCGCTTACCAGGCCTACATTGACTGACATTGCGTCGAGCTTGGCCCGAAACTCCTTGGTGTGGTGAGACACCGATTCAGGTTCGCCAAAGTCATAAAAACGCAAACCTGGCGAGCCACGCAAGACCTGCATGTTCCAACTCTTGGCCAAAATTTTCTGAATCATCTGCCCACCGCTC
>JANPCR010000102.1:0-8127 GCA_031431035.1 Rhodoferax sp.
TGCCCAGGGGCTGCAGTTTGACGCTTGGTCGAATCAGCCGCTGTTAGTGTCAGCAGAAATGGGGAGCGTCGACTGGCCCAGCTCTTGCCGAAATGGCACTTGTCGCACCTGCATTGGGCGCTTGCTTTCAGGCAGTGTGCGGTACGAGATTGATTGGCCGGGTTTGAGCACCGAAGAAAAGTTGGCAGGGCTGGTGCTGCCTTGCTGCGCCTTCCCCTGCTCGGATGTCACATTAGGGCTGGGGGATTTTTAAAGTCCTGAGCGCCTTGGCAGGTTTTTTCTTCTTTAGTTGCCGCGCTTCATCCTGTAACTTTCCGGCGGCCAGCCAATCGGCAAATTCAGCAGGTGTTTCCAAGGTCATGCGGCCCAGCACCGCCGCTCGGAAATCATAGATTGCAATTTCAGCGGCTTTTTGCAGATTGACGCGATTGCCGGTTTGCAAAGCACCGCGCTTGCGGCCAATCGCACACAATACATCTTCATCTGTCATTCGTGCCACGCCCGCCAATTTGTAGCGGGTTTCGATCAAAGACGCGTAATGAAGCTTCAAGTAGCCCAGCAATGACAAAGCCACTTCCTCCTCGTCATAGGCGTTGCGACCAATCGCGCCACTGGCCGCCAGGTTATAGCCGCTGTTGTCCACAATGATGCGGGGCCAAAGCACGCCTGGCGTGTCAAACAAATAAAAGCCGTCCGCCAGCGTGATGCGCTGCTCCAGCTTGGTAATGCCAGCTTCATCACCCGTTTTGGTGGCGCGTTTGCCGCTAAGCGTATTGATGAGCGTGGACTTGCCCACGTTGGGAATGCCGCAAATCAACACCCGCATGGGCTTGCTCATGCTGCCACGTGTGGGTGCCAGAGCGTGGCAGGCGCGAATGAGCACCTGCGCGGGTGCACTGATGCTGGCGTCCAGCCCCACCGCTTGCGTACCAGGCAGCGCGTTGTAATGCGCCAGCCACTGTTCTGTCACTGACGGGTCGGCAAGGTCTTGTTTGTTCAACACCTTCAAACTTGGGGTGCCTTCCGTCAATTCAGCCAGCATGGGGTTTGCGCTGGAGCCCGGCAAGCGAGCGTCCAAGAGCTCAATCACCACATCAGTTTCTTTGATGCGCTCAGTGATCGCCTTTCGGGTCAGGTGCATGTGGCCGGGGAACCATTGAATCGCCATGATGTGCTCTCGTACTCGGATTAGCTGACGATTGAGCCAGCTTTTGAGTCAAGCGCCGCGTCAAAACTGCCGCCCAACAATGTCGGCAACCGATTGACAGGCATTTTGAAGCCGCAAGCCTGCGCGTGCCCGCCACCGCCCATGCTGCTGGCAAGAGGAATGCAATCAAACCCGCTGCGGGACCGCAAGCCGACTTTGATCACGCCACTTTTGTGGGCGTTCCACATCAAGGCGAAGGTGCCTGATTTTTTGGCCAAAATATCACCTACCAAGCTGTGAAAAACGCTGGGCGCGTTGACCATCAAGCCACTGTGGCCATTAAAGACAATCGGGCGGGCATCGTCGGCCAGGTCACTTGCGAGTTTGGCAAATTTCTCGTCCATGGCCTGCCCGCGCGCCATGAAGGCGGTTAGCTGTTCGGGGGAGAAAGCCGCAATTTCAGCCCAGCGAGTAAAGTCATTGGGCTCCATGTCGAGTGCCGCCAAAAAGGCCGGGCTCTCAGGAAATTGCCAAACCCAGAGATCGCGGTCTTCGACAAACTTCACCAGATCAGGCAGCGGTTTGTCGATTTGGAAAAACTCCCAAGCCAAGCGCGCACCCGATTTTTTCATGTCAAAGTGAACCACGCCGCAGCGGCAAGCAAAACCCGTCAGTGCCTCAGCGGCGCTCTTGTGGTGATCCAGCATGACCAACTTGGCCGCACGGTCGTCAATGCCTTGCAAAATTTCTTTGGCAAAGGAAAAGTCAAGAATGTAGACGGCGCGACCTGTCACGTCGGGCAAGTCGGCCAAGGACTTCACATCGCCATGGTCAAGCCCTAGAAATTCCGCGCGCCCTTGGTAAAACAACCACGCAGCCAGCGCTGCAGCGTAACCATCCGGACAACCGCCACCATGGTAAATTACCAAGGGGTGCGGGTCGTCAAGGCTGGGTGCCACCAACAGGCTCAAAGGCAAAATCGAAGTCTTGGAAATCATAAATCAGGGTGTCGGATGGGCTTGCTAATTAGAGCTGCGAAATGCGTGGTCGAGGGGCAGCAGTTTAACGGGCAGCGCGGTGCAAGACAAAAATGCGCGAATCGCCGCCCTTGGTTGAAAGGGGCATGGACTAGACGCGCCTCTCTAGTAAAACGGGCCGATTTAGGGTGCGGCTACTAGGATGAACTGTGAGAATTCATTCCACATTCACTCCATTTAACTTTCTAGGAATCACCATGCAAACCAATTCACTTGTCTCCGTGACCACCGACCTGATCGAGTCCTACGGCAACACCGCCAAGAACGTTATCAACGCTTGCCGCGTTGGCAATGTGCGCGCTATTGACTTTATGGACCAGCGCTGGGAAAGCGCCGTTATGGCCACTGGCAAAAGCCTGACGTCTGAAGTTCGCTCCAACGCCTTGGCTGCGCAAAAAATCATCACTGGTTACTACATCAAGGGCATCACCCTGAGCAGCAACGGTGCCGACACAGCAGTTGCCAAAGCGGTTGAACTGGCCGCCAAAGGCGTTCAGTCTGTTGCCGCCAACGCAGCCCGTTTTGAGAAATCAACCGGTGTGACCGCGTTGAACAAATTGGCTGTGGCCGCAGTGCCTGCTGCTCAAGCTGTCAGCAAAGTGGCGACCCGCATTGAGAAGCAATCAAGCAACCTGGTGAACACCGTCGCTGGCAACAAGTCAGTTGTGAAAGCTGCTTTTGCCAAGCGCACGTCGGCATTCAAAAAGGCGCGTACAGCCAAAGCCGCTTAATTGATCAAGTGCACGGCTTAGGGCCGTGTTTTTTGCACCGATTAGATTGACCGCGCGCAACAGCAGCGCGAACATGCTCGGGTTGGCCGCTTAGGCGAGGCAAAATTAGCCATCAAAAAAAAGTCATATCACCGGTGATATGACTTTTTTGTTGTGGGGCTGAAATTGTCAAATTTTTAACAAAATGAACCTCTAGCTCTCTAGTAATATAAATAGTTTGCTATATTTATTATAGCATTTTACCTAGCCTCACATGGCTATCCAGCTAACTTGGCTGCCGCCATGGCTTTGCCAATTTCATTGCCACCTTGAGCCGCGCCGCTTTGCGGAACTACCTCGTCTGCACGGGCTGTGACCTCTGCCAATCGCTCGGCCAGTTGTTCGGGCGTGTCTGACTCAACCCCCAGGTGGAGACCTTGAGTCAGGGTGATGTTCGCGGCTTCAAAAGTGCCAGCTCCGGCGCACAAAATGGTGCGATTCGGCGCATCGGCCGATGCCAAAACCAGCATGGCGGGTACCACCGCTTCTGGGCGCAGAGCCTTCAAAATCGCTTCGGGCATCAAGTCTTCGGTCATTCGCGTGGCGGCCGTTGGGGCCAAGCTGTTGACGCGAATGTCATTTTTGGCGCCTTCAATCGACAAAGTTTGCATCAAGCCGACCAAGGCCATTTTGGCGGCACTGTAGTTGGACTGGCCAAAATTACCGTACAAGCCACTGCTTGACGTGGTCATCACAATGCGTCCGTATTTCTGCGCGTTCATGTGGGGCCAAACCGCCTTGCAGCAATGCACTGCCCCCATGAGGTGAACGTCCATCACCAGTTTGAAATCGTCCAGTTCCATCTTGGCGAAGCTTTTGTCCCGCAGAATCCCCGCATTGTTGACCAAAATATCAACCCGGCCCCAAGTGTCAATGGCCTGCTGCACCATGGCTTGCACTGCCGCGTAATCAGTCACAGAGGCTCCATTGGCGATGGCTTCGCCCCCCGCAGCCGCGATTTCATTCACCACAGCCTGCGCCGCCGACACCGAAGCGCCGCTTCCGTCACGCGCGCCGCCCAAGTCATTGACCACGACTTTGGCACCCCGCGCCGCCAGGGCCAAAGCATGCTGCCGCCCCAAACCGCCGCCTGCACCAGTCACGATGGCCACGCGGCCTTTAAAATTTAAGCTCATGATGAAAATTTATTTGAAAAAATTGAAAACCGAACACTTGAAAATGGTGGAAATGAAAACTTGAAGGTTGAAGTGCTGATGGGATTGAAGAATTGAAAGCGCAAACCCATCGACTCCAAGCGGCCTAAAACAGCCCGGTAATGCGCCCCTGGGCATCCACGTCAATGCGCTCAGACGAAGGCGACTTGGGCAGGCCCGGCATGGTCATGACATCGCCGCAAACCATTACAATAAATTCGGCACCGGCTGCCAGGCGAACTTCGCGTATGTTCAGCACGTGCTGGCTGGGCGCACCGCGCAATTTGGGGTCGGTTGAAAACGAGTACTGCGTTTTGGCAATGCAGATTGGAAAATGTCCGTATCCTGCCGCTTGCAAGGCATCAATCTGCGCCGACACCTTGGCGTCGGCCACCACATCGTTCGCACCATAAATTTTGGTAGCCACTTTTTGGGCTTTGACCCACAGCGTGTCGGCATCGTCGTAAACAAAGCGGAACTGGTTGGGTTGCTCGCACAAATCAACCACAGCGCGGGCCAGGTCTGCAGCGCCCTTGCCGCCTTCGGCCCAGTGCCGCGCCAAAAACACCTGCACCCCGTGCTTGGCCGCGCTGGCTTGCAGCAGTTCAACCTCTCTTGCGGTGTCTTCGGTGCGGTGATTGATGGCCACAATACAGGGCAGGCCGTAATGGGTGCGCACGTTGTCGATGTGGCGTTCCAGGTTCACCAGGCCCTTTTGCAACGCATCCAGGTTTTCGATGCCCGCGTCTTTAACTTCAACGCCGCCGTGGTACTTCAGCGCGCGAATGGTGGCAACGATGACAACCGCAGAAGGTCGAAGCCCCGACTTGCGGCACTTGATGTCAATGAATTTTTCGGCCCCCAAGTCGGCACCAAAACCGGCTTCAGTCACCACGTAATCCGTCAACTTCAGGGCGGTTGCCGTGGCCAGCACCGAGTTGCAGCCATGTGCAATATTGGCAAACGGCCCGCCGTGCACAAACGCCAGGTTGTTCTCAAGCGTTTGCACCAGATTGGGGGCTAGCGCGTCTTTCAGCAAAGCAGCCATCGCACCATGGGCTTTCAAATCGCTGGCCAAAACGGGCTGACCCTGCCCATTGCTGCCAATCACAATACGACCCAACCGGTCTTTCAGATCAGCCAGGCTGGTGGCCAAACAAAAAATGGCCATCACCTCTGAGGCCACCACAATGTCAAAACCGCTTTCTCGCGGAAAGCCATTGGCCGCACCGCCCAACCCCACCACCATGTCGCGCAGCGCGCGGTCGTTCATGTCCATCACCCGCTTCCAGGTAACGCGGCGCACGTCAATGTTCAGCACATTGCCATGGTGAATGTGGTTGTCAATGAGCGCTGCCAGCAAGTTGTTCGCCAAGGCAATGGCGCTGAAGTCGCCCGTGAAGTGAAGATTAATGTCCTCCATCGGCACCACTTGGGCATAGCCGCCACCGGCAGCGCCACCTTTCATGCCAAAAACAGGCCCCAGGGACGGCTCGCGCAGGCAAATGATGGCGCGTTTGCCAATGTGGTTCAGTGCGTCGCCCAAGCCCACCGTGGTGGTGGTTTTGCCTTCGCCTGCGGGGGTGGGTGAAATGGCGGTAACCAATATCAGCTTGCCATTGGGTCGGTCACCCAGTGACGCGGTGTAATCCAACGACAACTTGGCTTTGTATTTGCCAAAGGATTCGAGGTGCTCGTCTGAGATGTTGGCCTGCGCTAGGGCGATTTCTTGAATGCGGCGCTTTGTGGCCGCTTGGGCTATTTCGATATCACTTGGCATGGGTTTTCTGGGTACTCTGTGGGCGCCGCAAGCTGATCCGCGATGTTAAGGAAGGGTTTGCAGTATGGTACAGGCTTGTTCTGCGCCATTCGAAAAGCCCTAGAAGCCTTGAAAGCATGCAAAAACTCACGCTTCGGACCGCACCACCAACTTCACCTACTGCCAAAGTTGTTTCATCACCTGCCGATAATTTTTGGCAATTTGGAGCCAAGGCAGTTGGTGACCCTGCGTGCCAAAGACTTGGCCACTTTGAACCACCTGTCGTCCTGCAACAAACACCTGGGCAAATGCAGCGCCCGGGCTTGAAAATACCAGCGCATCCAGAACCTGCGCCTCAGGAACGCCCAGCAAGGCAGGAGCGTCGTCATCCAGCACCAAAAAATCTGCGCGATTGCCAATGGCAATGCCACCCAATGGCAACGAGGTCGCCGCCCTGCCACCCGCAAGCGCAGCATTGAGCAAGGCCGCAGCACTGCTGCCTGCGTTGGCCACACGGGCAGCAATATTGCGCTTGCCAAGCGTCAGGCGCTGCGAATATTCAAGCAAACGCAGCTCTTCTGGCCAACTGCGGGTGACGTGGCTGTCAGAGCCAATAGACCAGTTGCCCGCCAAGCGCCCAAAGCTCGCATAGTCAAACACACCGTCGCCCAAGTTGGCCTCGGTGCTGGGGCAAATTACGACGGATGCGCCGCTTTGCTGGATGCCCTCAAATTCCTCGATAGCGGTGTGAGTGGCATGGACAAGGTTCCAGCGCGGGTTAACGTCAGCGTGGCCGAGCAAATAGGCGATTGGGCGCTGGCCGTGATGCGCCAGGCAATCATTGACTTCCTGAGTTTGCTCAGCGATGTGGATGTGAACGGCGAAATTGTGGCGCTTGGCAGATTGGCTCAACTCAACAATGGCGGCAATGTCTGCCGCGCGAAGCGAATGCACCGCTACGCCAGCGTTGACTAAATTGCCCTCTGCGATGCCATCCACCCCGCGAAGAACGCTGTCTGGTGTGGACGCGAATCGGCGCTGGTCGTCCCGCAAGCCTGTCGCACCAAAACCAGAGCGCATGTACAACGTGGGTAGCAACGTCAAACCAATGCCGACCGTTTGAGCGGCCCGCACCAAAGCGAGCGACATCTCCCTAGGACTCGCATAAGGCTTGCCGTCTGGGCCATTGTGCAAATAGTGAAACTCGCAAACGTGGGTGTAGCCCCCTATCAGCAATTCAGCATACAAAAAAGTCGCAATGACTTCGAGCTGCTCAGTTGAGATACGGTTGGCGGCACTGTACATGCGATCACGCCAGCTCCAGAAATCGTCGTCCGCCGTTGAAGACGCGTCGATGTTCCGGCATTCGGTCAAACCGGCAATAGCACGCTGGAAGGCATGGCTGTGCGCGTTGACCAGACCGGGCAGCACTGGGCCGGACAAACGGGTTGCGCTGTGACGCAGACTGGCAGGAACGTTGGCTTCGACGCTGCACCAAAGTCCATCCGGGCCAACAGACAGCACCACATCATCGGCCCAGGCCCCATTGACCCAAGCCTTGTCTGCAAAGTAACTTGTCACATCAGGCTGCATACAACTTCTGGCAAGCCTGCAACGCCTGTGCCACCAAATTTTTAAGCAAAGGCTGAATTGCCACCGCCTTCACCGCGTCATAGGCAAAAGGAGCTTCCTCCTGCATGTAAAGCGATTGGCATTTTTCAAGCTGAACCGCGTGAACCCGATTGATTGGCGCCCCGTAGTGACGAGTAATGTAGCCGCCCTTGAACCGGCCATTGAGCACATGGCTGGTCATCGTCCCCTGCGCGATCGATAATTTTCTCCCCAAGACGATCGCAGCAACGACTGCATCAGAAATGGACGCGTGCGCACTGGTGCCACTGGCCGTGCCAATGTTCAGGTCGGGCAAACGCCCCTCAAACAACCACGGAATCTGCGAACGAATACTGTGCGCATCCCACAAAAGCGCATAACCATGCTGCGCCTTAATGCGTTCAAGTTCATTGGCTAGGGCGGTGTGGTAGGGCTGCCAATAGAGTGAGCGGCGAGAAGCACGTTCGGCTGTGCCTGGCTCTTGACCAGGCTGATACAGCGCTTCGCCAGTGAAAAACCGGGTCGGGCACAGCTCGGTGTTTGCGGCGCCCGGGTACATGGGCGCATCATCTGGCGGGCGGTTCAGATCGATCACGTAACGCGAGAAACGCGGCATCAAGACACTTGCGCCCAGCTCGGGCAGGAAGTT
>JANPCR010000103.1:0-1731 GCA_031431035.1 Rhodoferax sp.
CCGACAGAGTCGCGCATGTTTGAGCAAAGCGAGTTTGCGCGACGGCCCGGACTGCGAGTCCTGCAGATGGTCGCCCGAAGGGTCTACGACAGTTGAGCGCCAGCGGCGTTGCGAGGGTTCAGGCCAGCGGCCTAACCAAGAGAAAAGCGCTGAAACGAATCAGCGCGAAGCCGCAGTTCCCAAATCAGCAAAGTTGCTGATCTTCACCACGCCATCCGGAAACCGGGCAATGATGTCCAACTCGCCACCCATGGCCTGAATGTGGCTGCGCAAGGTAGATAAATACATGTCTGTGCGTTTTTCGATCTTCGCAATAGAAGGCTGCTGCACGTGGAGCACGTCGGCCAGCATTTTTTGCGACAGGCCACGCGCCTGGCGCAATTCATGCAGCGGCATTTCTGCCAGCATCACTTTGGCTTTGGCTTCGGAGCGCTGCTGCGCGCCCGGACTTAAGCTTGAGCGCAGTTCAGAGAATTTCTTGGCCATCATTTTTCTCCTTCGTGTTGAAGTTGTTCCAGGTGCTCGTCATACAGCCGGTCGGCGATGGGCACATGCACGTCGTACCAACGGCCATCACCCGTCTTGTCACCCCCGATCAGCAAAATCGCCATGGGCCGAGGGTCAAAAGCGTAAAGCGTGCGATAGGGCAGACCGTTGTGCTGGGTACGCAGTTCCCGCATGTGCCCGTGCCTGGAGCCGTTGATTCCGCTGCTGTGCGGATACCCCAGCGCCGGGCCTCTGTCTTCCAGCAGGCGAACGGAAGCCGCCAACGACTCTTGCTCGGCCTCCGTCAGGCTGTGCCACCATTCGCCAAAGTCGTCGGTGTATTCAACTTCCCAGGTCATGGTGAAATATAACCTCTGTAGAATATTCCGTCAAGTGCATACATGCCGCTGGACCTGAATAAAGTAACAACAGCGGCGCGCTAAACTGCGCCGCATGAAATACCTCGTCACTGGAAGCGCTGTTGCGCGCCGATGCGCCCGCCGTGCTGGCCCGAATCGCCCCTGAGTACGCGGCGCCTTACTCCAAATTGGGCTGGCGCATGTTCCCCGAAATTGACCGCGCTTACGTCAACACCCGCGCATTGACCACGCTAGGCTGGACGCCACGCTATGACTTTGGCCAACTGCTGCATCGCCTGGCCAAGGGGCACGACCCCCGCAGCCCACTGGCCCTTGAAATCGGTTGCCGGGCTACCAGAGGGCAGCCTAGATTTGCTGCTATTTATATAGCAAACTATTGAATATTTTCGAGAGCTAGAGGCCTATTTGATTGAGAAAATGGCAATTTTGAGGCTTTTTCTACAAAAAGAACCTGCAGGTTCTTTTTTCCTAAATTAGCCTTTTTTGGCACCTCGCAGCACGCGAGCTAGCATGGCACACCAATCCAGCCCAGCCACTGTGCACAAGCCGCAGCAAAGCGCTCAGGTACTGGATAGAAAACCAACCGTTACACGACTAGCACCCACACTCACCCCTTCACTAATTTTTAGTTTCAATCGAAAGGACATCGTATGGCCACAGGCCTCGTCAATCCCGCCACCGGCAAACAAGCCCGCTGGAAAATGGCCCTTGACGTGGAGCGCTGCATAGGATGCCACGCCTGCTCCGTCGCCTGCAAGGTTGAAAACAAAGTGCCCCTCGGGCGCTTTCGCACCAAGGTCTACTACTACGACCAAGGCAAATTCCCCAAAGTCACCCGCAACTTCTTGCCCACGCTGTGCATGCA
>JANPCR010000104.1:0-6615 GCA_031431035.1 Rhodoferax sp.
ATCCACGGCGAAGTGCGCAAATTCGCCTTGGATGGCCAAATTCAGGCCGACGGCAGCCGCTTCAAAGTGCCCCAAATGGGCTGGAACCAGGTCATTCAAACCCACCGCGACGGCGCAAACCACCCCATCTGGGCGGGTGTGCCAGACGCCAGCTATTTCTATTTTGTGCACAGTTTTTACGCCCAACCGTCTGATGCGCGCCACAGCGTGGGCGAGACTGACTATGGCAAACGCTTTTCAGCGGCAATAGCGCGCGATAATATTTTTGCAACCCAATTCCACCCTGAAAAAAGCGCCACTCAAGGTTTGTGTCTCTACAAAAACTTCCTCTCCTGGAACCCTTGATTTCATCTTCAATTCAGCGCGATACGTCGTTGCTTCTGCCTTGCCGTGCTAGGTGCACGGTCAGCGGCGAAGCGCCCAGTCCTGTACGCAGCTCGCGCTGAATTGAAGATGAAATTCCTCCTCCCAGCCGCGCCCCATGAAACTCATCCCCGCCATTGACCTGAAAGACGGTCTGTGTGTCCGCCTGAAACAAGGCGACATGGACCAATCCACCACCTTTGGCGAAGACCCCGCGCTCATCGCCCGCAATTGGGTGGACAAAGGCGCACGCCGCCTGCACTTGGTCGATTTGAACGGCGCGTTTGCCGGGCATCCCAAAAATGAAATGGCGATTCGCAAAATCCTCAAAGCCGTGGGCAGCGAGGTGGACGTGCAGTTGGGCGGCGGCATTCGTGACCTGGACACGATTGAGCGCTACCTCGATGCGGGCCTGCGCTACGTCATCATTGGCACTGCGGCCGTCAAAAACCCTGGATTTCTGCAAGATGCCTGCACCGCGTTTGGTGGCCACATCATCGTGGGCCTGGACGCCCGCGAAGGCAAAATCGCCACCGACGGCTGGAGCAAACTGACCCGCCACGACGTGATTGACCTGGGCAAAAAATTCGAAGATTACGGCGTCGAATCCATCATCTACACCGACATTGGCCGCGACGGCATGCTGTCGGGCATCAACATCGAAGCCACCGTCAAACTCGCCCAAGCGCTGACCATTCCCGTCATCGCGTCAGGCGGTTTGAGCAACATGGCCGACATTGAGGCCCTGTGCGCGGTCGAAGACGAAGGCGTTGAAGGCGTGATTTGCGGGCGCGCCATTTACAGCGGCGATCTTGATTTTGAGGCGGCGCAGGCGCGGGCGGATGAGCTAAACGGCTAGACCGTTCACCGTATCATCAGCACTTTCACACCCACAGCTTCGGCCACATCCGTCCAAGCGGAGTCTGCCGTTACCGCGGTGCCTTTCATCAGTTGTGCCAGCGCCAGGCAGGCGCGGTCGCCCAGGGAAAGGCCTGCTTGGCGGGTCGTCGGGCGCAGCGCGGCGCTTTGCAGTGCTTGTTCTAAATCAAAATCGATGACCTGAACGTCCAGTTCTTTCAAGGTGCGTGCCAAGTGGACAGGTGCCAAGCCTTTGTCGACCAGCCGAGTGCCAACTTCCACAATATTGACACTGCTTGCAACACACTCATGGTCGATGATCAGGTCGTCTACCACGTCACCACCTCGTTCTCCCTGCATCAAAGCCAGCAGGGCTGACGCGTCCATCACATAGATCATGACTTTGACTTCGTAGGAGTGGCTTTGCGCTATTCTTGCGCCTCGCGGGCGGCTTCGCGGCGGCGATCGGCTATCAGCTCATCAGACAGACTGGTTTTGGGATCAACCCCGAGTTCTTTGAACAGGTTGTCAAAAAACACTCGGCGCTTTGCGCTGCGCTGCGTGGCAGAAGTTAAAACCAAACTACCATCTTTAACTTCGACATGAATCAGCGTTTTGGGTTTAAAGCCCAGTTTTTCACGCAACTCGGCGGGTATTAAAAGCCGGCCATTGTCAGCCATTGAAAGTGTGGGCACATTTTTCTCCAAAAGTCATTACAAAGAATTGTGACATAATTTCAATAATTGTCAATAATTGTCAATAATTTAAATGCCGTCGAAAATGCTAGCCAAACGAATCATCCCCTGCCTGGACGTCACCGGTGGCCGCGTCGTCAAAGGCGTTAATTTTGTCGAACTGCGCGACGCGGGCGATCCGGTTGAAATCGCCGCGCGCTACAACGAACAAGGCGCCGACGAGCTCACGTTTTTAGACATCACCGCCACGTCTGACAACCGGGGGCTGATTTTGCACATGATCGAAGCGGTGGCCTCGCAGGTTTTCATTCCGCTGACTGTGGGCGGCGGCGTGCGCACGGTGGATGACGTGCGCCGTTTGCTCAACGCCGGGGCCGACAAAACCAGCTTCAATTCAGCCGCCATTGCCAACCCGCAGGTCATTGTAGATGCGTCTGCCAAATACGGCGCGCAGTGCATCGTGGTGGCGATTGACGCCAAACGACGCAGCGCTGAGGCCGCCGCCGCTGACCGCCTGGACGCCAAGGGCCAAAAAACCGGGCAAAAAGTGGGCGAAGGGTGGGACGTTTACAGCCACGGCGGTCGTAAAAACACCGGCCTGGACGCCGTGCAGTGGGCCGTTGAGATGACCCAACGCGGCGCAGGCGAAATTTTGCTCACCAGCATGGACCGCGACGGTACCAAATCAGGCTTCGATCTGGAACTGACCCGCGCCGTGAGCGACGCCGTCGCCGTGCCCGTCATCGCTTCAGGCGGCGTGGGCACGCTGGACGATTTGGTCAACGGCATCCAAATTGGCCGTGCCGACGCCGTGCTGGCCGCCAGCATTTTTCACTATGGCGAATTCACCGTGGCCCAAGCCAAGGCTCGTATGAAGGCTTGTGGCATTCCGGTGCGGATTTGAGCGAGCAATGGCGCGGCCTACCAGGCAAATTCAAGCACTTGGAAAAGCAATTAGCCGGGAAGATTGGAAAACTGTGCCATTCGCACACCCTAAGACTCCGCTTGAGTGGTAGTGCATTTCGCGACCGCGTTGGTCGGTACAAACCCAGGTCTCGTCCACCAGTTTGGTGTGGAACGTTTCACCTAGCAAGGTGGTTGTGAGCCCATTTCTCGCTAAATCTTCACCTTTGAATTTTCCCAAAACGACTTGGTACTTCATGACTTTGGTCAGCAGCGCTTTGTCGGCCAGAAAAGCTTCTGCAGTGACGCCATATTCTCGGGTTACATTGCCAAAAAGAAATTCATCGAAGGAGAACACGGTGAGCGGCGTAGACCCCAAAAACAACTCGGCAAGCCCCGCTCCCTCGAGACATTTCCAATAAAACGAATTGGGGTAGCCAATGCGATCTAAGACCGTCAGGTCGGGCAGGCCAATTTCGCGTGGTATCAAAATAACCTTGTCGATGGTGTGAATGACGGTGCCGCTGGCTTGCAAGTCCGTTGCAATGATGTTGATGCGACGATTCTGCTCGTCAATTATGGTCAGGTCTGGACTGATCTTTATCCGAGTCGGCACATTCAAATAGTGCCCATTCGCATCGACACTCACGTCATTGTTCGAGGACCACACCGTATTCAATTCAAGTTTGGTCAAAGTGGATTTTGGGCTTTGGTATGCAAAAATTCCCCCTGCAATAAGTCGTCTAAGCCAGGCTGGGTCATCCAAAAGCTGTTTTTTGGTGATTCCCATTTCCACCAAAAAGTCAGCCCAAGCAGTATTTGTCGGCGCGAAAAGCGTGATTCCAAAGTAGGGCGGGTAGATGTTGTAGCCACCCCGCCTGGCGGATGCCACCATGGCCTCGTACATAAAGCTGAACTGGGGTTGCAGTTGCATCTCCTCTTCAACTTCGAAAAAGGCGCGCAAAAGGACATGGTCAATGACATGAATGGTGCCATTGCTGGCTCGCACATCGGCCTTTGTAACTGAGGCAGCGCGGCCCTTTTGGTCGTTGAAAACAACCACACCATTGGGGTAAAAGACTTGGTAGTTCGTGCGGTAGCCCACAACACCTGTCGCCTTTAACATTTGAGCTTTACTTAGGTTGTCGCCAAACAGGTAATGGCTGACTCGAAGTTGATCTACGAGGGTGGTTATAAAAATGCCACCGTTGTCAAATACCTCGTCCTTGGTCTTGCCCAGCTCTGCAAACAAGGATGCAAATGCGGCATTGGTGGGTGCCAGCAGCGTGTGCGGGCCTGCAGTCTTTAAGGAGCTTAAAGTGCCCTTGGGGTTGGCTAATTTTTTGGCTTCTGCAACCGCAATGGCTTCAACGAAGATACTGAATTCAGGCTGGGACTGCAGAAGCTCAACAACCGAGAGTGGCGAAGCGGGTTCTAGCACCTCGATGGGGGTTGGCAGCGGGAAAGTTGGCACCACAGGCACGGTGGCCACAGGCGGCACGGGCGTGGCCACTGGCGTTGTTCTTAAATCAGCCGCATTGCCGCCACTGGCACTGCCACCGCCACAAGCGGCAAGCACGGCGGCTGCGCCGTCGCAGGCCAAAATCAAGGCAATTCTTCGGTCCATCTCGCACCCCCTGTTGGATTGACTATGTGAGCCGCTTTGGGGCTGCTTTTCTTATTCGATCATGGTAGCAGGGAAAGAATTTTCAGGTGATTGCGGGTTTCGATTTGACCAATTTCATATCACCGGTGATATGAAGTTTTTCAAAAATTGGGTTAGAAGTCAAAATATTGATGAAATTGGCCTCTAGCTCTCGTGAAATATCAATTCGTCGCTATTAAATTTGATTGTTGATTGTTGATTGAGCTTGCAGATTTTTTAGGGTGAATCAGCACGAGCGATGAACTCGGCCCCTAGACGGCAATGAAGTCAGGGGCCGCCGTGGACTCAAGGCTTGGGCAAAATCACCTTGTCAATCACGTGAATCACGCCGTTGCTGGTGAGCACGTCGGTGCCAGTGATGTTGGACGTGCGGCCGCGCTGGTCGGTGATGGCCAGGGTGGAGCCCACGGTCAGGGTGTCGCCTTGCACGGTGGCGATGGCGGTGTTCAAAGGAACCTCGGCCTTCAGCACCCGGCCTGACACGACGTGGTAGGTCAGCACTTTAGTCAACAGCGCGGTGTTTGCCAATAAGTCGGCTTTGCTGACACCCAGCTCGGCCAACAAGTTGGCAAATGCGGTGTCGGTCGGTGCAAACACGGTGAACGGGCCCGTGCCAGATAAGGTGCTTTGCAGGTTAGCCGCGATCACAGCTTCCACCAAGATACTGAACTGAGGCAGGGCTAGCGCGGTTTGCACGATGTTTTTGTCGGCGGGCAAAATCACTTTGTCTACGATGTGAACCACGCCATTGCTGGCTTGCACGTCGGCGGTGACGACTTTGGACGTGCGGTTGCGGCCATCGGTGATGACGACCGCGCCTGAGACATTGTCGATCTTCAAAATCGAGCCCTGCACCGTGGTGATGGCCTTGCCAAACGGAATGGCGCTGCTGGCCACTTTGGCGGGCACCACGTGGTAGGTGAGCACTGCGGTGAGCAGAGCTTTGTTGGCGAAGAGCTGGTCCTTGGTCAGGCCCAACTCGGTCAGTGCGGCGGCAAAGGCGGTGTTGGTGGGTGCGAACACGGTGAATGGCCCAGCTCCTTTTAACGTGTCAACCAAGCCTGCGGCGATCACTGCTTCGACAAGAACGCCGAGTTCGGGCGTAGCCTGTGCGAGGGCTACAACATCAGGGGCTGGAGTAGGCGCAGGTGCAGGCACGTGCGGATCGCTGGAACCACCGCAGGCTGACATGAGCGCGGCGGTGCCAAAGGCAGCGAGAATAAGGGACTTTCTAAGGGCAATTCGACGGTGCATGAGGGAACTCCTGTTGAAAAGGGTGTGAAATTTCTGGATTGAGTAACAAAACGAACTGCATAGATCATTTGTTTACTGACCGTCACTATAAATACTGTAAAGTATTTTTAAAATCTAATTGGTAATTTTTTGTATCTGACTAAGCTGTGCCCACACCCCCAATGCCCCGCAGAATGCCTGCTTTAGCGCGCCCCAATCGGTAACAATTCACCCATGAACTGGATAGATGAAGTGAAATGGGACGACAAGGGTTTGATTCCCGTGATCGCCCAGGAAGTCGGCAGCAACGACGTGCTGATGTTCGCGTGGATGAACCGCGAAGCCCTGTTGGCCACCGAAGAAACCGGGCAGGCGGTTTATTTCAGCCGTTCACGCGGCAAGTTGTGGCGCAAGGGCGAAGAATCTGGCCACGTGCAGCGGGTGCATGAAATCCGGCTGGACTGCGACAATGACGTGCTGCTGCTGAAAGTCACGCAACTCGGTCATGAACCCGGCGTTGCTTGCCACACGGGTCGGCACAGTTGCTTTTTCAGTCTGCTGAAAGGCGGCGTCTGGCAAATTACAGAGCCCGTCTTGAAAGACCCGCAAACCATCTACAAATAGGGGTGGTGTGGCAAGCGGCTAATTAGGCCAAGCCAGCATGAACCTAGACTCCGAGCCAACTGACCCGATTTTTCAATGACTTCAGTGATTCCTGACCCCACAGCCGACGCGCTGGCCAACTTGGCCGACGTGATTGAATCGCGCTTGCCCAAAAATAAGGGCGACGCAGACGCCAGCTACGTGGCGCGGCTGCTGCTGAAGGGCCCCGATGCGTTTTTGAAGAAAATTGGCGAAGAAGCCACCGAAGTGGTGATGGCCGCCAAAGACGCCGAC
>JANPCR010000105.1:0-4047 GCA_031431035.1 Rhodoferax sp.
CACCACCATTTGAAAAATTGGTCGGCGACCTTGCAGGCACCTATTCGCGGCGAATCAACATTCAGCATCGAATCGTTTATGAGGTTTTCGCAAAAGAGGCGGCTGTTCGTGTTTTGCGTATGTGGACTCACTATGAGTGAATTCTGAGGCCCGTAACTTTAGAACTCACCCCATGCAAATCCGCGCCATTCACCCGTCAGAGATCGAAGCTGCCCGCGCGCTTCTTCAGGCCAACCACTGGGGCAAGCGCGTCGCAGACCCCGAAGTTTTCACCGAACTCGTCAATCGCTCGCAAATCGTCATCGTTGCGATTGACCGCCACGGGGAAGGCCAGGGCCAAAGCGAAGGTGAGAGCGGCAAGGTCATCGGATTTCTTCGAGCTCTGACCGACGGCATCTTCAATGGCTACATCTCCATGGTGGTCGTTGCAAAGGAACACAGAGGCAAGGGCGTGGGCATCGCCTTGGTCAAAAACGCCATGGGCGAGCGTCCTGAAATGACCTGGGTGCTTCGGGCGGGCAGGGGCGGCGTCTGTGCTTTTTATGAGAAACTTGGCTTCAATGTGTCTGAGGTGGCCATGGAGCGGCCTGGCCAGCGCGGGTGAATCTCCAAACTTGACCTGCCAAGCCAACCCCGCCCCCATCACCGACAATCAAGTCCATTCTCTTTGGCGTATTCCCAGTTGCGCCACCCATCTCAGTTCACCCTAACCCACCATGTCAACTTTCGAAATTGAAGGCGGCGTGCCGCTCAAAGGCACTGTGCGTGCGTCTGGCAACAAAAATGCCATCTTGCCGATGATTGCGGCCTGCATCTTGACCGACCAGGAAATGGTGTTGGACAACGTGCCCGACATCATTGACGTGCGCCACATGCTGGAAATCATCACCGACCTGGGCGGGCGGGTTGAGCGCAGCGGCGAGCGGGTCAGCATTCAGGTTGCCAGCCTGAACAAGAGCGAAATCAGCCCCGAACTGTGCCGCAAAGTGCGCACTTCCATTTTGTGTGTGGCACCGCTGTTGCACCGACTGGGCAAAGCCACGCTGTACCCGCCGGGCGGCGACGTGATTGGGCGGCGCAGGCTGGACACGCATTTTTATGGCCTGCAAAAGCTCGGCGCGCACGTAGAAGTGAACGGCAGCTACAAATTTTCCATGCCGGGGCCACTGACCGGTGCCGAAATGTTCTTTGACGAGCCGTCCGTTACCGGCACGGGGCACATTTTGATGGCCGCCGTGGTCAGCAGGGGCCACACTCTCATTCGCAACGCCGCCTGCGAGCCGCACATTCAGGACCTGGCGCACATGCTCAACGCCATGGGTGCGCGCATCGAGGGCATTGGCACCAACCAGTTGCAAATTGAGGGCGTGGCGTCATTGCACGGCACCACGCACCGGGTTTGCCACGACCACGTGGAAGCCGCGTCTTACCTGGCGCTGGCCGCTGCCACCGGGGGCGAAATCAAGGTCGAAGGCACCGATTTGCATTCGTACTGGATGTGCGGGCGGGTGTTTGCCACGCTGGGCGTGAAGATTGAGCTGTACAAAGACCACGTGCTGCTGCCCGGCAACCAAGAGCTGCGCGTCACGCGCGACCACGACGGCTCCATTCCCGTGATTGGCGACGGCCCCTGGCCTCAATTTGCCAGCGACCAGATGAGCTGCATGATCACCCTGGCCACGCAGGTGCAGGGCAATGTGCTGTTTTTTGAAAAAATGTTCGAGTCGCGCCTGTATTTTGTCGACAGGCTGATCAGCATGGGGGCCAATGCCGTGGTGTGCGACCCGCATCGCGTGGTGATCAGCGGGCGCTCGCAGCTGACGGCCACCACGCTCACATCCCCCGACATTCGCGCGGGCATGGCGCTGTTGGGCGCGGCCCTGTGCGCCAAAGGCAAATCAACCGTTCAGAATGCCAACATGATTGAGCGCGGCTACGAGCGCATAGAAGAAAAGCTGCTGGGGCTGGGCGCGCGGATCAAGCGCAGTGGTTGATCTTTTGCCTTATTGAGCGGGTGCGAACCCAATCACCAGCGCACACCCAGCTTGATAAACAGCTTGGACAGCACAAACAGTGGCCCCACCCACAGGTACTGAATGTCTTCGAAAAACGAGGGTTTTTTGCCTTCCAGCTTGTGGCCAATGAACTGAAAAATCCAGGCGACGACAAAAATGGCGATGGACAGCGGCAACAGGAGCGAGCCCATGGCGGAAATCACGGCGAGCATGGCGATAGACGTCACCACAATGCTTGCTAAAAACACGCCCGACAACCGCGCGTAATAGACCAAACTGGCCGCCACAAAGGCATAAGCCAGCCACGGATGCACCCAAAACATCATGCCCACCAGGCTGAGCATGATCAGCGGAATGGCGGCAAAGTGAATCAGCTCATTGATGGGCTGGGTGTGGCTGGCACCGTAATGGGCCAGCAGCTCGTCGACTTTGCGGGGGTGGGCGTCGGCATGGGGCCGATCAGGCGTGGGCGTGGCGATGGTCATAGGTTTCCTTTGTGTGGGTCATTTGCTATAGTAAAAATAGCAAACTATGTATATTATGCGAGAGCTAGAGGCCTATTTTATCAGTATTTTGACCTGGTTTGGCAAAAAAGAACCTGCAGGTTCTTTTTTGCTCACAAACTGCCATGCGCCTGCAAAGATTCAAGCCGCAAGGCCAAGCGCTGCTGCAATTCGCTCAGACGCCGTCCCAAGGCCAGGCGGGTCGCGTCATCGGTGCAATGGCGCAGTTGGTCGGCCAGGGCGGCGCGCTCGTTGAAGAGTTCAACCTCAGGCGGGTGAAAGCCCGCGTTTTTCAAAATTTTGAAGGGCATGCGCAAGCTCTCTGGGGTGGCGTGCCAGTCGGCGTCTTCGACTTGCGGCTTGCCAAAGCCGGGGGCTTGCGCCAGTTCGCCAGACGCCAGGGCTTGGCGCAAGTGGCGGGCGATTTCTTCGTCTTGAGTGGGCATACGGGCCTTTCAGTTGCGATCAGCTGGCACTCAGCCTTGTTGCAGCGGCATGGCTGCGGCGGGGCTGGGTTGGTATTTTGACGACACTTAGGGTAACAAAAACCTCGAAAAACGCGTAACTTTGACCGGGTTTGCTGCTTTTGTGGCGTCCAATAATGACCTAAAGGTCCTTACTGCGGTATTCTTTCGGGTTGGTAAAAAATTGTTACGAAGCGGCGATGTGGCGAAAACTGTCGCAAACCCCACCCCCACTGACAAAATCACCTGAACCGCTCACCCTTCGATAAGCATTATGACAACGCCCACGCCCCCAGCAGGTTTGCTGGACAACACCCAAATTGTGGATGGTCGCTACATTGCGCATGCCGCTGTGGGCTGCAACAACGTGGCCGAGGCCGCCCGTTGGTACGCCGACGTGCTGGGTGCGCAGCCCGTGCGCATTCTGGATGACCGCGTGACTTTCAGTTTTGGCGGCGTGCTGCAACTGGTCTGCCACTTGGAAAAGCGCGCGCTAGAGCGCAACCCACGCGCCTACCCGCAGCATTTTGGGCTGACGTTTTTGAAGATGGCCGATTTCGACAACCTCGCGGCGCACGTTGCCAAACTGGGCGTCAAACTGTTGGTGCCGCCTGGCGTGCGGTTTCCCAACACCGCGCACGAGCACCAAACCCTTATGGTGGCTGACCCGTCTGGCAACGTGGTCGAATTCAAATGCTACGTGCGGCCTGAATGCAGTTACTAGACCGCCGCACACCCCTTTCATCCAACCCACCCAACCCAAGCAGTCACCATGGCAAATAATTTTCTGGACACCCCCGCGCGAAGTGTCAAACCCAGGGACTTCGGCATCAATTCAATGATCGACAACGGTGTGCCCACGCGCTATTTTGTCGATTGCATTGAGAGCGACGCCGCGCTGATTGACTTTGTCAAATTTGGCTGGTGCACGGGCTTGGTGACCAAAGACCTTGAGAAAAAAATCGAGTGCCTGGTGGCCAATGACGTCAATTACTATTTTGGCGGTACGCTGTTTGAAAAAGCACTGTCACAAAACAAGATTGACGAGTTTTACAAGTTTTTAAA
>JANPCR010000106.1:0-9562 GCA_031431035.1 Rhodoferax sp.
AATTTTCCCGACATCACCAGTCTTGAAAAAACCATCAGGCGTGAATTCTTCGCTGGTTTTTTCAGGCATGCGCCAATAACCCGAAAACACATTGGGGCCTTTGACCTGAATGCCACCAATCTCCCCAACTGGCAAATCAAGGCCCTCGTCACTCTGAATCCGCAATTCAACACCCGGCAAGACAAAGCCCACAGTGGAACCCATGCGCTCGGACTGATTGCCATGGCGCGGATCGGCGCGGTAGGGGTTGGACGTCAGCATTGCCGTCTCGCTCATGCCGTACCGCTCTAGCAGCTTGTGACCCGTTCGTTGTTGCCATGCCGTGAAAGTCTCGATCAGAAGCGGCGCAGACCCCGCTACAAACAGCCTCATGTTTCGCACGGCATCTCGGGTTAAGCCGGGCTCAGCCAGCAGGCGCACATACAAAGTTGGCACGCCCATGAAAACCGTCGCTTCGGGCATCTTTTGCAAGACCTGCCGGGCGTCGAACTTGGCGAACCAAATCATTTTGCTGCCATTGATCAGTGCGCCATGCAACGCCACAAACAAGCCGTGTACATGAAAAATAGGCAGCGCGTGAATCAGCACGTCGCCACCTTCCTCTGGTGTTCGCCAGCCCCAATAGTCCTTGAGTGCGAGCGCGTTGCTAAGCAAATTGCCATGCGACAACATGGCACCCTTGCTGCGCCCAGTGGTGCCGCTGGTGTACAAAATTGCGGCCATGTCGTTGGCGTCACAACGTGCAGGCTCGTGGTGGCGCGGAAAACCTGCGGCCCGTTGCAACAGCGAACCTGTGCGGTCATCGCCCAGTGTGAAGACGTTTTGGGTGTCGGCTTTGAACGCAATTTTGCTGACCCAACCAAAATTTGCCGGACTACACACCACCACGGCCGGCTCGGCATTGTCAATGAAGTACTCAATCTCTGCGCTCTGGTAGGCGGTATTCAGTGGCAAAAAAACGAAACCCGCACGCAGCGTGGCCAAGTAGAGCATCGCTGCTTCGACCGACTTTTCAACCTGCACCGCAACGCGTGCTCCAGGTGGCAAGCCCAACGATTGAAGCAGGTTGGCGAGCATGGCAGTGGCCTGGTCCAGATCGCGCCACGAGTAAAAAAGCCCTGTCTCGGTCTCAATCGCAACCGAATCCAGGTCTGCCGGAAAGGCTTGGCGCAGTGCAACAAACAGGTTGGCGTTGGGGTTTGTTTTGACCGCGTCAACATCGGCGCTGTCCTGGCTTACAACACGGCCCAAGGCCGAGGTCACTTCAAGTTGCTGGGTCACGGGTCAGTCCAGTTTGGCTCCAGAGGCTTTCACCACCACCGCCCAACGCTTCACTTCAGCACTCACAAAACTGCCAAATTGCTGCGGCGACAAAGTGCCAAATTCAGCGCCTTGTGTGGCCCAAATGGCGCGCGTCTCTGGTGAAAGTCCAGCCTTGTTGATTTCTTCAATCGCGCGTTGTTGCGCCTCAGCGGGCGTGCCTCTGGGCGCCCAAACGCCATACCAAGTTGTCACCGTGTAATCGGGCAAGCCCAATTCTGCCGCGCAGGGCACATCAGGAAAAGCCGCGTTGCGTTTCGCGCCAGACACCATCAGGGCCTTGATGCGCCCACCTTTGATGTGACTTGCCGATGAACCCAAACCGTCAAACATCATGTCCACCTGCCCACCCACCAAATCGCGCAGTGCGGGCCCTGCACCTGTGTAGGGAATGTGCGTGATGAAAGTTTTGGTTTGTTGTTTAAAAAGCTCACCTGCCAAGTGGTGCGAAGTGCCCGTGCCCGCTGACCCGTAGTTCAAGCGGCCCGGGTTAGCTTTGAGTTGTGCCAAAAAGGCCTTGAAGTCGCCTGGCACATTTTTTGGGTTCACCACCAAAACCTGGGGCACCACGGCCACCAGCGCCAGCGGAACGAAGTCTTTTTCAATGTCGTAGTCCAGCTTGGCATACATCGATGGCGCAATAGTGTGGTGCACAGCGCCCATGAAAAGCGTGTAGCCATCGGGGGAGGCTTTGGCTGCAATGCCAGCACCCAAAGTGCCGCCGGCACCGCCACGGTTGTCAATGACCAGTTGCTTGCCCGTCAGGCGCGAAAACTGCGCCGACAGTGGACGCGCGAAAGCGTCGGTTCCGCCACCCGCCGGAAACGGCACGATCAGCGTGACAGGCTTGGCAGGCCAGGCGGACTGCGCCTGAGCGCCCAAAGTACCAATCGCCGTGGCGGCGGCAGCCAGACGAAGAACATCTCTCCGTGCCAGTGTGGGGTGTTGTGAGTTCAAATAAGTCTCCAGTTGTTATAAAAAATCGGCCTTGACCGCATCTTCAAACGCCTCAAAGGCGTTCCTCTAATGCACTCAAAACACCCGAAACCCGGGTTCGTCTAAAAATGCAGGTCGTCAATCAAACCTGAAGTGGCGATTTTGCCCAAAGTCAGCTGACTTCGGTGCTTGTCCAGCCGTTTAAGGTCATAAAGGTAATTCACCATCAACCCGCAAGACTGTTTGAGCCCCTTGTTGGACGGATCGCCTGCCCAGTTCAGCCGCTCAACCCGAGCCCCGTTGCCCAAATGGAAACGCGCCACGGGGTCTGCTGGCTTTCCGTCTTTGAGTTCTTTGGCCAAGTAATGCGCCGCGCAATGCAACAGCATTTGCCGAATCGGTGATTTGGCGTCCAGCGCCTGGGGTGCGTCTGCCACGCGCAGAAACTCGTCTGCGTCGGGCGAGTTCGAATCCAGGGCCTTTGCTAACTGGGCGCGGGGTTTTTCATCCAGGCTGTCCAGCATAAGCTTGGCGTTCTTGCCTAACCAAGAGCGAAAACCGGGAATGGGCGATAGGGTGGCAAACACCTTGAGTTTGGGAAATTCTTCTTTCAGCGTTTCAACCACGCGTTTGATCAACGAATCACCAAAACTGACACCCCGCAGGCCAGTCTGGGTATTGCTGATTGAGTAAAAAATGGCGGTTGTTGCTTTTTTCAGGTCCGAGGCGCTAGCGGTTTCGTCAAGCAAAGGAGTGATGCTGTCGGCCATCTCGTCCATCAACGCAACTTCAACAAAAATGAGCGGCTCATCTGGCAGGCGCGGGTGGAAGAACCCATAGCAACGGCGATCTGAATCAAGCCGATTCTTGACATCCGACCAGCTTTTGATGTCATGCACCGCTTCGTATTTAATGAGCTTTTCAATCAGCGACGCGGGCGAATCCCAACTGATGCGCCGCAACTCCAAAAACCCGACATCAAACCACGTGGAAAACATGTACTCCATCTCGACGTCCAAGGCGAGCAGTCGCTTGTCCGTTTTCAGGTGCGCCAGCATGTCAGCCCGCATATCCACCAAGAATTTGATGCCCAGGGGGAATGCGCTGAATCTTTGCAACAAGCGCCTGCGCGGCGACACCGTGGCCCGTCTGAACTGCACCTCTGCGGCGGCTTCGTCGGCCGTGCCCACCGCTGCGGCCAATTGCACCTGGGCAGACCTGACGGTTTGGGGGTCGGTCACAAATTGCTCACTCATCAACAGCCACAAATCCCTCTGTTGATCGCTTGGGGCTGTCCCGTACCAGTGGGCAACCGCTTGCGCACGGCGCCCCCCTTCGACTTCACTGACCTGCGGGTCCACGATGGCACGCAAGTCTTCAAGCGTGCGGCGCAGGACGCGTGGCGACAAAGCTTCGGTTTCATGGCGCAAATGACCTTTGAGGCGCTCCCGAGTCGAGCGAGACATTTCGCCGCCATCAACCGCCAACGCGCCGGTTCGCCGCTGCGAAACCTGCGGCAATGCTTTCTCTGCATTCGCCAAGGGAGCAACATCACCCACCCGCCGTTTGCGTTGCCCCTGAGGAAGCAGCTGGGACACTTTGCTCGAAATCCAGGTTGCGGTATTCATGCCTGCACTCGACTGACGTGATTGCGCGTCAACTCGCGCAAGGCTTCCCGTTGGCGGGTTAAATGGGTGCGCATGGCAGCCTCGGCGCCTTCACTGTCGCGGGCCTTCAGAGCAGCGAACACGGCCATGTGCTCATTGAAACTTTGGTCCATGCGACCTGCGGCCTGAAGACTTTGCAAACGTGCCAGTTTTAAAATTTTGCGCAAATCACCGATGACTTGCGACAACCAGCGATTGTTGGCCAGCAAGATGATGGCCTCATGAATGGCCAGATTGGCCACGTAATAGTCAGTGATTCTTCGGGCTTTGACGTGGCTTGAAAGCCTTTCGTGCAAAGTTTCCAGCACTGCCAAATCCGCCGCCGTGGCGTTGCGTGCCGCTTCAAAAGCGCAACGCCCCTCGAGCAAGGCTATCACTGGAAAGATGTCGTCCAGGTCCTGCTCGGTCACCTCATTGACAAAGCAACCCCGCCTGGGCTCATGGCGGACCAAACCCTCAGCGGTGAGCACTTTGAGTGCCTCCCGCAGCGGCGTGCGCGAAATCGCCATACTTTGGCACAGACTGAGTTCATCCAAAAAACTGCTGGGTGCCAAATCTCCCGCAAATATGCGGTCACGCAAAATTGCCGCGACCTCGGCATGCAGTGAATTCTGAACTAGGCGCATGGAAAATCTGCCAAACAATCTGCAGAACAAGCAGCGAACCCGGTTGCCAAACAGGCTTCTACGCCGCCCCCAAAGGAACATGAAATACCGCGGGTTGAGGCGACTCTGAGCATCGAACGGACGACGTTATATTTAATAATTACGAATAATTATGACGTAAACCACGAACCATGTACAGCTATTTGGAAATGAAATCGGCCTCTAAATGCGCTGAACCTGCCGGTTTTGCGCCCAGAGCCAAAGCCCCACCCCGCCCGCAATCATGGGCACGCAAAGCCATTGCCCCATGCTCATGCCCAGCCCCAACAGCCCAAGGTGGGCATCCGGCTCGCGGAAAAATTCGGCAATGAACCGAAACACGCCATAGCCGAGCAAAAATAGCGCGGCTACCTGGCCGGGTCTGCGCTCTTTGCGGGCATAAAACCACAGCAACACAAACAGCAGCAGGCCTTCAAGCAAAAACTGGTACACCTGCGATGGGTGACGCGGTAGATCCCCTGCGCCTCTGAACACCATGCCCCACGGCAGGCTGGGGTCGGCCACGCGGCCCCACAACTCCCCATTGATGAAGTTGCCCACCCGCCCCGCCGCAAGACCTGTGGGCACGCACGGTGCCACAAAATCTGCCACTTGCCAAAACGGGCGCTTTCGGGAATAGGCAAACCAAACCATGGAGGCGATCACGCCCAACATGCCGCCATGAAAGCTCATGCCCCCGGCCCAAATCATGAAAATTTCTAGCGGGTGCGACAGGTAATAAAGCGGCTTGTAAAACAGGCAATAACCCAGCCGCCCACCCAAAATAACGCCCATCACGCCCAAAAATAAAATGTCTTCGACATCTTTACGCACCCAAGCGCCCGGCCCCTGAATTCGGGCGAACGGCTGGTGTTTGAGCCTGCGAATTCCTAAAAAGACAAACAGGCCAAACGCAGCCAGGTAAGTTAACCCGTACCAGTGGATGGCCAAGGGGCCAAGTTGCAGGGCAACCGGGTTAATTTGCGGGTGAATCAACATATTTTGGATTTTGCCAGCCCTTGCCAGGTGGCAATTACAGAATCCGGGTTCAGCGACAGGCTGGAAATGCCTTCAGCCGCCAGCCACTGCGCGAAATCCGGGTGGTCGCTGGGGCCTTGGCCACAAATACCGACATACTTGCCTTGCTTTTTGCAAGCGCTGATGGCCATGCTGATCAGGGCTTTGACAGCCGGGTCGCGCTCGTCAAAGTCGGCGGCCAGCAGTTCCAGACCCGAATCTCGGTCGAGGCCCAAAGACAGTTGGGTCAAGTCGTTGGAGCCAATCGAGAACCCGTCGAAGTACTCCAGAAACTGATCCGCCAGGATGGCGTTGCTGGGAATCTCGCACATCATGATGACTTTCAGAGCGCTGCCATCAGCCTGCACACCGCGCTTTAGGCCATGTTTAGCCAACAGCTCGGTCACGGCTTTGGCTTGGCCCAAGGTGCGCACGAAGGGCACCATGACCTCGACATTGCTCAAGCCCATTTCTTCGCGCACGCGCTTCAGGGCCTCGCACTCCATGGCGAAGGCTTCGCCAAACCCAGCGCTCAAGTAGCGCACGGCACCGCGAAAGCCTAGCATCGGGTTTTCTTCTTCAGGCTCATAACGGCTGCCGCCAATGAGTTTGCGGTATTCGTTGCTTTTGAAGTCTGACAGGCGAACGATGACGGGTTTGGGCCAAAACGCGGCGGCAATGGTGGCCACGCCTTCGGCGACCCGATCCACATAAAAAGCACGCGGCGAGGCGTGGCCACGGGCGACCGATTCGACTGCCTTTTTCAAGTCAGCATCGACATTGGGGTAGTCCAAAATGGCTTTGGGGTGCACGCCAATGTTGTTGTTGATGATGAATTCCAGCCGCGCCAAGCCCACGCCCGCATTGGGCAACTGGCAAAAGTCGAACGCCAGCTGCGGGTTGCCCACGTTCATTGTGATTTTGAGAGGGATTTCCGGCATCTCACCGCGCTGCACCTCGGTGATTTCGGTTTCCAGCATGCCGTCGTAAATGAAGCCTGTGTCGCCCTCTGCACAGCTAACGGTCACCAGCATGCCGTCTTTCAATAATTCGGTAGCGTTGCCGCAGCCGACCACCGCCGGAATGCCCAGCTCGCGCGCGATGATCGCCGCGTGGCAGGTGCGCCCGCCGCGGTTGGTCACGATGGCGGCGGCACGCTTCATGACGGGTTCCCAGTTGGGGTCCGTCATGTCGGTGACCAAAATATCGCCCGCCTGCACTTGGTCCATGTCATTCAGACTGTGCACCACGCGCACGGGGCCGGTGCCGATTTTTTGGCCAATCGCGCGGCCCTCAGCCAGCAAGGTACTTTTGCCTTTGAGCTTGTAGCGGTGTTCGGCCTTGCCTTTGGATTGACTTTTCACGGTCTCGGGGCGGGCCTGCAAAATGTAAAGCAGCCCGTCGGTGCCGTCTTTGCCCCACTCGATGTCCATGGCACAGCCGTAATGCGCTTCAATTTGCACGGCATAGCGGGCCAATTGCTCCACATCGGCGTCGCTCAAGGAGTAGCGGTTGCGCAGCTCGGTTGGCACGTCAACGGTTTGCACGAGCTTGCCGGTTTTAACCTTTTCCTCGGGGGTGGAAAACACCATCTGAATCAATTTGGAGCCCAGGCTGCGGCGAATCACCGCCCGTTTGCCTGCCTTGAGAATTGGCTTGTGCACATAAAACTCGTCCGGGTTGACAGCGCCCTGCACCACCGTTTCACCCAAACCATAGCTTGAGGTGATGAAAACCACCTGGTCAAAGCCGGATTCCGTGTCGATGGTGAACATCACACCCGCTGCCCCCAGGTCAGAGCGCACCATGCGCTGCACGCCCGCGCTAAGGGCCACGTGCTCGTGTGCAAAGCCTTTGTGAACCCGGTAACTGATGGCGCGGTCGTTGTACAGCGAGGCAAAAACCTCCTTCATTTTGTGCAGAACGTCGGCTATGCCCACCACATTCAAAAAGGTTTCTTGCTGGCCAGCAAACGAGGCGTCTGGCAGGTCTTCGGCGGTGGCAGACGAGCGCACGGCAAACGATGCTTGTGGGTGACCTGCGCTCAAAGTGGCAAAGGCGGCGGTAATGGCGGCTTGCAGGTCGCCCGGAAAAGGCTGGGCTTCGACCATGGCTCGAATATCGGCCCCGGCCACGGCCAAGGCGCGCACGTCGTCGGTGTTGAGGTTTTGAAGGCGCTGGTTGATTTTTCCGGCCAGGCCGTCGTGGGCTAAAAACAAGCGAAAGGCATGCGCCGTGGTGGCAAAACCGGTGGGAACCCGCACGCCGTTGCTGCCTTGGGTGGGCAATTGCGAAATCATCTCGCCGAGGCTAGCGTTTTTACCGCCCACCGCGTCGACGTCGGTCATTCTCAGGTTTTCAAACGGAACGACCAAGTCGGTCGCGTTAAAAAGTGCGGACATGGGGAAACTCCAGAAGTAAAAAACAGGTGTGCAGACCAGGCGCGGCGCACAGAGTGGCGCAAGGCGGGGCGGTTGCGAATGCTGGCGGCGCAAACTTGGAGTTGTTTGAATGGTTGGCGGCGAAGCATGGAAAATAGAGTGTCTGGTAAAACAGCAGAACGATCAGCCCATTGTAAAGTGAGACCCAGATGACCCAACGCAGCGTATTTTTTATATCAGACGGCACCGGCATCACCGCCGAGACCTTTGGCAATGCCATTCTGGCCCAGTTTGAGCTGGAAGTGCGTCACGTGCGCCTGCCGTTCATTGACACGGCGGACAAGGCCCACCAGGCGGTGCGCCAGATCAACCACGCGGCGCTGGTCGATGGCAACAAACCGATTGTGTTCAGCACCCTGGTCAATATGGAGGTGCTGAAAGTCGTGAACGAAGGCTGCCAGGGCATGTTGCTGGACATGTTTGGCACCTTTGTGCACCCGCTTGAGACGGAGTTGCAAATCAAGTCCAACCACCGCATTGGCCGCTTCAGCGATGCCAGCAAAAGCAAGCAGTACCAGGACCGGATCGAAGCCATTAATTTCTCACTCGCGCATGACGATGGGCAATCGAACCGCGATTTGGAGAGTTCAGACGTGATTTTGGTGGGCGTCAGCCGCAGTGGCAAAACGCCCACGTCGCTGTATTTGGCGATGCAATACGGGCTGAAAGCGTCGAATTACCCGCTGATTCCGGAAGATTTTGAGCGCCAGCACCTGCCGCCCGCCCTGGTGCCACATAAACCTAAGATTTTTGGCCTGACCATCAGCCCAGAGCGCCTGAGCGAGATTCGCAATGAGCGCCGCCCCAACTCCAAATACGCCGCGCTGGCCAATTGCCGCATGGAAGTGTCTGAGGCCGAAACCATGATGCGCCGCGCCGGCATTCGTTGGTTGTCAACCACTACCAAGTCGATTGAAGAAATTTCGACGACGATTCTGCAAGAAATTCGGCCTGAACGGCTGAGCTACTGACCCAACCAGCTGCTTACAACTTGCCGGAATCTCCGCGATAAGGCCCCGGTGTTTCAAGCCTGCAAGTACAAATCGCGCAGGCGCTGCTGCCTTGATGCATCCAAACCCATGGCTTTTTCGAGGTAATTGGGCATGCCACCAAAGTCTTTGTCCACAGCGGCCATCGAGGCATCTAGAAACCCGGTTTGCACCCGCACAATCACGTCGCGCACGGCTTGGGGTGCGTAGCTGCCCACGAGTTCGGGCGGGCGAAACAGCTCGTTGGTGAGCAAATAGTCCTGCACCACCACGTCGCGTGGCACGCCCAGCGCCATCAACACCAGCGCGGCGGCAAACCCGGTGCGGTCTTTGCCAGCAGTGCAGTGGAACACCAGGGGCGCGTCAGATTCCAGCAAATGGTCAAACAGTTCGGCAAAACGGGGTGAACTGTCCACCACGAACGCGCGGTAGGTGTCTTGCATCAAACGCACCGCATCGTTCGGGTTGACGCCCTGCCCGGTCGCCAACAGCGCCTGAATGGCCTGGACGACCGTGGGCTCTATCGCCAATGAATGCACCGCCACATT
>JANPCR010000107.1:0-9482 GCA_031431035.1 Rhodoferax sp.
TGGACTGCCCGGTGCGCGTCAGCCTGCGTGCGTGTTTGAGTGGCCATGTGTGCTCCAGTTGCTTTGCGATGTTTCCCTCTTCCACGGTGTCCCCGTGAGGAGGGAGGCATTCATAGCATCTGGTCGCATGGCCCGATCACCGCGCTCACCTGAATGCTTTTCTGACTGCCGCTTTTGTGCGTTGGCGGGTTGATTCGAGTTGGGCCGTGCACGGCCTTTCGACATTTTTTTCTCATTCCTTATTTGCAGTAAATCGAGTAAAGCTCGCCCAGAGATAATCGGTGCATGACCTTTCCCGTAAAGTTGTGTTTGACTGTGGCGGGACTTTGCGTGCTTGCTGTAGCGCTTCCCTCATCAGGTTTTTTCGGCGAAGCAAATGCGCTGGGTGTGGCGATGTTTCTCGGCCTATTCGTTGGTGTTCCTGCGGCACTTCTAAGCTTCCTGGCTCTCCTATCCATGGCAGGAGGCCCGGCAAATTCGGCCAAACGAAGTTCCAAACTATTCGTCGGCACAGGTCAAATCGCTGGCTCTTGCCCAAACTGCAGCGCTACGATACCCGTTGATTCGGCGGAGTGCCCAAATTGCAAAGCCAGTTTTGGGGCGCATTCCGCTTGGCGTGTGCAGAGGGAAGTCGAAGAAGCGAGCGGCACGAAACTTTAATACGTCGCTGCATCCAATCCCCTTTCGTGTCTTCAGTCCAGCGGTTTTCAAAACCCCCCAAGCCCGGTGATAGGGCCATGCGACCGGGCTTTGGGGTGGAACGCGTTGCGGTAACGACTCCTATCAAGTGCCCCAAAAAATTCCGCGACCACCGTGTCGCTCGAATTTATCGATACCACGCGGAACTTCCACCCCAAAACCGCATGCGCGTGGCCCTGTCGGCGGGCGGAGGTTGCTCGAGCCGAAAGTCGCAGACGTCAACCTAAGCCGTGCGCCGCACCCGCCTGACGTTGAACGCACTAGCCACCAGCACGCACTGCACCACAGCCAACCCCAGAAATACTCCGCTGTATTGGTGATGATCCATCAAAGTGCCAAAAAATAGGGGAGCAATCGCCTGGCCAATGTCCAACCCCGAATAAACCACGCCATACACGCGGCCAGTTGAGTTCTCAGGGGTTGACTTTTTAACCAACAGGTCGCGCGAGGGGCCTGCAATGCCAGACGCGAACCCCATCACCCCAAACACAAATGGCACAGCGTAGGCGGGCAAGTTGGCAAAGCCCAACGTCAACGCAAACACGGCCGCCACGCAAAACGCGAAGCCCACTATCCGCTCACACCGCGACGGGTCTGCCGCCAAAAAGCCGCCTAGCACCATGCCGCCCGCACTGCACACCATGTAAATGGTGAGGCACAGCGCCGCCATCGCCACGGGCACGCCGTGCAGTTGCCTTGCAGCCTCTGGCGCGAATGCCTGAATGACGCTGATCACAATGGCGTACAAAAGGAAAAAAGCAAAGCACATCCAGACGGCGGGTATTTTGAGGAAGTCCAAACCACCTTCTGTGTCGCTTTTCTTGAGGCCGGCGGCACCAATGGGCGCCTTGGCTGGCGCTGCCAGCGTCAGGGTGAGCTTGTCACGGTTCAATACCAACACCGCCAGCACCATAAATGCCAACACACCCGCAGACATCAACGCCACGCGCCACGAGAAAGCCAAGGCCAGGGGCACCATCATCACTGGGGCCAGCGCCCAGCCCAGGCTGCCGGTAATGCCGTGAGTGCTGTAGGCATGCCCCAGCCGCGAAGCGCTCACCTTGCGATTGATGAGCGTGTAATCCACTGGGTGAAACACACCGTTGCCGATGCCCGCCAAAACCGAAAAACTGGCCATCATCCAGTACCCCGTGCTGGCAGAAAACCCGAACGCAGCCAGCCCCAGGCAGGTCAACCCCGCAAACAAAATCGGGCGGGGGCCAAATTTGTCCACGACAAAGCCTGACAGTGTTTGCACGACGCACGACGTGACAAAAAACAAGGTCATCAAAAACCCCAGCTCTGTGTAGCTGGCGTTGAAGGCCTCTTTCAGCCAAGGGAACAGGGGCGGCAGCAGCAACTGACTGAAGTGGCTGATCATGTGGGCACCGCCCACCAGGCCGATCACGTGCACATCTTGGCGCAAACTGTTGCCGCCCGCAGGGGCACTGGGAGTCAGGGTTGATGTGGTCATGGGGCTATCGTAATATCTGCCTTGCCTGCGTGATTGCGACAAAAAGACAGATACCATCGAATTTCGGACAAACCCGCCTCATGCCTCCACCCTACCGCCCTCGGGCACCGCGCAACCTACCGCTGACCCCGGTGGGAGACACAGCCCCTTTCACACCCACCGAGCAGCGTCCGGTGCGTGTGCGCGCACGCTCCATGCCGGCCGATTCGCATTTTGAGTTGCACAGCCATTCCTGGGCGCAGGTGGCGTATTGCGCCACGGGCATCATGCAAGTCACCGCCGAGAGGCAGGCCGCGGGACACGACCAAGTGACGTACATCGTGCCGCCGTCTCGCGCGGTGTGGATTGCGCCTGGCGCGCAGCACGCGATCAACGTCATTGAAACGGCTGCGTTCTGCACGCTGTACATTGATCCGTCAGTGGTGCCAAAAGGCTGGCACAGCTGCCGCGTGATGGTGGTGTCGCCTTTGATGCGGGAACTCATCCATGCGCTGGATGTGCCGCCCAACGAACCGGTACCCTTCGTGCGGGAGCGCATGCTGGTGCACCTGCTGCTGCACGAACTCACCCATGCCACAACGCAAGCACTAGGCGTGCCCATGCCGCACCCCCAAAGCAGCGACAAGCGCCTGCGCGCCCTGTGCGAAGCCGTGCTGCGCGCACCCAACGGACGCGCCACACTGGTCGACTGGGCGAACGAAGTCGGCGCCAGCGAACGCACTGTGGCCCGCCTTTTTCGCACCGAGCTAGGCACCAGTTACCAAAAGTGGCGCCAACAAGCCGTGCTGGCGCATGCGCTGCCCCTGCTTGCTCGCGGGCTGCCCATCAGCCATGTGGCAACCGCCAGCGGCTACACCAGCGACAGTGCTTTCAGCGCCATGTTCAAGGCCGCGCTGGGGCAATCACCCAGCAGTTTCATGCGCAAAAGTGGTGATTCGCTGGCGCAGACTGAGCGGAATTAAAGCGGAAATAGAGCTGGATTTGGCGGCTACCTACTCCACCAAGACACTTTTCGTGCAATGCCTTGCCACGAGCCTAACCAAATCAAATCAAATGAGCCCCATTGCTGACCCGCAACTTGAGCCAGGCCGCCTTGTCGCCTTCTATGAAAGCAGTGGTGCCATCCGCAGCCGCAGTGTGAGTGGTGTCGTGCTGTCGGGCTTGGTGGATGTGCCCCCGCCCCCGGCACGGCTGATTGCCGACTGGGACAGAGAAATATCAACGCACCTGAACCTGCAGCCGGGAGACGTAGAACCCTTGCCGTTGGCGCGAGCCAAAGCGCGCTGGCCAGATTACCGCCACTGCTTGCAAGCAGCGTCCGTTTGGGCAAACTCGCTCGGCTTGCACAACCTGCTCGACTCCTGTGACGTGGCCCTGATGGCCTGCCGCGGTGCCCGGTACCACCATGACGGTGCTCAATATGGCGGTGCGGCCTTTTGCAACCTGTTCTTGAGCGAAGACAAAGGTCTGGATCTGTATTTTCCGGCTGCTGCAGTCCGAGTCCCACTGACCCGCGGCACAGCCGTGGTGTTTGACACAGGTCAGCCCCACGCCGTCATTCAGAGGCGTTATGCTGACCTGGCTTTGACTGACTTCAATGTGGCCGACTTCCCCCCAGACCAGGATTGCACCCAGGTGTTCCTGACCTGGGAATTGCCCATTGAGCATGCCGACCTTGCGCAGGCACTTCAAATCGACTTTGACATTGACCCCTCAACCGCGTTGCAACTGGACTGCGAGCAAATTTGGCTGACCGGAAAACCGGTGGCCGTATGCCCGAAGTCTGGCCGCTTCATGAGGAATATCTCATGAAAAAACTCCCACTGACTCTTTCCGCCCTGGCCGTTTTCGGATGACAACCCAAAGTCGCAGGCATCACCTGCCCTATGCCGCACGCTGAAACGGGTGACATCAAGGGCGCTGGGGTTGGCTGAGGGAAAGACCGAAGCGGAAATTCAAAGCCATTGGCACGCAATGTAATTGCTACTTTATTTATAGCAAACTAATGAACATATTCGAGAGCTAGAGGCCTAAAAAATTCATATTTTGACGAAAATCAACCATTTTCAATAAAAATTAACCTGCAGGTTAATTTTTCTCAAAAAAGCTCAAAAATGACCTGAATCAGCCCAGCGCCTTGCTCGCGCCCGGGGGAGCATTTGCTAAACCACAGGATCGATCACTTGTAAGTGGCAACCTTTGCGGCGCAGCGTCAGCCCAAGCAAAGCCAACCCCAGCAGCGCCAGGCTAGTAGGTTCAGGAACCTCACTGGCCACCCGCACACCGTAGATGAATTGGGCTCCGGCAGCATCGTCTGCCTGCACTCCAGAATGCGCAGTAGAGTAAAGCGGATTCATCAACGAATTGGCGACATCGGTATGGAACAGACCAATGGAATGGCCAATCTCGTGCGCCATCACCTCGAAGATGCTGACACCAGGGCCTGCTGAGTCCAAGTCCCATGCGTAGGCCATGTTGAAGAAAATGTCGCCGGGCACCGTGAGACTGCCGCTAAATGGAAAGTAGGCATATGCAAGAGCGTCGCCGGCTCCGGCGGTCGAAAAATCGTAGGCGCCCACCCGGATGTCGCCAGAGGTCGTGGGCGAGTTCACGGCTGCACCATCGTCCGCCACCTGTGTGAAAGAGATATTGGCCACGTCCGACCAGGAGGCGAACGCATTTTGGATCTGCGTCAAAAAGCCGCTGGGCATGAAGGTTTGCAACGAGGTTACTGTGCATCCTGATCCCTCATACGCGCAGCTTGTGCCGCTTGACATCAGGCTCCATGACACATTGGCACCGGTGCCGAAGGCGGGGCTTCCCCATTTGTTGGGGCCAACCACATAGGCTGAAGCAGCCATGGGAGCGACCAAGGCGCAAGCCAGGCAAAGGCGGTAGAGAACATTTTTCATAGGTGTCTTTCTGTGAGTTTTAGAACTGGTGCGTGTTTAGCCTCCCCGCCCTCCAGGAGCCTAGGGTGGATCTAATGTCTACCCTGCGGAGCCTGCCGTCTTGAAGCAGCTGCTAAAAAGTGCTAAAAGTTCCTAAAAACCCTGAAGGCCCCAAAAAAAGTCACCCTTAAAATCAAGGTTAAAAGCCAACTTGACACCCTGAGCATTCGCTGGAATTCGCTTGGATTCGCTTGAATTAGCGACCATGCCCTGAAAGACACCCTTTGGAAAACCCTCGCCGCTTTGGCCAATTCGAAGTCCTGCCAGGTCGCCGTCAGGTGTTGGTGGACGGCCAGCCCGCCGCACTGGGTGCCCGCGCGTTCGACCTGCTGCTGGTGCTGATTGCCCACCCAGACCGGGTGCTGAGCAAAGATGAACTGCTGGTCCTGGTGTGGCCCGGCGTGGTGGTGGAAGAAAACAACCTCAACGTGCAAATCTCAGCGCTGCGCAAGCTGCTGGGGGCCGATGCCATCGCCACGGTGACCGGGCGCGGTTATCGATTTGACTTGAAGGCGACGCCGGAGCCTGCAATGGCAGCAGCTCCTGCGGGTTTGGCGATGCAATCCGCATCTGATCGCCCCGAAATCGCGCCGCCTCACAAGCCGTCCATTGCCGTGCTGCCCTTCACCAACATGAGCGGCGACCCAGCGCAGGACTATTTTGCCGACGGCATCGTCGAAGACATCACCACCGCGCTGGCCCGGTTGAATGTCTTTTTCGTCATCGCGCGCAATTCGAGTTTTGTGTACAAAAACCGTGTGGTAGACATCAAGCAGGTGGGCCGCGAGTTGGGGGTGCAGTACGTGCTCGAAGGCAGCGTGCGCAAGTCCGGCAATCGACTGCGCATCACGGGCCAGTTGATTGAGGTGGCCAATGCCCGCCATGTGTGGGCGGATCGGTTTGACGGCGCGCTGGAAGATGTGTTTGATCTGCAAGACCAGATCACCAACAAAATCGTGACGGCCTTGCACCCCAACGTGCGCCGCGCTGAAGTTGCACGCGTACGCAGCACGCCGGCACCCAACCCGCAGGCGTACGATTTGTGCCTGCAAGCGCTGCCCAAACTCCAGCCTGGCGCGGGCAAATTTGCGCTGGACGAGGCGATGGTACTGGCGCAACGTGCGCTGCAAATCGACCCAAAGTTCGCCAGGGCCAAAACACTGGCCGCCACGGTGTGTATGGCACGCATTTTTGACGGCACTGGTGCTGCCCGCGACATCAGGATGGGCTTGCGTTATGCCGACGAGGCCTTGGCGGCCACCGACGATGACCCCTTGGTACTGAGCCTTGCCGGGTTGGCGCTGGGCTTGCTGGGCTTTCGCGCGTTTGGCCTGCGTCTGCTGGGTTTTCGATACGACGAAGCCGAGCGTGCCATTCAGCGTGCCTTGGCGCTGGCCCCCGGCCTGATGGACGTGCAGTATTGCGCCGGCACCCTCAAACCTTTTATTGGGCAAGGCAATGCCTCGCTGGCGCATTTTGAGCAAGCCCTGCGCATCAGCCCGGTAGACCCGTTCATCGGCAACATGCTGTGTGGAACCAGTGGCGCGCACCTGGTGAGCGGCAGGTACCCGCAAGCCCTGGCGGCGGCGCAAAAGGCCATGGCGCACAGCCCCAACCTTGTGCTGGCACTCCGGCTGGCGGCAGTTGCGCTCGGGTTCATGGGCCGGATTGACGAAGCGAAGCTGGCAGCCCAGCGTTTTATAGAACTCTCGCCGACTTTTACAGTGAGAAAGTACCTGTGTGTCGTGCCGTATCGAGACGCTGAGCTGCGCAGCCGCGTCGCCAAAATCTACCGCGCAATAGGGGTGCCGCGTTAAGAACGACCTTCGCAGCGCCTCATAGCGGGCCTCGGTGCTTGGGTCGCTAGGTAAGGCCCCGGCGCGTTGAGTCGATCAAGGCAGCGCGCGCTGTGGGCTCAGGCAACATCAATCACCGAACATATTTACTACAATTGTGGTAAAATTGACCCGGATTGGCTCGAATTTGAGGTGTTTTCGGTCAAACTTGCAATAATATGAATACTTCAGGCCTCTAGCTCTCGTATTTATTGCATAGTAAGCTACTAATTTTATAGTAACAATTGCATTCACACGTAGCGCAGCGGCGATCTCGCCGTGGGGCCTTGCACCACCATGAGCGACTTTTGGCGCGCAGATGGCATCGCAATGAAGGTGTCGTTGCGGTAACCCACCGGCGTTCAGCCGATCTGCCAACGGGCATTGCTCAAGGCGTACACCAGCAGGCGTGCGTTGCGGTCGTGGTATGCGCACTGGAACTCCTGGCCCGCCTCCAGAACAATATCTTTGCCCCGGCCGTCTTGAGTCAGCCACAAGGAGCCGACTTCACAGTTGATTTTCTTGAGGCCGGGTTGGGCAATGGCGGCGATTTGGCCTTGTTTCAGCAACTGGCTGGCTGGCCCAACTTCAGTTGCGGCTTCGGTTGCGGAATGGGTCAACTCGCGGCTTGTCAAAGCGTGGCCCGTCAAACGATCCCACAGCCGGTTCAGGCTGTTTGCCACAGCGCTGGTTCCATGGTGGGGGGTACTGGCGGGCAAATTGCCCAAGTTGGGGTGAAAGCGGGCGAGATGCATGGCGGACTCCTGTTGGTTTGCTCCCAAAGCGATTTTTGGGGGTGAATCTAATGTCCACCTGGCAGGGGCCTGGCGTCCTTAAGCGCTTGTAAAACGGTCTTAAACATTCTTAAACGTTCTTAAAAAGGCGGGCTCAAAATCACAGCACAAGGCCATAATGAAAACAAGGGCTGCCGCTATTGACAGCGCCCTTTCCATGAAAGACCTTGCTTGCTAAACCCCCACCGCTTTGGCCAATTCGAGGTGCTACCAGCCCAGCGCCAGGTGCTGGTACACGGCCAGCCTGCCGGGTTGGGCGCTCGGGCCTTCGACTTGCTGCTGGTGCTGATCGAACACCGTGAGCGGGTGCTGGGCAAGGATGAACTGCTGGCGCTGGTGTGGCCAGGCGTGGTGGTAGAAGAAGGCAACCTCAGCGTCCAAATCTCGGCGCTGCGCAAGCTGTTCGGGGCCGATGCCATCGCCACCGTGGTGGGCCGGGGGTATCGGTTTGTCCAACCTGGGCTGGAGATTCAGGAGCTTGTCGAGCCCTCAGATTCAAGCCCAGCCATCGCGTTGTTGCCTACCGCCGCTGCGCCAAACCCGGTCGTATCCGCACCCGTTTCCCGCGCCCAGGAGCGACGCAAGTCACCTGCAACCTCGGGTGACAGCTTGGCGCTGCCAGAAAAACCCTCCATTGCGGTACTGCCGTTTGTCAACATCAGCGGTGATGCCGAGCAGTCGTATTTCACCGATGGCCTGACCGAGGACATCACCACCGACCTGTCGCGCTTTCGCAGCCTGTTTGTCATTGCCCGTAACTCGGCGTTCACCTACCAGGGCCGTGCGGTCGATGTGCGCCAGGTCGCCCGTGAGCTTGGCGTGCGTTACGTGCTCGAAGGTAGCGCCCGGCGCTCTGGCGCGCGCGTGCGGGTGAGCGCCCAGTTGATCGATGCCCTGAGTGGCAACCACCTCTGGGCCGACAAATACGACCGCGTGATCGAGGATATTTTTGACCTGCAAGAAGAGTTGACCCAAAGCATCGTCGGTGCCATTGCCACCCAGGTTCAGATGACCGAGCAAAACATCGCGCGCCGCCTGCGCCCTGGCAACCTGCGCGCGCATGACATGGCGATGCGCGCCAATGCCAACAGTCTGGAGGCGAGTCGCCGAAATGATCGCGCCCTTTGGATGCAGGCGCTGGACGAAGCCCGCCAAGCCTTAAGCGTGGACGGCAACAACCTGCTGGCACATTTGGTGATAGCCGAAATACAGACAAAAAATGTGGGTGTGCCGCAGTTTGCCGACGGCGATTTGAAAGCAGATTGGAAAGAAGGCATCAGCTCTGCGGGCAGGGCGATGGAACTGGACTCCTCAGACAGCCGGGCATATGGCTGGGCTGGCTTTCTGATGGCCGTGGCGGGGTTTTACGACGAGGGCCTGGCCTATGCGCGCCAAGGCTTGGCATTGAATCCGAATGACTGCATCACCCTGTCCAACCTGGCCGCAACCGAGGTGTGGGCTGGCGAGCATCAAGAAGCGCTGGTACACGTCGCTGCTGCCGAGCGCTTAAGCCCGCGGGACCCTAATCGATACCTGTTCAATGCGATAAGCGCAATGGCCTGCTGCTTCCTGCAAGATTTCGCTGCCGGCATCGCGTTCGCCACTGAATCGGTTCAGGAGGCCCCGCAGTCGGTCATGTCGCAGATGAGCCTTGTCTTGGTCGCGGTGGGTGCTGGGCAAGTGGAGCGGGCCAAAGCCGCCTTTGAAACCATTCGCACGCTCAGCCCCT
>JANPCR010000108.1:0-2892 GCA_031431035.1 Rhodoferax sp.
GGGTCAGATCGCAATTTTTCTGCGCAGCACCCGAATGGGCGGCCAAAGGCCGAGAAAATTTGGGCTCTGACCCCAATTGGGGCCGCTCTGACCCCAATTTGCCCGGCTCAAACCCCAATTCACAAGCCGTCCGCCTGGGCCTGACCCTCGTCAACGGCCTGCGCCAAACCACCGCCCAGCGCATCATCGCCGCTCGCCTGGATGCCCCTTTCACCTCGACCGAAGACCTGGCCCTGCGCGCTGATCTGGACGCAGGCGACCTCAAAGCCCTAGCCAGTGCCGACGCGCTGATGGCCCTGTCTGGCCACCGACGCCAGCAGGTGTGGGCGGCTTCGGCCCTGAAACCCGCGCCGCCTTTGCTTAAAAACGCGCCCGTCAACGAAGATTTTTTAGAGCTGCCCGCCGCAGAAGAAGGCGAAGAAGTGGTGTTTGACTACGCCGCCACCGGCCTGACCCTGCGCCGCCACCCGCTGGCCATTTTGCGCCCCCGGCTTGCCAAAATGGGCTTGCTCACCTCCGCCCAATTACACGATTTGCCCAATGGCCGCCTAGTGCAAGCCTGCGGCATTGTGACCATGCGCCAGCAACCCCAAACCGCCAAGGGCGTGGTGTTTGTCACGCTAGAGGACGAGACCGGCAACATCAACGTGATTGTCTGGAAAAGCCTGCGCGAAGCCCAGCGCGCCGAGCTGTTGAAGTCACGTCTGATGGCCGTTTATGGCACCTGGCAGCGCGGCGATGGCAAACCGGCCGAAGCCAGCCACCCCGGCAGCGGCGAAGTACGCCACTTGATCGCTAAACGGCTGCGCAACCTGACGCCGCTGCTGGGCGAACTGGGCACCGCAAGCCGCGATTTTCATTGACGGCGCTATGAGTGGGTTGTGCAATGCGTTGTGCAATGCGTTGCGACGTGTCGCGGGCAGTTTCAGGTCAAAAATTACAAAAAAGAACCTGCAGGTTCTTTTTTTCTAAAAATCACCAAAAATCGCCATTTTTAGAACAAAATAGACCTCTAGCTCTCGAATATATTCAATAGTTTGCTATATATATTATAGCAACTTGATTGGCGCCATCAACGCCAAATTGCCCCATCCAGAGTCAACTGGCCGTCAAAGTCCTGTTCAACGTGGCGTTCAATGGCTGCCCCGTCAGCCCCAAATCAAGCAGCGCTTGCTGCGCGGCCTGCGCCAAGGGCGTGTGGGGCTCGGGGCCAATCAGGCGCTGCAATTTGCGGTTGTCCAAGGTGTGCGGCGTGTCCCACAGGTAGCGCATTTCCATCAGCGCAGCCCAGGTGGGCACAAAAGGCGATGCCAAACGAATGACCAGCCAAGGCAGGCGTTTGAAGCGAATCAAAGACTGCGGTTTTATCCAGCCCTGCGCGCGGGCCAAGGGCGCGAGGGCGTCCAGCCACTGCTGACCTGTGACGCTGGTGCCTTTGAAGTGAAAGACCTCAAACGCTTGCAGCGCCTCGCGCCGCGACACGTCAACGTCAGTCACAACGCCCGCAACCGCCACAAAACAGCGCGCCAAATCAGGCAAATAAGCCCAGGCGGTGGCTCGGTCCAGGTGGCCGGGGTAGGTGAACACGCCTTTTTGAATTTTTTTGACAATGATGCTGTCGAACCAGGTGCCCTGCCCGCTGCCAAAAAAGTCGCCCGCCCGAATGACGACGCTGCGCACGCCGCTGTGTTGCAGCTTTTGCTCCATGGCGATGCGGATTTGGCCTTTCACGGTCTGGGCGCTTTGGGGGGTGTCCTCGCGCAGCACAGCGGGCATGTCTGCGCCAAAGTTGTACACGTTGCCCGGTAGCATGACCGTGGCATTCAGGGCGCGGGCGGTGCGAAGGGTATCGTCCAGCATCGGCAAAACCTGGGCGCGCCAGGCGGTGTGGGTGTAGGCGGGGTTGAGCGCATGCACGACCACGCTGGCCCCTTGCGCTGCCTGTTGCAAGGCTTTCGTGTCGCCCAATTCCAGCGCCAGCCACTGAACGCGGGCATCGCGCGCCATCTCAGCGGGCACCGACGCGCCAGGGCGCATTTGACCCAGAACCCGCCAGCCGGCATCGGCAAAAGCGCGGGCAGTAGCCAAGCCAAACCGGCCCCGGGCACCCAAAATTAACACGGTCGATTGCATGGTTTTAACTCCAAAAGGTGAACATCAAAGGTGAATGTCAGCCTCGATTGTTAAAAAATACCAGGCCATGCACAATTGCATATTTGCGTTTAGCAGATAGGCATTTATGAATACATCGGCATGAACAACACGCCTTCCAATCCACCCCCCAAGCCATCCAACAAAAGCTTTGACTGGAGCCTGATTCGCAGCTTTTTGGCCGCTCTGGAGGCGGGCAGCCTGTTGGGTGCGTCTCGGCGGCTGGGGTTCAGCCAGCCCACCGTAGGGCGGCAAATTTCAGAGCTTGAATCGCAACTGGGGCTGGTTTTGTTTGAGCGCACGGGGCGTGGCCTGTCGCCCACGGCGAGTGGCTTGCAACTGGCAGACGCGGCGCGCGCCATGGAAACCGGCGCTTTGCAACTGGCGCGCCAGGTGTCGGGGGCGCAAGCGCAGGTGAGCGGCACGGTGCGCATCACCGCCAGCCAGCCTGCGGCCTGCTTTTTGCTGCCGCCCCTGCTGGCTGAGATGCGCCACGCCCTGCCCGATATTCAGGTAGAGCTGGAAGCCAGCAACAACATCAGCAACCTGCTGCGCCGTGAGGCCGATATTGCCCTGCGCATGGTGCGGCCCGAGCAGGCAACGCTGGTGGCCAAAAAACTCGGTGTGGTGGGTGTGGGGGCGTATGCCTCGCGCGCCTACCTGGCCCGCCGGGGCACGCCACGCGACCCGACCGAGCTATTTGCGCATGAACTGGTGGGGTATGACAAGGTGGACAGCATT
>JANPCR010000109.1:0-27363 GCA_031431035.1 Rhodoferax sp.
TCATGGTTTGTTCCTTGTTCCGAAAACGTCGAAAAGTCTCGTATCGCCGACTCTCAGGCAGCAGTATGGAATCAGATCGGCACGCCACACAAGCGGGTCGTGCGGCCTGTCGGTTTGTCCGGTGTTGCCCTAAAACAAAAAGCCCCGCCTAAGCGGGGCTTTTTGCGTTGCGGGAACCGATTAGTTCGGGCGGGTGCCGACCACTTCGATTTCCACGCGGCGGTTTTTCGAGCGACCTTCTTTGGTCTTGTTATCGGCCACAGGCTGCTTCTCGCCCTTGCCTTCGGTGTAAACGCGATTTTTCTCGATGCCCTTGGTCACCAAGTAAGCCTTGACGGCTTCAGCACGCTTGACCGACAGCTTCTGGTTGTAAGCGTCGCTGCCCACCGAGTCAGTGTGACCCACGGCAATGATGACTTCCAGGTTTATGCCTTTGACTTTGCTGGTCAGGTCATCCAGCTTGGCTTTGCCTTCAGGCTTCAACACAGATTTGTTGAAGTCAAAGAACGCGTCAGCAGCGTAGGTGACTTTGGTGGCAACTGGAGGAGGAGGTGCAGCAGGTGCTGGAGCAGCGGCAGGTGCTGGTGTTGCAGCGGCGGCTGGTGCAGCAGCGGCAGGCGCAGCAGGTGCGGGTGCAGCCACAGGAGCAGGCGCAGGAGCAGCAGCTTTAGGAGCCACAATCGCGCCATCGCAACCGACGGCTGCAGTAGCTGGTGTCCAGCTACCGTCACGCCAGCAAAGCTCGCTGCCGCCGTTTTTCCAGACCAATTCGCTGCCGCCATTGCGCCAGTTGTCAACCGACTGTGCGCCAGCTGCGGTTGCCAGTGCTGCCGTGGCGATCAACAGAGCCACTTTATTCAATTTCATCATATTTGTCCTCTTTGGGGAAGGCCGCAGCAGCGCTGCGATTATTTAGACGCTCTAGGTGACCATCACCTAACTCGTACAAACCATTGTGCCACAGCAGTTAGGGTTACTTCGGGCTGAACTGTTACACACACGTAGGACAAATCCGCATTTCCTTCGAAGTGTTGCGACGGTGCGACAACTTTATGACCGTAAAATCAAGACTAACCGGCCGCCTTGGCCACAGAAAAGCGCAGCAATGACCCAGTTCGCCAAAGAAACTCTCCCCATCAGTCTAGAAGAGGAAATGCGTCGCAGCTACCTTGATTACGCCATGAGCGTGATCGTTGGCCGCGCCTTGCCTGATGCGCGCGACGGCTTGAAACCCGTGCACCGGCGGGTTTTGTTTGCCATGCACGAGCTGAACAACGACTGGAACCGCCCTTACAAAAAGTCAGCCCGTATTGTGGGCGACGTGATTGGCAAATACCACCCACACGGCGACAGCGCGGTGTACGAAACCATTGTTCGCATGGCGCAAGATTTTTCATTGCGCCACATGCTGGTGGATGGCCAAGGCAACTTCGGCTCGGTCGACGGCGACAACGCGGCTGCCATGCGCTACACGGAAATCCGCATGTCCAAAATCGCCCACGAGTTGCTGGCTGATCTGGACAAAGAAACAGTCGATTTCGGCCCCAATTACGATGGGAGCGAAAGAGAGCCGCTTGTCATGCCCGCTCGCTTTCCCAATTTGCTGGTGAATGGCTCGTCAGGCATTGCCGTGGGCATGGCAACCAACATTCCGCCCCACAATTTGAACGAAGTCATCGACGGCTGCCTGCATTTGCTGCGCAACCCAGAGGCATCGATTGACGAGTTGATGGAAATCATTCCCGCGCCAGACTTCCCCACGGCGGGCATTATTTACGGCATCAATGGCGTGAAAGACGGCTACCGCACAGGCCGCGGCCGCGTGGTGATGCGCGCCAAGGTTCATTTTGAAGACATCGACAAAGGCCAGCGCCAAGCCATCATCGTCGACGAATTGCCCTACCAATGCAACAAAAAGACCCTGCAAGAGCGCATGGCCGAGCTGGTGCATGAGAAGAAGATTGAAGGCATCAGCCACATTCAGGACGAGTCAGACAAATCCGGCATGCGCCTGGTCATTGAATTGAAGCGTGGCGAAGTGCCCGAGGTGGTGCTGAACAACCTGTACAAGCAAACCCAGCTCCAGGACACCTTTGGCATCAACATGGTGGCGTTGATCAACGGGCAACCCAAGCTGTGCAACCTGAAAGACTTGATCGAAGTCTTTTTGGAGCACCGCCGCGAGGTCGTCACCCGCCGCACCATTTACACGCTGCGCAAAGCGCGCGAACGCGGCCATGTGCTGGAAGGCCTGGCGGTTGCCTTAGCCAATATTGACGAATTCATTGCCATTATTCGCAATGCGCCAACGCCACCCGTCGCCAAAGCCGAGCTGATGACCAAGGCCTGGGACAGCAAGCTGGTGCGCGAAATGCTAACCCGTACCCGTGCCGATGGCGGCTCCGTGAATGCCGACGATTACCGCCCGGACGGGCTGGACAAATCGGTCGGCATGGGCAGCGACGGTTTGTACCGCCTTTCGGACACCCAGGCGCATGAGATTTTGCAGATGCGTTTGCAGCGCCTGACGGGCCTGGAGCAGGACAAAATTGTTTCGGAATACAAAGAGGTAATGTCCGAGATTGAAGACTTGCTGGATATTTTGAGCAAGCCAGAACGGGTCTCCATCATCATTGGCGAAGAGCTCAGCGCCATCAAAACTGAATTCGGCCAAACCAAGGCCGGCGCCAGGCGCAGCCTGGTTGAACACAGCTCGTTCGACCTGAGCACCGAAGACCTGATCACCCCAACCGACATGGTAGTCACGCTGAGCCACAGCGGCTACATCAAAAGCCAGCCTTTGGGCGAATACCGTGCGCAAAAGCGCGGCGGGCGCGGCAAGCAGGCCACCGCCACCAAAGAGGACGATTGGGTGGACCAATTGTTCATTGCCAACACCCACGACTACATTTTGTGCTTTAGCAACCGGGGGCGTTTGTATTGGCTCAAGGTTTGGGAAGTGCCACAGGGCTCGCGCGGATCACGCGGGCGGCCTATCGTCAACATGTTCCCGCTGCTCGAAGGCGAAAAAATCACCGTGGTGCTGCCGCTAACAGGCGAAAAACGCAGTTTCCCGGCGGATCAGTTCGTTTTCATGGCGACCAGCATGGGAACCGTCAAAAAGACCACGCTGGACGAATTCAGCAATCCGCGCAAGGCGGGCATCATTGCGGTCGATCTCGATCCGGGCGATTTTTTGATTGGCGCGTCGTTGACTGATGGCAAACATGACGTCATGCTGTTCAGCGACGGCGGCAAAGCCGTGCGTTTTGACGAAAACGACGTGCGCCCCATGGGTCGCACTGCCCGTGGTGTGCGCGGCATGATGCTGGAAGAAACACAAAGCGTCATCGCCATGCTGGTGGCTGAAGATGAACAGCAAAGCGTGCTGACTGCCACCCAAAACGGGTACGGCAAACGCACCAACATCAATGAATACACCCGCCATGGCCGCGGAACCAAGGGCATGATTGCCATTCAGCAAAGCGAGCGCAACGGCAAAGTGGTTGCCGCAACCCTGGTGCATGCCGACGACGAGATCATGCTGATCACCGACAAAGGTGTGTTGGTTCGCACCCGCGTGGGCGAAATCCGCGAAATGGGCCGTGCCACCCAAGGCGTCACCTTGATTGGCCTGGACGAAGGCTCCAAACTCAGCGGCCTGCAACGCATTGTTGAGAACGACGCGATTCCACCCGACGCCGACATGGGCGATGTTGCAAGCGACGCGCCAACCGACCCAGAGGTGTAATGCAGTCACTGCCATTGGTTGCCTCGGTTCGCGCTTGTTGCTTGAAATAGAAACCAACTTGGCGCAGCCCAACGAAATTCAGAATGATTTTGTGAATAAAGATTCAAACACTCCGGGTGAGACATCGCTGGCCGATTTGCGTGTTCAGATCGACACCATCGACCGCGAGTTGCTGGCGCTGCTGAACCAGCGGGCGCATGTGGCCGAGCAAGTGGGCGATATCAAACGACTTGAAGGGTCACCATTTTTTCGCCCTGACCGGGTGGCCCAAGTCATAGAGAAAATTCAAAACGCCAACACTGGGCCACTCAAAAACCCACACGTGGCGGCCATTTGGCGTGAGATCATGTCGGCTTGTCTGGCGCTTGAAGCGCCGCAGAGGGTCGCTGTTTTGGGGCCTGCTGGAACCTTTTGTGAGCAAGCGGCGTTGCAGTTTTTTGGCGGCGCGGTTGAACTGATTTACTGCGCCAATTTTGATGAAGTTTTTCACGCCACCGAGGCCGGGCGCGCCCAATTTGGCGTGGTGGGCGTAGAAAGCTCGGCAGAAGGTGTGGTCACCCGCTCGCTCGATCTGTTTTTGCGCACCCCCACTCAAATGGTGGGTGAAGTCAGCCTCATGGTTCGCCACAACGTGCTGCGCCAAAGCAACTCGCTGGAGGGCATCGAGGTGGTTTTGGCGCACCCGCAGGCTTTGGCTCAGTGCCAAGGCTGGCTCACGCAAAATTTACCCAAAGCAGAGCGGCGCGCAGTGTCCAGCAATGCCGAGGGCGCCCGCCTTGCCGCTACCAACCCGGCTTGGGCCGGCTTGGCCAGCGACCGGGCAGCGGCTCAGTTTGGCCTGCACATTGCCGCCCACGCCGTGCAAGACGACGCGCACAACCGAACCCGTTTTGCGGTCATTTGCTTGCCCCAAACATTGGCAACGCCGCCTGCTACGGGCCGGGACTGCACCAGTTTGGTCGTGTCGGTGCCCAACCAGCCCGGTGCCTTGCACGATTTGCTGATTCCCTTGAAAACGCATGGCGTGTCCATGACCCGGTTTGAGTCGCGCCCCGCGCGGACTGGCCAGTGGGAATACTATTTTTACATCGACATTCAAGGTCACCCTTCGCAGCCGCACATCGCGTCGGCACTCAAAGAACTCCAAAGTCTTTGTGCGTTTTACAAGGTTTTGGGGACCTACCCTGCCAGCGAATAAGGATAATGACCGTTTGTTCGTTTCATCGCCATAGAGTCCCAGCCCCAAGTCGGCCGGGTCCAGTACGCCTTCGGGCTGCGGTACGTCGTATTTTGGAAATCACACATGTTTGAACAACTCGGTTTGATTGGTTGCGGCTTGATGGGAGGCTCTTTTGCGCTCGCACTCAAGCGCGCGGGTCTAGTTAAGCGAGTCGTCGGTTACAGCAAATCTCCGTCCACCACAGAACGCGCCCGCCTGATGGGCGTGATTGATGTCGAGGCCCCGTCAGCCTTGCTGGCTGTCTCGGGGGCGGACATCGTGTTGATCGCCGTGCCGGTGTCGGCGACAGAGGCCACCTTCAAGTCGATCAAGCATTTGGTCACACCGCAAATGCTCATCATGGACGTGGGCTCGACCAAGCGCGAAGTCATTGACGCTGGGCGACGGGCGTTGCGCGAGCAAATTGGCTCGTTTGTACCCACCCATCCCATCGCAGGCAAAGAGGTGTCGGGCGTTGAACATGCCGACGCCGACCTTTACGTGGGCAAGCAGGTGATCCTGACGCCGATTGAACGCACGCTGACCAACCAGTTGCAACGCGCGGTCGACGTCTGGACGGGCCTGGGCTGCCGCGTGCTGCAAATGTCGCCCGAAGAGCATGACGCCGCCTTTGCCGCAGTCAGTCACTTGCCTCACCTGATTTCCTTTGCCCTCATGAATGCCATTAGCGGCCAAGTCAAAGGCAAAGAATTTTTGTCACTGGCCGGCCCAGGGTTTCGGGACTTCACACGCATTGCCGCTAGCGACCCACAGGTTTGGCGTGACATCATGATTTCAAACCGCGAAGAGCTACTTTCGCAAACCAAACTCTTCAAACGCAACCTTGAAACCCTAGAGCTCATGATTTCGAGCAGCAACGCAGAAGCCCTGGAAGCCTTGATTGACCAAGCCAGCATGGCCCGGGCCAACTGGACGATGACGTCCAACAAACCGCAGCGCTAAGGCCAAGTGGCGGTCGACACTTTGTCCTGATTCTGTTTTTTGGGGCTATTGACGTGTTCGCAACCCAATTTTTAGACATTCCACCGCTGGCCTCTGCGTCGGGCACGGTCACACTTCCTGGCTCCAAAAGCATTTCCAACCGGGTGTTGTTGTTGTCTGCGTTGTGCGCTGGAACCACGACCTTGCACGATTTGCTGGATTCCGATGACACACGGGTGATGTTGATAGCCCTTCAATCCTTGGGTTGTCGCATCAAGCAAAAGGGTTCGACCGTTGAGATCTCGGGTTTGGGCGGGCACATTCAAAATCGCCATGCTGACTTGTTCATGGGCAATGCAGGCACTGCCATGCGACCTTTGACGGCAGCTTTGGCGGTTTTGGGTGGAAACTTCAAACTTCATGGCGTTGCGCGCATGCATGAGCGTCCGATCGGCGATTTGGTGGATGCGTTGCGGCAGTTGGGTTGTCATATTGATTACCTGGGGCAGCCAGGCTTTCCACCCTTGCACATTGGAAGCCCACATTTGCAGCTTGAGGCACCCATTCAAGTTCGGGGTGACGTGTCCAGTCAGTTTCTTACCGCCCTGCTAATGGCTTTGCCACTGGTTGCCAAAAGTGACATCGTGATTGAAGTGGTAGGCGAGCTGATTTCCCGCCCCTATATCGAGATCACGCTGAATTTGCTGGCCCGCTATGGCGTTAAGGTGCAAAACGACCACTGGCAAACCTTCACAATTACAGCAGGCAGCCAACTGCAGTCGCCCGGCACCTTGCACGTCGAAGCTGACGCTTCGTCGGCCAGTTACTTTTTGGCCTTGGGCGCGATTGGCTGCAGGCCAACCGCAGACAATCTGGGGCAAAACTCCCAACCCAAACTCAGAATTGAAGGGGTTGGCGCTGATTCCATTCAAGGCGACATCCGGTTTGTGGAAGCCGTCATCCAAATGGGGGGGCATGTCGACAGTGGCCCCAACTGGCTGGAAGTGTCGACAGGCTGTTGGCCGTTGAAACCCTTAGACCTGGACTGCAACCACATTCCAGATGCCGCCATGACCCTGGCAGTAATGGCGCTTTACGCCACAGGAACCAGTACGTTGCGCAACATTGCCAGTTGGCGAGTCAAGGAAACAGACCGAATTGCGGCAATGGCGACGGAATTGCGAAAAATCGGCGCTGTGGTTGAAGAAGGTGTTGATTTCATCCGCATCACGCCTCCACCCTCTGCCCAGCACTGGCGCAGCGCGAGCATTCACACCTACGACGATCACCGCGTCGCCATGTGCTTTTCATTGGTGGCATTCAACCCGGCTGGCTTGCCTGTGCGAATTGAAGACCCAAAATGTGTGGCCAAAACCTTCCCAGACTACTTCGAAACCCTGTTCTCGGTGGCGCAGGCGCCCCAAACCGACATTCCGGTCATTTGTATCGATGGCCCAACGGCATCTGGCAAAGGAACGCTTGCCGCAGATTTGGCCAAGCGCTTGGGATACCATTTTTTAGACTCTGGCTCGCTTTACCGCATCACCGCATTGGCAGCAAAGCAGGCCGGGCTGGCTTTGGACGTATCCTGTGAGGCCCAGATTTCCTCATTGGTCGGGCAACTGAGCATTCAATTTGCGATGGGGCGGGTGCTGCTAGCCCAAGTTGGTGCGGGTTCTGGCACTGAAATGGCTGACGTGAGCGACCAAATCCGAACCGAAGAAGCCGGCATGGACGCCTCCAAGGTCTCAGCTTTGCCCCTGGTTCGGCAGGCTTTGATCGAACTTCAGCACAGTTTCAGGCAATTACCTGGCTTGGTTGCCGATGGCCGCGACATGGGAACAGTCATCTTTCCGCAAGCAACGCTGAAAGTCTACTTGACCGCCAGCACCGAAAAACGCGCTGAAAGGCGGCATAGACAGTTGATTTCAAAGGGAATTTCGGCTACACTCTCATCTCTTCGTGCTGATTTGGAAGCCCGTGACAACCGAGATTCATCTCGGCTTATTGCTCCACTCAAACCGGCCGCAGATGCCAAGTTACTGGACAACTCAGACTTATCGGTTGAAGAATCGGTGAATTTGGTGTTGGGTTGGTGGCAAAGCAAACAAGCTTTCGAAAAAGTTCAAGCCCAGCCCTCCTCGGTCTGAGCCTCATCTGCTTCAAAGGCTTGGTCGGCCCACATGGCCATCATTGCGCTGCTTTCAAGCGTTCGGACATGTGGTTCTACAACTTAACCCCGCGGTATTGCTGCTGTTTAAGCAGCGGCCATCGCAAATTAAACTGCAGCTAACACTGCATCAAAAAATGTCCGAATCTTTCGCAGACCTGTTTGAAGAATCCCAAAAACGCTCAGAAACCCGCATCGGTGAAGTTGTCACCGCGGAAGTTGTTCGCATTGAGCACAGTTTCGTCGTCGTCAATGCCGGCCTGAAATCTGAAGCTTATGTGCCATTGTCCGAATTCAAGAGCGACAAGGGCGAGCTCGAAGTTCAAGTGGGTGAATTCGTCTCTGTGGCCATTGTTGCCATGGAAAACGGCTACGGCGACACCATCGTCAGCCGCGACACCGCCAAGCGTCTCGCTTCGTGGATGAGCCTTGAAAAGTCCCTCGAATCTGGCGAGTTTGTCACTGGCACCACCAGCGGCAAAGTCAAAGGCGGCCTGACCGTTTTGGTCAATGGCATCCGCGCTTTCCTGCCCGGCTCGCTCGTCGATACACGCCCCACCAAAGACTTGTCTCCGTATGAGAACAAGACGATGGAATTCAAGGTTATCAAGCTTGACCGCAAGCGCAACAACGTCGTGCTGTCACGCCGTGCCGTGGTTGAAGCCAGCATGGGCGAAGAACGCGCCAAGCTGATGCAGACCCTGAAAGAAGGCTCTGTGGTTCACGGTGTGGTCAAAAACATCACCGAATACGGTGCGTTTGTGGACTTGGGTGGTATCGACGGTCTGCTGCACATCACCGACATGGCCTGGCGCCGTGTGCGTCACCCTTCCGAGGTCGTGACCGCAGGGCAAGAAATTACCGCCAAGATTCTGAAGTTTGACACCGAGAAAAACCGTGTCTCACTGGGCCTGAAGCAAATGGGCGACGACCCTTGGATGGGCGTAAACCGCCGCTACCCTCAAGGCACGCGCATGTTCGGCAAAATCACCAACATCGCCGACTACGGCGCATTTGTTGAACTCGAACCAGGTATCGAAGGTTTGGTGCACGTGTCCGAAATGGACTGGACCAACAAAAACATCGCCCCTGCCAAGCTCGTCACCCTGGGTGACGAGGTTGAAGTCATGGTGCTTGAAATTGACGAAGACAAGCGTCGCATTTCACTGGGCATGAAGCAATGCAAAGCCAACCCATGGCAAGAATTTGCTCAAAATACCAAGCGTGGCGACCGCGTGAAGGGCCCCATCAAGTCGATCACCGACTTCGGTGTGTTCGTCGGCTTGGCTGCTGGCATCGACGGTTTGGTGCATTTGTCAGACCTGTCCTGGAACGAAACTGGCGAAGCTGCCGTGCGCAACTTCAAGAAGGGCCAAGAAGTCGAAGCTCTGGTTCTGGCCGTTGACGTTGACCGCGAACGCATCTCCTTGGGTATCAAACAGCTCGATTCCGACCCGTTTACAACCTTCGTGTCGATCAACGACAAAGGTCAAGTCGTTACCGGCAAGGTCAAGTCTGTTGACCCTAAAGGTGCTGAAATTGACTTGGGTGAAGACGTCATTGGTTACCTGCGTGCCTCTGAAATCAGCCGTGACCGCGTGGAAGACGCGCGCAACGTGCTCAAAGAAGGTGACGAAGTGACCGCTGTGGTGGTGAATGTGGATCGCAAGACACGCAACATCCAGTTGTCCATCAAAGCCAAGGACGCTGCTGACCAAAACGAAGCCATGGCAACTTTGAGCCAAGCTTCTGCCCGCGAAAACGCTGGCACCACAAGTCTGGGCGCATTGCTGCGCGCCAAGCTGGACAACAACTAGGCGTTATTTTGTTACAAGACGCAGCGACTTTGTGCACCCGATTCAGGGCAACCTGTTTCGGTGCGCCGACCGCTGTGTCCTTCACTCGTATTCGAATCCATGACGCGTTCCGATCTTGTTGAGGCGCTGGCAGCCCGGTTTGCCCAGCTGACCCATCGTGACACCGAGTTTGCAGTCAAGGCCATTCTTGACGCCATGAACGATGCCTTGGTGCGCGGACACCGCATCGAAATTCGCGGATTCGGCAGCTTCAGCATCAATCGGCGCCCACCTCGTTTAGGGCGCAACCCACGAAGCGGCGAAAGCGTAGCAATTCCAGAAAAACGGGTGCCGCACTTCAAACCAGGCAAGGCCTTGCGCGAAACGGTCGATCAAAGGACTGTAGAAAACGACTCAAAAACTGGTCGTTGAGGGCTTGAACGTCCCAGCCCTGGCACCTTAAAGCAAGTTTGACTTCAAGCTAATCCATGAAAAAAATAGTTTGGGTCCTGAAATGGCTGCTTGGCGCAGCCGTTTTTTTTACTCTTTTTGCTTTTGCATTGAACAATCAGCAAGACGCCACCCTGCACTTCTTTTTTGGCCAACAGTGGCGTTTGCCCATGGTCATGATTGTTTTGGCAGCGTTTTCTGTGGGCGTTGCCCTGGGCATCTTGGCCATGGTGCCACGCTGGTGGATTCAACGCAGTGCCGCCGTGCTGGCGCGCAAGTCTCTGCCGCAGGCTGACAGTCCAAGCACCCATGGCCTTTGATTTCACTTGGGTCCTGCTTGGCCTGCCCATCGCCTTTGGCTTGGGATGGCTGGCGTCGCGTTTCGACGTGCGGCAAATGCGCATTGAAAACCGACGAGCTCCAAAAGCTTATTTTCGGGGCCTCAATTTTCTTTTGAACGAACAGCAAGATCAGGCGATTGATGCCTTTATTGAAGCAGTTCAAAGTGACCCCGATACGTCGGAGCTGCATTTTGCGCTGGGCAATCTCTTTCGGAGACGTGGCGAGTACGAACGCGCAGTCCGCGTCCACGAGCATCTGCTGTCGCGCGGTGATTTGAGAGCCACAGACCGCCACCGAGCACAACACGCCTTGGCGCTGGATTACCTCAAAGCTGGTCTGCTGGATCGCGCTGAAGCCGCTTTGCTCAAACTGGAAGGCACTCAGTTTGAGGCGCAATCCAGACTGGCGCTTTTGGCCAATTACGAGCGCTCGCGCGACTGGCCCCAAGCGGCCAAAATTGCGCAGCAACTCGAAAACAGCCACCAAGGCAACTTTGGCCCGCGCTTGGCACACTACCTTTGTGAACAGGCTTTGCAGCTTGAACAGTCGGGCGACACCGCCAAAGCCACGGAGCTGCTGCACCAAGCGGTGGCTACCTCACCCACTGCGTCACGCCCGCGAATGGATTTGGCAAAGCTTCAGACCCGATCCGGGGCCCACCAAGCTGCTTTTGAGACCTTGGTATTGGCCTTGGATCAGTCGCCCGCAGCCACCCCTTTGTTGGCCGCGCAATTCGCCGATTCAGCCATTGCAGCCAGTCGAACAGAGCATGGCCTGGCGCTGCTCAAGGCGAACTATGAAACCAGAGCATCGCTGGACGTGCTGGAAGCCATCGTCAAGCTCGAAGCTGCCCTGCCCGGCGCCTCTTCACCCAGCGCCAGAGACTGGTATGTGCGCCACCTTGAGCGCGAGCCGTCCTTGGTGGCTGCAGCCAAGTGGATTGCTGGGGAAAAACTCGAGCATGAGCAGTTTCATCCGCAGGTTCAGCGCGCGCTTGACCATGCCGTGAAGCCACTAACCCGTTACCGATGCGCGGCTTGCGGTTTTGAAGCCAAACAGCATTTCTGGCAATGTCCCGGATGCCAAGCCTGGGACAGCTACCCCGCCCGGCGGGTGGAGGAGTTATGAACATATCCAAAGAACGCTTGAGCCAAGCGCGAGTCCTTGTCGTGGGGGACGCCATGCTGGACCGGTATTGGTTTGGCGCAGTGGACCGAATCTCGCCCGAGGCACCAGTACCCGTGGTGCGAATCACCCGGGAAGAAGAGCGAATTGGGGCAGCCGCGAATGTCGCATTCAATGTCGTCACTCTGGGTGCCAAAGCTTCCTTGCTGACTGTGGTGGGCGACGACGAAGCCAGCCATAAATTGGAGGCCTTGGTCGCACAAACCGGCATAGAGCCCTACTTTGGCCGCGACTCTCGCCTAAAAACCACGGTGAAACTGCGCGTGATCGGCCGCCAACAGCAACTCATCAGGCTGGACTTTGAAAATACGCCTGAAACTGAAGTTTTGGCCTCTCAAAGTGCAACTTTTGCGCAATTGCTGCCCCACCATCAGGCGGTGCTTTTTTCGGACTACGGCAAAGGCGGTTTGGCTCATGTGAGCGACATGATTGCCAGCGCCCGCTTAGCTGGCAAAGCTATTTTGATCGACCCGAAAGGGGCTGACTATGCCCGCTACCAAAATGCAAGTGTGATCACGCCTAACCGCGCCGAGCTGCAGCAAGTCATCGGACATTGGAGTGATGAAGCCCAATTGCAAAGTAGCGTGCAGCAACTGCGGGAACGCTGCGCTCTGAGTGCCATTTTGCTAACCCGCAGCGAAGAAGGCATGACCTTGTTTGACGACCTGGGCGCCTTGCATGTGCAGGCACAGGCGCGCGAGGTGTTTGACGTGACGGGCGCGGGCGACACCGTCATTGCCACCATGGCCGCCTTTGTGGCGGCAGGCCTCAGTTTGCGCGAAGCTTTGCCGCTGGCCAACCGCGCAGCAGGCTTGGTGGTGGCCAAATTTGGAACCGCCACCGTCAGCTACGATGAAATGTTTCCTCTTGCCTGATTTTTTTCAACTCAACCAAAGCCTGACTTCAAAATGACACGCATCGTGGTGACCGGCGCTGCCGGATTCATTGGCAGCAACATCATTCGTGGACTCAATGCCAGAGGCTTGACCGACATCATTGCCGTCGACGACCTAACGCAAGGCGACAAATTCAAAAATCTGGCCGACTTGCAGATTGCTGACTATGTTGACGCAGACACTTTTTATGCGTCTTTTACCAAAGGCGAATTCGGCAAGGTCGAAGCCGTGTTCCACGAAGGCGCTTGCAGCGACACCATGGAAAGCAATGGCAAGTACATGATGGCCAACAACTTCGTGCGGTCGTGCGAGCTGTTTGAGGCCTGCCAGCGGCAAGGCACTCGCCTGCTTTACGCGTCGTCGGCAGCCACCTATGGCGATTCGGCGGTCGCCAACGCTGAACCGAATTCAGCCCTCACTGGCACCCAGTCGTTTGTCGAAGCACCGGCCAATGAGCGCCCGCTGAACGTTTATGGCTACTCCAAGCTTTTGTTCGACCAAAGAATCCGCAAAACCCTGGCAAACCAAAACGGCGGCCAACTGCCACAGGTGGTCGGCTTGAGGTATTTCAACGTGTACGGCCCGCGCGAGCAGCACAAGGGTCGAATGGCCAGTGTGGCCTACCATCAGTTTGGCCAATTTCGCGCGCAAGGTCAGGTCAAGCTGTTTGGCGAGTACGGCGGTTATGCACCGGGCGCTCAAATGCGCGATTTCGTTTTTGTGGACGATGTGGTCGCGGTGAACCTCTGGTTTTTTGACAATCCCGCCCACAGCGGCATTTTCAACTTGGGCACCGGGCGTGCGCAACCGTTCAATGATGTCGCTTTGGCCGTGGTGAACACGCTATTGGAGTTGGACGGCAAGCCCGCTCTGTCGCTGGACGCCGCCGTTCGGGCTGGATTGGTGACTTACGTACCGATGCCACTCGCGCTGCATGGCAAATACCAATGCTTCACGCAGGCAGACCTCACTCTGCTTCGCAAAACGGGCTGTGACTGCCATTTTTCAGACGTGAATGCCGGGGTTAGCACCTACATCAAATGGCTGGCTGCCTAGGGCTGATGCCCGATAATTCCGCCCGACGCGACGGCTTTCAAAAAAAACACGTCAAACACGCGTCAACCGATGGCAACGCGCCCCCGTTATGGGCAAGCCCCCATGTTTTGCACAAAACTGGGGTTGGTGCCCTGCAATGCCTTTTTCACAAAACTGAGGAGTAAATTCATGTTGAAGAAACTTTTGACCCTGGTGGCCATGCTGTATGCAGCCGCCTCTTTCGCGGCTGTTGATGTCAACAAGGCCACCGCTGCCGAACTCGACGGCATCAAAGGCATTGGCCCTGGCATCTCGACCAAAATTCTGGATGAGCGCAAAAAAGGCAATTTCAAGGACTGGAATGACTTTATCGAGCGCGTCAAAGGCGTGGGCGAAGGCAATGCAGCCAAGTTTTCGGCCGAAGGCGTGACTGTGGGTGGAGCGACCTACAAAGCCATGGCTGCTGCTCCGGCTGCCGCTGCTGCGAAGAAAGATGAAAAGCCAGCCGCTGCTGCTCCTGCCGCCGCCAAAGCTGCAACCGCTGCGCCTGCTGCTGCTGCCGCCGCACCGATGGCCAAAGAAGAGAAGAAAGACCCGAAAGCTGAAGCCAAAGCCAAGAAGGAAGCTGCTGACAAAGCCAAAGCAGAAGCTGCTTCCGCCAAGAAAGAAGCCGCCAAGAAAGCCAAAGACGACGCTAAAGCCGCCAAAATGGCCAAAGAAGCCAAACCAATGGCCAAAGACGCCGCCAAGGATGCTAAGCCTGATGCCAAGGCAGACGCCGCCAAGCCTGCTGCCAGCGCACCGAAGAAGTAAGCCTGAATCACCCGCCCGGCTTGGTCCAGGTGGGTCGATGCCCTCAGTTCATGCGAACTTTTGGGGAACAAAAAACCCGCTTGACGCCATGTCAAGCGGGTTTTTTAGTCTGTTTTGTGACCGTTGGGACTTTTTAAGACTTGCGCGGTTTACTGCATTCCGGCCGCTGACACCAAGGGCAGGCTTTCTTGGGACAAACCTTGGTGACTGGTGACAAATGGCTTGGGTTTGGGTGTGGAGCGCATGTTGATAGGTTTGACGAGCTCGTCATCGTCGCCCAGCTTCAAACTGGCATCAACACGAACCGGCGAGGCGGACGCTGCCAAGGCCAAGGTCAGCACAATGGCGCTGGCGACAATCAACGCAATCAATGTAAATAGCAGCATGTTTTTCCCCTGTTTTGATGGACTCAAGTTTATGGACACTTGGTGTCAATTGCATCAGGAAAAAGTCACACTTTTGGTGTTTTGTTAACAAAGGGTCACACGTCACAAAACTGACGTCAAGCTAAGGTAAAAGGTCCCTCCAGAGTCTCAAAATCACTTGAATCGCTAGTCAAATCAACGCTCAATGGGTCTGGGCTCTGCAGCCGATGCTTCAGCACCAAAACCGCCACCTTCATTCTGAATTCAGACCCGGTTTGGGTCGCCTCCCAGGCCATAGCGACGGCTGACGCGAAATGGTACAGCGCCGACGCGGCTCGGCGAGCCAAGGCTTCATTGGCAAGGGCGGCTTGGGCTAGCTGAACCACCCGCGGTTTCACCTGCGCCAGCCGGGTTTTCAGGCCATGCGGCTCTTCGATCTGGGCGGCCAAGCCGTCCAGGTGGCTCATCAGCACCGTCAACGCGTCTTCACGTTGAATGGCGCGCAACACGTCTAGCGCCACGATGTTGCTAGTGCCTTCCCAGATTGACCCCAAATGCGAATCGCGCACCAAACGGGCGTCGCTCCATTCCTCAATGTAGCCACAGCCACCGCGCACTTCCATGGCATCACCGGTCACTTTGCGGGCGTCGCGGCAGGCTCTGAACTTGATCAGTGGCGTCAGAATGCGAACCAGGGCATACGCCTTGGCGTCGCCTTCGTCCGCCCGGTGCAGCGCCTCTGCGGTTTGAAACACCATGGTACGGGCTTGTTCTGCGGGCAGCATCAGTTTGGTCAACTGGCGGCGCATCAGCGGCAGGTCGATCAATTTTTTACCAAAGGCCTGGCGGTTTTGGGCGATGAAAAGGGCCTCGCTCGCAGCCCGTCGCATCAGCCCCGCTGCCCGCACGCCGTTGGACAGACGCGAGTTGTTGACCATGTCGGCCATTTGCACAAAGCCACGCCCTTCTTCGCCCACCAGGTAGGCCACTGCGCCATTCAGGTCAATTTCGCCGCTGGCCATCGACTTGGTGCCCAGCTTGTCTTTCAAGCGCACGATTCGATAGGCGTTGGCAGATCCATCTGGCAATCGCCTGGGCAATATAAACAACGACACCCCGCGAATGCCCAGTGCCGCGTCGCCCGTGCGGGCCAACACCATGGCCAAACCGGCGTCGGGGTTGGAGCAAAACCATTTGTCGCCCGTCAGTCGCCAGGCTTTGGGCGCATCGGGCATATCGGGTGCACCGAATGTACCCGGCGATTCGTCGGGTTGCGCCAAAGTGGCCGTCGCCGCGACGTCAGAGCCTGCGCCTTGCTCGGTCATGAACATCGCCCCTTGAGTGAGCAGACCCATGTCTTGCGAGATCAGCCCCGGCAGATAGCGGGCCACCAGCGCCGAGTCGCCAAACTTGCGCAAGGTGCGCGCCAATGAGTCGGTCATCGAAACCGGGCAACACAAGCCAAACTCGGCTTGAACAAACAGGTAAGTCAGTGCGTACTTGGCAACGGGCGGCAACACCTGGGGCCAGTCCAAAACCCCGGCTCGGTGCGACATTGCGGCCAGGCCGTAGTGAGAAAAAGCGACTTGCTCCAACGCCAGGTAATCAGGGTGCTTGACTATTTTTTGCTCGTTTTGCCCGGTTCGGGTGCGGTGGGTCAGCGTGGGCGGATTTTTGTCTGCCGACTGCGCCAGTGCGTCTAGCGGGCCGCCAGCTCCTTGGCCCAGCGCTTTGAAGTGGGGCAACAGGTGAGCATGCAGATCGGCGGGCAAATAGAGCCGAAGCAAAGACTGCAGTTCAGCATCGTCGTCAAAAATATTGACGCCACTGCGGTCTGGAATGGCGGATGGCGTGTTCATGGTGATTTAGAACGGACAAGCATGTGCCATCATGCCACTTCATGTTACTATTCAATAAATAGCAAACTATTGATATTATTTGAGGGCTAGAGGCCTATTTTGTTCATATTTTGAGCTTTTTGGGCCATTTTTTAGAAAAAAGAACCCCCAAGTTCTTTTTTTCCAAAATCAGCCCTTTTTGACTCCAAACCCACCACCACCCGGCGTGTGAATCTCAAACACATCGCCAGGCTGCATTTCGACCTGGCCGATGTGGCCCAGCGCCTCAACTTGCCCGTTGGCGCGCACCACGCGGTTGATGCCCACCGCGCCCGGTTCGCCGCCCGCCAATCCAAAAGCGCCATGCAATCGACCGTTGGACAAAATGCCTGCGGTCATGGTTTCCAAAAACCGCACCCGCCGCACGCCGCCGTGGCCGCCCTGCCACTGGCCATCACCCCCAGAATTTTGCCGGATTTCATAGCTTTCAAGGCGAACCGGAAACCGGAATTCAAACACTTCGGGATCCGTCAGGCGCGAATTGGTCATGTGGGTTTGCACCACGCTGGTGCCGTTGAAACCACCCTTGGGCCCAGCGATAGCCTGCCCCGCAGCGTTCAACAAAACGCCTGCGCCTGAACCGCCTGAAATGGTTTCGTAGTACTGGTGCTGTGCGTTGCCAAAAGTGAAATTGTTCATCGTGCATTGGCTTGCGGCCATGACGCCCAAGGCACCAAACAGCGCGTTGGTGATGCAGGTTGACGTCTCCACGTTGCCCGCCACCACCGACGCGGGCGGGTTGGGGTTCAGCATCGAGCCCGGTGGAATGATGACCGTGATGGGCTTCAGGCAGCCCGCGTTCAGCGGAATGTCATCGTTGACCAGGGTGCGAAACACGTACAGCACAGCCGCCATGCAAACCGCAGTCGGTGCGTTGAAATTGTTGGTTTGCTGGGTCGATGTGCCCGTGAAATCCACCACCGCGCTGCGATTTTTGGCGTCAATCTGGATGGCAACCTGAATCTGCGCGCCGTTGTCCAGCGGTAGGGTGAAGGAATTCAATTGGAATCTGACCCCAATTAATTCGATGGCCCGTCGCACGGCTTCTTCGGCGTTGTCTTGCACATGGCCCATGTAGGCTTGCACCACGTCCAGGCTGAACTGGTCAACCATCTTGCGCAGTTCTTGCGCGCCTTTTTCATTCGCCGCAATTTGGGCCTTGAGGTCGGCCATGTTCTGGGCCGGATTGCGAGAAGGGTAGATGGCCCCCACGCTTGTCGCTTCGCGTACGGTGCTGCCCCCCGAGGGGGCTAATTTTTCTCGGGGCGGCCCGTCGAAAGATTGCTCGCCTCGCAGCAGCGCCAGCATCTGCGCCTCTTGCAGCACGCCTTGGGCCACCAGCTTCACGTTGTTGATCTGCACGCCCTCTTCCTCAATGCGGGTAGAAAAGGGCGGCATGGAGCCGGGCGTTGTACCTCCCACATCGGCATGGTGACCGCGCGAGCCGACATAAAAAAGCGGTTCAGAGCCCCCCGCTTCGGCCAGGTAAACCGGGGTGATGACGGTGATGTCAGGCAAATGGGTGCCCCCATGGTAGGGGTCATTCAGCACGAAAACATCGCCCCCCTGCATGGTGCCCCGGTTCTCGCGGATCACAGTTTTAATGCTCTCGCCCATTGAGCCCAAATGCACGGGCATGTGGGGTGCGTTGGCAATCAGGTTGCCCGCCGCGTCAAACAAAGCGCAACTGAAGTCAAGGCGCTCTTTGATGTTGACCGAATACGCAGTGTTTTGCAGTTGCAAACCCATTTGCTCGGCAATGTTCATGAACAGGTTGTTGAAGACCTCCAACAAAACCGGGTCAGCCGTCGTGCCCGCTGCATACTGCACCGCCCGCGCAGCGTGCCGTTCAAGCACCAAGTGATCCAATGCTGTCAGGCTGGCGGACCAACCCGGCTCCACCACGGTGGTGGCGTTTCGTTCGGCAATGATGGCCGGGCCTTTCACCACATCGCCGGGGCGAAGGTCTTCTCGCACCACCAAACTCGTCGCATGCCACTGTGCGCCTGAGTACATCTGCACAGTGTCCCGCACCACGCCACAGGCTTGCAAATCGCGCGGGGCATGCATTGGCAAATGGGGCTCTTCGGGTGCATCGCCTGCAATCACCGCTTCAACAGACACAGCTTCGACCACCAGGCCTTTGCCTTGCATCAAGAAAGCGAACCGCTGGCGGTAAGCAGCCTCGAAGCCGGCCTGAATTGCATTCAGGTCACCAAAATCGACAATTAACGCCGAATCACTGCCCGCATAACGCACATGCACGCGCCGGCGGGTTTTGATGCCGCCAGCGCTAAGTTGCTGACGCGTCAACTCGTCTTGCGCAGCCAGTGCCAATCGATCCAGCGCTTCGGCAATGGAGACCATGGCCGACTCTTCCAATTTGACCTCAACCGCCTGCTCCCGGATCACCGATTGGTCTGCCAGCCCCATGCCGTAGGCGCTCAACACACCCGCCAAGGGGTGGACAAAAACCTGCGTCATGCCCAGCGCATCAGCCACCAGGCAAGCGTGTTGCCCACCCGCGCCGCCAAAACACTGCAAGGTGTAGCGGGTGACGTCATACCCCCGAGCCACGGATATCTTTTTGATGGCATTGGCCATTTGCTGCACCGCAATCTGTACAAAGCCTTCAGCCACATCTTCGGCGCTGCGCCCGCTTTGCAGGGCCAAAGCCGCAAATTTCTCGCGCACCGGCGCATCGTCCAGCGACTCATCGCCCAACAGGCCAAACACCTTGGGAAAGTAGCGCGGCTGCACTTTGCCCAGCATCACATTGGCATCGGTCACAGCCAGCGGCCCGCCACGGCGGTAACTGGCAGGGCCCGGGTTGGCACCGGCGCTTTGGGGGCCGACCCGAAACCGCGCCCCGTCAAAAGCCAAAATGGACCCGCCGCCAGCGGCCACGGTGTGAATGCTCATCATCGGGGCGCGCATGCGCACGCCAGCCACCTGCGTTTCAAACTCGCGCTCGAACTCGCCCGCAAAATGCGACACGTCGGTGGATGTGCCGCCCATGTCAAAGCCAATCACCTTGGCATGCCCTGCCAGCGCTGCCGTTCTGGCCATGCCCACAATGCCACCTGCGGGGCCACTCAAAATGGCGTCTTTGCCCTGAAACGCCCGCGCGTCCGCAAGTCCGCCCGAAGACTGCATGAAAAACAGCTTGACCCCCGGCATGTCGCCTGCCACTTGGTCAACATAGCGCCGCAAAATGGGCGACAAATAGGCGTCAACCACCGTGGTGTCTCCACGGCTGACAAATTTCATCATCGGGCTGGTTTCGTGCGACGCGCTGACCTGGGTGAAACCGATTTCCAAAGCGATGCGTTTGGCAATTTTTTCATGCGCGGTGTACCGGTAGCCGTGCATGAAAACAATCGCCACGGTTCGCAAGCCAGCCTGGTACTGTTCCTGCAAGGCTTGGCGCAAATGCGCTTCATCCAATGCGTGCACCAACTCGCCATGGGCACCCACGCGCTCTTGAGCTTCAATCACGGCGCTGTACAAAAGCTCTGGCAAAACAATCTGCCTATCAAACAGCCGCGGGCGGTTTTGGTAGCCAATGCGAAGCGCATCCCGAAAACCCTGGGTTGTGACCAGCAGGGTCGGTTCGCCTTTGCGCTCCAGCAGCGCGTTGGTGGCCACCGTCGTACCCATCTTCACGCAATCGACCAGAGCGGGCGTCACGGGCTCGCCCGGCTTCAGGCCCAGCAAATGCCGAATCCCCGCAACGGCCGCGTCTTTGTACTGTTCCGGGTTCTCGCTCAACAGCTTGTGCGTTACCAGGCTGAAACTTCCGTCAGCATTGGGTCGTTTGCCCACCACGTCAGTGAATGTGCCGCCCCGGTCAATCCAGAATTGCCAACGGCGTAACTTGAAATCAGTCATTTGGAAACTCCCATCACCAAATCCGGCAAGATCGTGACGATTTGAGGGAACACGGTGATCAAGACAATGCAGACCACCAAACAGAAGAAGAATGGAATGGCCGCTTTGGCGATGAGCATGCTGTCTTTGCCAGTCATGTTTTGCAGCACAAACAAATTGAAGCCGACAGGTGGCGTGACTTCGGCAATTTCAACCAGCAAGATGACGAAAATGCCAAACCAAATCAGGTCGAATCCGGCTTTTTGAATCATGGGCATGACGACTGCCGCCGTCAACACAATCATGCTGATGCCGTCCAGAGCAGTGCCCAGCACAAGGTAAACAACAACCAGACAAGCGATCAGGCTGTAGGGCGACAGGTTCATGGCACCCACCCATTCGGCCAACTCCCGTGGCACGCCTGTGAAGGCCATGGTTTTGGTGAGAAACGCCGCCCCCGCCAAGATGAACATGATCATGCAACTGGTTCGGGCGGAGCCCATCAACGCTTCCTTGAAGTTGTCCCAGGTCAATGACTTGCTCCAGGCGGCCAAGGCCAGCGCACCCACCACACCATAGGCGGCGCACTCCGTGGCGGTGGCCCAGCCCGCCAAAAGTGACCAACAAATGAAGATGATCAAAAGCGCACAGGGAATCAAATTTTTGGACAGGCGCAGCTTTTCTTTGAAGCTGGTGGCGGGCTCCGCAGGAGGCATTTTTGACTTATTGCGAATCGACCACCACGCGATGTAGCCCGAGAACAGCACCATGAGCAAAATGCCCGGCAGAAAGCCCGCCAAGAAAATGCGAATGATGGATGCGTCTGCCGCCACGGCGTACACCACCATGGTGATGGACGGTGGAATCAAAATGCCCAAGGTGCCTGCGGTGGCCAGCGAGCCAATGGCAATCTGCTCGTCATAACCGCGTTTTTTCAGCTCGGGCAAGGACACTTTGGCAATCGTGGCGCAGGTTGCCGCCGACGAGCCAGAGACTGAACCAAAAATGCCGCAGCCCAAAATGGTGGTGTGGAACAGCCGCCCCGGAACCCGGTTTAGCCAGGGTGCCAGCCCGGTGAACATCTCTTCGCTCAAGCGGGTGCGAAACAATATTTCACCCATCCAGATGAACAAGGGCAACGCCGCCAGCTCCCAACTGGCGTTGCTCTCCCAAAAGGCTGAAAACAAGTTCATGCCCGGCTGCGTTTTGGTGAAAAAAGCCTGACCTACCCAGCCGCAAATCGCCAAGGTCATGGCGATCCAGACACCGCCAGACAGCAGCAACAACATCAACAGAAGCAGCACACTTCCAATTGCAAGAATATCCATAGGGTTTGCCCACCAAAAAGGGAAGTGATCTGAACGCTTCGCCTCGAACCTGCAGGTTCAAAGGTCTGAAGAAAAATCGCCTTTGGCATGCCGTTCGGCCACCAAACGCACAAAGGTGGGCACGCCACCGCGCAACACAATCACAAATTCATCCACCACGGCAATCAAGAGCAGGACGGCACCCAGCGCGAAGCTAGATTGCGGTATCCAGATCGGCAAGGGCAACAGGCCTTGCGCAAGCTCCTTGAATTCCCAACTTTGAAAGGTGAATGCGCAGGCCCACCAAGCCAGGTAGGCCACCGCGCACACCGCGATGAACAAACTACCGAGTTCAAAGCTGCGACGCACTTTGGGCGAAAGCTGCTCCAAAAGCAAAGTCACTCGCACAAAGTCGCCATGCTTGAACGCATGCGCCATTGTCAGGAACGCGGCCGCAGCACAAAGCCACGAAACGATGTCATTCACTGCGCCTGTTGTGGCCCCAAACTGCCGCCCCAGCGACTGGGCCACCATCAGCACACAGATAAGCGCGATACAGCTTGCGCCCAACACGGCAGACACCAGGTAGAGGCGATCCAGCCAGGTGCGCAGCCAGGATGGCGCGTTGGCCGAACTGTCTTCGACAGGAGGGTTGGGGATAGTCTTGGAGCTTGTCAAGGCAGGCACAGCAGAGAAACTGCTGCTCACTTTTTATTGAATGCGTCGATGATAGCCTTGCCCTCATCACCCGCCAGCTTGAGCCAGTCGCTGGTCATGCGCTCGCCAATGAGCTTGAGCTCCGCCTTCAACATGACACTGCTGGTGTCGATTTTCATGCCTTTGGCGGCCAGCTCGCGCATGTACTCGCCGTCTTTTACCTCACTGGTTTGCCAGCCACGGGTTTCGGCCTCGGCGGCGGCCTTCAACACGCCGTCTTGCAGGGGCTTGTCCAGTGCGTCAAAGGCCTTTTGGTTCACCACCACGGCATTGCGCGGCAACCAGGCGTTCACGTCATAGAAGTACTTCACGCTTTCGTACAGCTTGCTGTCGACACCGCTGGCGCTAGAGGTCAAAAAATTGTCCACACCACCCGTTGCCAAAGCCGCAGGCAGCTCTGCCAACTGAATGGTGACAGGTTGCGCGCCGACAGCAGTTGCAATAAATGATGTCGCTGGGTTGTAGGCCCGCATTTTGGTGCTTTTCAAGTCCTTCATCGACGCGACAGGTTTGCTGGAATACAGACCCTGCGGTGGCCACGGCACTGTGTACAGCAGCTTCATGCCTTGTGCTGCCAAAGTCTTGACCAACAGCGCGCGTGACGCCGCGTCAAGCCGCTTGGAATCCGCGTAGCTGGTGGCCAAAAACGGAATGGAGTCCACCCCAAAAATTGGCGCTTCGTTGGACGCGCCCGACAAAATGAATTCACCAATCGGAGTTTGCGCCGACTGCACCGCCCGCTTAATCTCATTCGCCTTGAACAGCGAGGCGTTGGGGTGAATGGTGATCTTCAGCTTGCCCGCGGTGGCTTTGTCCACTCCGTCAGCAAATAGCACCAGGTTTTGCACCTGGAACGTGTTGGCACCGTAGCCAGAGGGCAAGTCCCACTTCGCCTGTGCCAGCGCAGAGCTGAAGGGCGCGGCGACACAGGCAGCGGCTGCAAGAGAAATCAAGAGTTTTTTCATAAGATCTTTCTGATGACGGGTTGAAACGGCTTGGGTGGGACTGGCAGGGACTAGATGGGGGAGCGGGGGTCAATCAGCCAATTGGTGATTGAGCAAATCAGTGATCAGCATGGCCCCTGGCGCGTGGGTGATGCAAAACGCAGGGCGGGCTTGTGCAATGGCTGCTTGAGGGGTCACGCCACAGGCCCAAAACACTGGAATTTCATCGGCCAACACGTCTACCGCGTCACCGTAGTCAGGTTTTGACAAATCGACAATGCCAATTTGCAAAGGATCACCCCAATGCACCGGCGCGCCATGCACCCGCGAAAAGCGCGACGTGATGTCTGCCGCACGCGTCGCGTCGGCCGCCTTGAAGGGTCGCATTGACACCACCATAGGCCCATGGAACGGCCCCGACGCTTTGGTTGCTATATTGCTGCGGTACATCGCCACATTTCTCTTTTGAGCGATGTGGCGAAGCGGCAGGCCCGCTTGCAAAAGCGCTTCTTCAAATGAAAACGAGCAGCCAATCACAAACGTCATCAAGTCCTGGCGCCACAGGGCGCTGATATCAGTCGGCTGATCGACCAGTTCGCCATCGCGCCACACACGGTAACGCGGCACGTCCGTGCAAATGTTGATGTCATCGCCCAAAGTGGGCAGACTCGCCTGGCCTGGCCTACTTACCGCCAGCAGCGGGCAGGGCTTGGGGTTGCGTTCGCAATAAGCCAAAAAATCGCCTGCCAGCGCCTGCGGCAAGATCACCACATTCCCCTGAACATGCCCCTCAGCCAGACCGCTGGTGTGCGAGGTCCACTGGCCAAGGCGAATCCGCTGCCGCACGGCCTGCACAGTTGTTTGCGCCTTGAGGGGCTTTGGGAGGTTAAAGGAGGTCACTTCAAGTCCATCGAATTTCTGAGATGAAGCGAATTGTGAACAGCCCTGAGCCTTCAAGCAAACAAGAAATATTTTGCTCAAGTCACCAATTTTTTCGATGATTCACCACAGTGGACGCGAGGGCAAACCCTGACGATTTGACTCAAAAATTTGAAAATTAAATCAGCGAGCAAGCTGAGTAAAAAATTGCCCAAAAGGTCATTTACATACCCAATTTGGGTATTTTGAGTGCCAAAAACCTCCAAAACCGACTATTTCCAATGAAATTGGCCTCTAGCTCTCTATCTATATAGATAGTATGCTATTGTAAATATAGCAACTAATTTGGCAAAGCAGCCGCACCTTCGAACCAGTTTCCAAACGCCGTCACATGAACCCAACCGCCGACTTCAGCACGGCCTCTGCCAGCCCCGTCGCCGGGTCGGCGCGGTAACTCGCATGAATCGGCAAGGGCGGCAACTGCACATCGCATTTCAAAACGCGCAGCCCTTGCACTTCGACCAAGCGGTTTGCGGCAGCCAGTGGCAAGGTGGCCACGCCAAAACCGCCTTGCACCAACTGGGCCATCGCAGAAATGCTGGAAATCGTGTGGACCCGCTTGTTCTCCACGCCCGCCTGGCGCAACGCGTCAAGCAGCGCCACATGCGGCTGCGACCCACGCTGAAACGTCAACAGTTCGCCGCGCGCAAGCTCTGCCAGGGTGTAGGCACGTTTGCGATGCTGCATGGCCTGCCCCACAAAGCACATCGGCATGGGCGGCAGCGACCGGCTGCGAACACCCTCGCCGCCCGACGGCAAAGCGGCAAAAACGATGTCTTGCGCACCCCGTTGGGCTTGGTCCATCAGCACGGGCGTGGTCTCCACGGTCAATTCAAGCTCTAGGCCGGGTTGCTCGACGCGAAGCTTCTCAAGCCATGGAATCAACCACGAATGCAACACGGATTCAATGGCTCCGATTCGAAGCGAGGCCACCAGGTCTTGCCCAGAGCCCATCTCGGCCTTCACTTCGCGCTGCAATTCGAGCAGCTTTTGCGCGTAGGTCATGAACCGCGTGCCCGCAACGGTCAGCCGAAATTGTTTGTCCCGCCGATCCAGCAGCAGTGCGCCGAGCTCTTCTTCCAGCGCGGCAACGCGGGCTGACATGGCGGACTGGGTGATGAACAGCTTTTCAGCCGCGCGCGAGACTGACTTGAGGGTGGCCACCCAGTAAAAAGCTTCGACAAAACGCAAATTCATGGCAAGTCCTCCGGGTTGATGCCCATTGGGGGAATATACGGGTGAACGGCCGTGACTTTTGCCTCTATCCTTCAGGGTTTCTAATTCGGTCATTCACATCTCATTTTTTGGACGGAGCATTTTTATGAAATTCAATCTCGCGCTGACTTTGACTGCCGCCACCCTGGCGTTTGGCGCAAGCGCCCAAACCAAATGGGACCTGCCGGCCGCCTATGCCGCTGGCAACTTCCACAGTGAAAACCTGGTGCAGTTCGCCAGCGATGTGGACAAGGCCACTGCGGGCAAGCTCAAAATTACCGTGCACGCCAATGCGTCGCTGTTCAAGGCCAATGAAATCAAGCGGGCCGTGCAAGGCGGGCAGGCTCAATTGGGCGAGATTCTGCTGGCCAACCATGAGAACGAAAACGCGGTTTTTGGCGCAGACGGAATACCCTTTTTGGCAACCTCTTATGCCGATTCACGGCGTTTGTACGCCGCGCAAAAGCCGGCACTGGAAAAGCTGCTGGCAGGCCAAGGCATGAAGCTGCTTTACGCTGTGGCATGGCCACCTCAAGGCATTTACACAAAGAAGGAAATTTCGTCGGTGGCTGACTTGCGTGGCATCAAATGGCGCGCTTACAGCCCTGCTACCGCCAAAATTGCAGAACTGATTGGTGCACAACCCGTGACGATTCAAGCGGCAGAGCTTAGCCAGGCACTGGCCACAGGCGTGGTGGAAAGCTACATGAGCTCGGGCTCCACCGGGTACGACAGCAAAACCTACGAGAGCTTGAAGTTCTTCTACGACACCCAAGCCTGGTTGCCTAAAAACGCGGTGATTGTGAACAAAAAATCATTTGATGCGCTGGACGCGGCAACCCAAGCCAATTTGCTCAAAGCGGCAAGCGAAGCTGAAGTGCGCGGCTGGAAAGTCAGCGAAGAAAAGAACGACTGGTACAAAAAAGCCCTGACAGACAAAGGCATGAAAATCATGGTTCCTGCCCCCAAGCTCACCGCCGATATGAAACAGGTGGGCACCGTGATGCTGTCTGACTGGCAGAAAAAAGCGGGCGCAGACGGCGAAGGCATCGTGTCAGCCTATGCCAATTCCGGCAAAGCAGCCAGCCCCGCCAAAAAGTGACGCTGGCAGCCTTGCCAATGTTTGGCCATTGTTTGGCCATTGTTTGGCGATGGCAAAGTGTGTAGCGAACCACCCACTGATTGGGCAGGATCGTTGTTGCTGACCTTGGCGGGGATTAAAACCGCAGCCTTTCTGCTGGGGTCTCACGCCCGAGGCGCATTGGCCTCCCCCTCGCCAGCGCGGGTCAATTCAGCAACTGCTTGCGCGCCCGGTGCAGCCGCACAAACAGGCTGGCTTCGCTGATGTGCAGGCGCTCACAAACGGCATCTGACGATTCGTCTTGCAGCACCCTGAACTGCATCACATCGCGCAAGCCTGGGGCCAGGGTGGTGATGCGCTGCAAGGTTTGGCTCAACAACTCACGCTGCTCGGCGAGCTCTTCAGGGCGTGCGTTGGGGCATTCCAAT
>JANPCR010000110.1:0-32727 GCA_031431035.1 Rhodoferax sp.
ATTGAATCGCGCTTGCCCAAAAATAAGGGCGACGCAGACGCCAGCTACGTGGCGCGGCTGCTGCTGAAGGGCCCCGATGCGTTTTTGAAGAAAATTGGCGAAGAAGCCACCGAAGTGGTGATGGCCGCCAAAGACGCCGACTACGGTGGCGATACAAGCAAAGTGGTGGGCGAAGTGGCCGACCTGTGGTTTCACTGCATGATTGCGCTGGCCCACTACGGCCTGCGCCCATCTGACGTGGTTGCCGAACTGCAGCGCCGTGCGGGCACCAGCGGCATTGAGGAAAAAGCCCTGCGCAAGGCCCTTGCAAGGGACGCGCAATCGTGAAAGCCCACGAGGGACGCGCAAACGCGAATCCGTCAACCTAAGGAGTCCCCATGAACGAAGTGATCGATGTTGTTGCTGCCGATTCGGCCAAAGCCCAAGATTTAAAAACCGTGGGCTGGGTCAGCTACGCGCTGCACTTGGTGGTCGCCCTGGGGGCTGTTATTCCCGGCGGACAATTTGGTGCGGTTTTGCTCATCGTCGCGCTGGTGATCGACCTGGTGAAGCGCAGCGAAGCCGAAGGCACCTGGCAGGCCAGCCATTTCTCATGGCGCATCCGATCGGTCATTTGGGCAGCTATTTTGTACATCGTCACCATTCCGTTGTGGTTGCTGTTTGTGGTGCCCGGCTGGATCGCCTGGGGCATCATTTCCATCTGGTTCCTGTACCGCATCGTGCGCGGCATGGTGGCGATGAACAACAATCAAGCAGTCGGCCAATAATTCCGCTTCTCTTGCTATCAAACTCATGAGCTACGACGCCAACTGCCTGTTTTGCAAAATTGCGGCGGGCAAAATCCCGTCCAAAATGGTTTACCAAGACGACGAGCTGTTTGCCTTTCACGACATTCACCCTTGGGCTCCGGTGCATTTTTTGATGATTCCAAAGCTGCACGTCCCCTCGATGGCGCAAGTCACCGAGGAGCATGTGGGCTTGCTGGGCCGCATGCTGGTGCTGGCCCCCAAGTTGGCGGAGCAAGAGGGCTGCAACCCTTACCCGGCGGGCGGGTTTCGCATTGTTACCAATACGGGCAAAGAGGGCGGGCAAGAGGTGCATCATCTGCACATTCACGTCATGGGCGGGCCACGGCCGTGGTTGCGCGGGTAGGCGCTGCTTTTGCGCGTCAATTTTCGGTAAGCCTAACAATATCAACGCTTGGGGCAAGGGTTAACGCCTCAGACACAGATGCCGTCTAAAATCGACCTGATTCACAGCACGGATAGTTCGTTCTAACACCTTAGGAGACGCTCATGGGATTTTCAACCACCCACCTGATTATTTTTCTGGTCATCATCGTGGTGATCTTCGGCACCAAAAAACTGCGCAACATTGGCGGTGACTTGGGTGGAGCCGTCAAAGGCTTCAAAGACGGCATGAAAGACGGCACCGACAAAGCTGCTGACGCAGCCACAGCCGCAACCGCCGCCACCCAACAAGTCGGCGCAACCGCGGCCACTGTTGCCAAAGAAACCATTGACGTCGAAGCCAAAACCAAAGCCTGATGCAAGACGTTTGCCTGGAACCCAAGCACCGTGATTGACATTGGGGTTACCAAAATCGCCATCATTGGCGGTATCGCGCTGATCGTCATCGGCCCTGAAAAGCTGCCCGGACTGGCCAAAACTATCGGCACGCTGCTGGGCCGCGCGCGCCGCTACGTGGCCGACGTCAAGGCCGAGGTCAACCGGTCGATGGATCTGGACGAGCTGAAAAAGATGAAAGAGTCGGTTGAAAGCGCTGCGCGGGATGTGGAGCATTCCATTCAAACCGGCACCAGCGATTTTGAAAAAAACTGGAGCGAGGCCACCAGCATGGCGTCTGACCTGACGTCTGGTTCCACCCTGGCCCCACCGCCGCCGACTTTTCCGCATTACAAACACCCACAAAAGAAGTGGCGCGTCAAGCAAGGTGCCACGCCTAGCTGGTACAAAGCCCGCACGGGTACCCGAACCAAAGCCTTGTCGGGAGCAGCGCGAGTCGCCAGGTTTCGACCGAAACTATTAAGCTGATGACTGACCCCCATTCGACCCAAAATACGAGCTCTGAGGCGAGCTCTGACGCGAAAGTAGACACCAAAGAAGACGAACTGGCAGGCACCGAGCAGCCCTTTGTCCAGCATTTGGTTGAATTGCGCGACCGCCTGCTGAAGGCACTTTACGGTGTGGGTGCGCTGCTGGTCGTGCTCTTGTTTTACCCCGGCCCGTCCAAAATGTACGATTTGCTGGCCATGCCCTTGGTCAAAGCCTTGCCCGAAGGCTCGCGCATGATTGCCGTGGGCGTGGTGTCGCCATTTTTGGTGCCGATCAAGGTGACGGTTTTAGCGGCTGTTGGCTTGTCCTTGCCCTGGATTCTTTACCAGGTGTGGGCTTTTGTGGCACCCGGCTTGTACCGCCACGAGAAAAAGCTCGTACTGCCTTTGGTTGCCGCCAGCACCTTGCTGTTTTACACAGGTGCCGCGTTTTGCTACTTTTTCGTCTTTGGGCAGGCGTTTCCGGCCATCCAGAAAATGGCCCCCATGTCGGTGGCCGTCAGCCCCGATATTGAGGCCTACCTTGACTTCGTCATCACCATGTTCATCGCCTTTGGCGTGGCATTTGAGGTGCCGATTGTGGTGGTCATTTTGGCCCGCATGAACATCGTCACCATTGCGCAGCTCAAGGCGTTTCGCACCTACTTTATTGTGGGTGCCGCCGCCGTGGCAGGCATCGTCACACCGCCCGACCCGGTGTCCATGATTGCGCTTTTGGTGCCGATGTACCTGTTGTATGAAATCGGCATTTGGTGCGCCCAGATTTTCATTAAACACACCAAAGCGCCCGAGGTTGCACCTGATGGTGCTGAGGCCGATTCAGCCAAGCCCTAAGCTAACCGTTAAGCTTCAGTACGCGAGAGGCGTTTTTGCAGCTTGAGCAGCGTCGCGCAGTGCTTTAGTGATTATTCCAGTCGAGACACTGGCGAAGTAACGAGCACCCCAGCTGGCGTATTTGTTCTCTTCTTCTGGCGTAAGAGCCAAAATCCCAGGGCACTTCCCTGTTGCCGCCACAGCCTGTAAAGCCTGTTGGATCGCCGCTTGCACGGGGGCTTCTGACCATCGGTTCTCAAAACCCATAGCGTGCGCTAAGTCATTCGGGCCCACAAACACGCCATCAACACCCACCACCGACGCGATAGCAAAAGCGTTTGCCACGCCCTCTGGTGTTTCAATCATCACAATCAAGCCAATCCCTTCGTTACTGCGCTTCGTGTGTGCGGAGCCACCAAACGCTCCATAGCCTGCGGCGCGGCTGGAGAACGTCGAACCGCGCTGGCCTCTGATTTCAGTGGTGCCAGGGGGGCAGGGAATCGGGTACTTAATTTGTTGCACCAATGCCAGCGCTTGGGCTGCAGTGTTGACCATGGGAATTTGCAACGCGCCAGCACCGATGTCTAGCGTTCGCGCAATATCTTGGGGCAAGCAGCGCACAACGTTGGGCAAATCGCTAGCGCGTGCGGCACGCAGCATATGCTCTGTCGTCTCTAGGCCGGCACTACCGTGCTCGTTGTCAATAACAATGAAATCAAAGCCTGCGTAGGCGCACATTTCCACAATAGCGGGCGACGCAATACCATTAAAAACGCCGCGCAGCCGTTTCCCGCTTTTGAGCATGTCAAGCACGCGAGTGTCGAGGGGGCGGCGGTGATCCAGCATGATGTCAGTTCTGCGCCCGGTCAATGAAATACTTTGGGCCGACATATCCGTTCGCATCAATCGCATCGCCGAGGCCTCCAGCAGCCTGTATGACCGAAGCTGCCCAGGTGATCCGCTTGCGCGCATCACCTGAAATAATCAGCAGCACCACTGCGTCCTGACTGCCAATGTTTTGATAGCTGCGCCAGTGGCCAGCGGGCATGGCGAAGGTGTCCCAGCCATCAATTGCACCTTTTGCAGCGATGGTGGTAACCGTTGACGGTATGTCGACCGTACCGGTTGCGGCTGCTTTGACTGGAGGTTTGGCTTCCACGCTGATCTGCAATTCGCCCTGATAAACGATTAGTATTTGTTTCTCGTGCAACAGATGTCGGCTTAGGCACCCTCCTGGGGTAACTTTCAGCCATTCAATGGAGAAACCATGCGAGTTCACAACCGGAGCTTGCTGGTTGCGATCCTCAGTCATTCCCAGCCCGATGACAGGCGCTAACTGCGCGCCGCAACCTGGCAAAGCGGCATCCAACGTTGCTCGGGTTGACCATTGAAGGTCCGCAAACCGCACTAACCGTCGATTCATCTCTTGCGGCGACCAGTCGCGCAGTGCGGCGATCTCGTCGTTTGTCATTGGCTTCAATGATCGCATGCCCTCACTCCACTGTTGCCCGACGTTTTGATCAACAATTTGATAGTCGTCAGTGAGTCGCACGCCGTTCTTCGCCGCTAGCTCTAGTGTGCTGGGACCCCATAAGATGCCGCCCGTGATGTCACTGCCAAGCGCCGTGAACATGAAGCCATCGTCAATGCCAACATTCTTAAAACCCCGGTAGATCCAGGTAGGCACCGTCAGAATATCCCCTTCACCGATCTCAGCAGTGTGATGGCCAGGATTAAAGCCCCAGTGCATTTCCCATTTGCCGCGGGCGCAAAAAAACACCTCGGCGGTGAAGTGCATGTGGGGTGGATTGCGTTTGCCATGTGGCATTGAAATGGCGCCCACCTGAAAACCGTGCTTTTCGCGCAGGGAAACGGGTTGCTTTGGATTTTGCGAGACGCCAGCCCCTATCAACGCATAGTTGTATTTTGGGGCGCACTCGGGGATGCAGTAGTCAATGAACGCTTCAGTGGAATACCTCAAACTGCTGAACGGAATAAAGCGCGCCTTGATCTGCCCCTCCGTCAAAGTCTCGGTCAATGCTTGGATCAATATCTTCACTCCAGAAAAATAATTAACTCACAGGTTAATTTCTACCATTACTTGGTCAAAACAGCCAATTTAAGAACAAAAAAGGCTTCTATTTCCCTAAAAATTTACTTCAAATGCTGCTTTTTAGTAGTGTCAGCCGGCTGCATCTTTTGGCCACAGGGCCTCACTGGCAATCTGCGCACCCACGGCCATGCTGGCGAGTTTGGCAAAACAGATTGGAGGGTGAATCGCGCCAAAGCCCGCAAATGTGCCAAAGCCACAATCGGTGGCGGCCATCACTCGGTCGCGGCCCACAATATCTGCATAAGTTTGTAGCCGCTGTGCAATCAGACGCGGGTGTTCAATGAAATTGTTAACGGAGTCCAACACGCCAGGAGCCAGAATTTTATCGTCGGGAATTTTGCCCGCTTTGCTGGCCTGGGCCCATACCTCCCACTCGTGTGCGTGTCGCGGATTGGCCCCTTCAAATAAAATCGTCGAAGGCTTAGCTTTGAGCACAACGTCGACGATTTTTTCGAGCCCGATATCGTGGTGATGCGGCCCTTCGTAATTGCCCCAGCAGACATGCATTCGAATGCGATCAGCAGAGACATTTCGTAACGCGTGGTTGAGTGCTTCTACCTGCAGGTGGGCGTTGCGCAGGAATTCGCTATCGTCTACATCGCGAAACTTGATGTGGCGGCCCATTGCGAGGTCCGGCGCGTCTATCTGCAAATCAAGCCCTGCCGCCACAATCGTTTCGTATTCAGTGGCCATGGCATCAGCCAAAGCCTGCAAGTACTGCTCGGTACTGGCGTAGTATTTGTTAGGTTGAAACACGGCGATTACACCCGGCGAGGCGCTATTCATGAAAGCCCGTACAGGTGGGTTCGGCTCGGTACTGGCCGCAACGCATGCCGCCTTCAGGTTGGCGATATCCTTGTGCAGTCCGCTTAAATCCTTGACTGCAATAGGCCCAGTGCAAATCGGGCGATGGTACTTCGGCGTGGCCCCCAACTTCACCAAGCGCTCCTTGAAGCCGGGATAGTCATCCAAATCTTTGGGTACAGCACGCGGCATTTCACCCAACTCAAAGCCTGTGAGGCGATGGCGGATGTAGGTGGCGTAAGAAATTTTGCTCATTTCGCCATCGCTCACGACGTCGACTTGAGAAGCGGCCTGCTCAGCCACCACGCTGGCGACTTCCTTCGCCATCAGTGCGTCAAATTGCGCCTCCACGTAATTGAGTCCGCTATCCTGAGCAAACAGTTGGGTGACGACCGACTCAGGACGGGGCAGGCTGCCAACGTGGGTGGTCAGGATGCGATGACGTGAAGACAATGGACTGCCCGATCTCAGGAAAGGCTCAAAAGTTTATGAACTTAGGAGCTCGCTGCGTTAGAAGTTTGTGTAAGCCAGCTTGAATCCAAACGTGCGGGAAGGTGCGCCGCTGACTTGCAAGGCACCGCCACCGCCCCATACAAAACGGTTAATCGTTTGTTTGTCGGTGAAATTGTCAACGTAAGCCTGTACTGCAAATTTATCATTGATTACCCAATTCAATTTGAAGTCACCCTTGACGAAAGCGTCTTGGCGTTCTATTTCTGCATTCGTCGGCTGGCCAAAATAACCGCCTGAAAAATTTGCGACCAACATGGGCGTCAACGAACCGCCGCCCGAAAGTGCAAACTGGTATTTGGCAAATAGTGAGCCCTGGTAAGTCGGTGCGTAAGGCAACTGTTTACCGGACAGGTCACAACCAAACAATGCCGCCGGCTGCCCCGCTGCCCCAGTTCCGGGAACTACGCCGCAGTTGTACCCAGGTGCAAAAATTCGGCGCTGACCCGCAGCGGCAATTACGATGCCATTGGCATCGGTTTGCGGTGCGGTAGAGCCAGGATCAGCTACCAATATGGACGTGCCGAACGGCAGGGCTACATCTGTGAACTGCCCATACTTGGCATCCAGAAGCGACAGCGAACCACCCAATGTCAAAAACTTGCTTTGGCGCCACTGGCCTTCAATCTCCAGACCAGTTGCCTTGGCCTTGGTGGCATTAAAAATAGTAGAGACCGTCGTGTTCCCTACAGCAACTTGGCGCTGCTCTTGGAGGTCACTGTAATCATTTGTGAAACCGGCCACGTTCAACTGAAGTGTGTTGCCCAAAAAGCGGTTCTTCGAGCCAACTTCAAGAGCGACCACGCTCTCTGGCTTGAAGGTACGAAATGCTTCAATTGCTTGGCCAGAGTTGAAGCCACCGGAACGAAAACCAGAGGACAAGCTGCCGTAAACAAGTTGATTGTTGTTCAATTTGTAATCGAGCGCTAAGCGCCCCGTGATCTTACTGAAGGTTTGGTCCGCATACGTCGCTCCCTGTATGGTATTGGTGCCCGGGAGACAGTTAAAGCCAGGCTGGGCGTTGGAACCTGTGCAATTGGTGCTGCCAGAGTTGCCAAAGGCCGAGCCTGGTGGCAGGCTTGTGTCTAAGCTAATTTTAGTTCCGTCTGGCGCTCCCGCACCCGTGAGAGGGAGCACCGAATTGGCATTGGCGAATTTGAAGGACTTGAGGTCTTGCGTGTAGCGGGCACCTGCCGTCACTTGAAACGCTTCGGTCGCTTGATAGTTCACTTGGCCGTAAATTGCTGTGGACGTTGTCTCGGGCTTTTGCAGATCGTAAAAACCTCCACCGTTTTGTGCCAGAGTTAGGGGCGCAGCCAGCGCATCGGAGCGGATAGTGCGAGGCAATTGCTGGTTAATGAACAGGCCAGTCAACTCATCCTTAAAGTAATAGATGCCTGCCACGTAACCGAGCGGCCCTTTTCCTTCAGAGAGAATTTGCAGCTCTTGGGAAAAAGTCTTGGCAGAAGTCTTTTGGTAATCGATACCGATGGTGGACGCTGAAAAATCGGTGTCTTGCGATCGGGCCGCGTCAAAATTGGCAAAACCCGTGAGAGATTTCAGGGTGAAAGACGGAAATTTGTAGGCCAAATCGACTGAGAAATTGCTGTCGCTCAGCTTCAGAAAAGGCTGGTAGTCGTTGTTGATGCGGTCTGTTACGCCGGGCTGGTACAACGGTATGCCCAAATCAACGCCGGTTGCAATGGCGCTGGCACCAGTGCCCGCACCTGCACCTTGCGTGCGGGTGCAATCGTTGACGCCATCGCGGTTGCCACCGCGAGGGTTTATCGATGATGTGAAGCTGCTGTTGAAAAGCTGCTGGCAAGAAGGATTGTGTAAATAGGTGCCAGCCAGTTTGTAGCCGAATGCCGAGCCACCATTACCACTTTGTTCTGTCAGGTCAGCTCGCAAAATGGCCTCAAAATTTGCGTTGGGCTTGATCTTGACCGAACCACGCAGAAAACGCAAATCTTGGTCAAACAGTCCGGCAGCGCTGTTGAAGTCATTTTTAACCCAGGGGTCTGACTTTTCCAAGGCACCCGCGAAGCGAAAGGCAACTGTGTCGCTTACTGGTAGGTTGACAGCGCCATCAAAACGCGTCTTGCCAAAGCTTGCAAAACCCAAACTAGCAGCGCCTTCAAACACTCCCAATTCCGGAGCATTGGTAGTAATAGCGATGCTGCCGCCAAAGGTGTTACGGCCAAATAAAGTGCCTTGTGGCCCACGCATAATCTCAACACGGCCTACGTCTACAAAGCCAAGCATGGCTTGTTGAGCTCGTGACTTGTAGATACCGTCCACAAAAAAGCCAATGGTGGTGTCTGCATTGACCGCTACGTTTTCAGTGCGTACACCTCGAATCGACGGTCGCGCATCGACGCCTGATCGGCTAAAGGTAAATCCTGCCGAAAGGCTCTCCATTTGAGACAAGTCTGTCACGTTGCGTTCAGCCAAGGTTTCACCATTCACTGCGGTGACTGAGACGCTTACCTTCTGTTGATCTTCGACACGTCGGTTGGCAGTGACATTGACGGTGGGTAGCGTTAAGTTTGACGCAACGGCAGCTGGAGCTTGCGCCAAAACGCTTGCGGGCACGGTGAAAATCCAGGCTGTCAAAGCTTGTAGGACGCTTACCGTCAGGATGTTCTGGCGAGGTATTTGCATGGGAAGGTCTCCAGTATTTTCTCGGTGGGTGATCGCATCGATAAATCGATTAGTCTCATTGAATCTTCCGATTCAACATTAGTGTAAAGTTCAAATAATTACATTGCAATCGTATGCAACAACTATGCAAGCGAGTTCGGTAAAACCCTAACCTTTCACCGCCCCCTGCGTCAACCCCGACACAATTTGCCGCTGGAACAGCGCCACCAGCAAAATCAGCGGTATCGCAATGCTGACGGAGCCAGCAACGCCCTGCATTAACAGCACTTCGCTCTCGGCGTGGATCGAGTTGGCGATAGCGGCGGGCATGGTCATCTTCTCGGCGCTGGTCAACGCCGAACTCAGCAGAAAGTCGTTGTAAGCCAGCAAGAAGCTGAACAAGCCCGTGGTCACCACGCCCGGCCACATCACCGGCATGATGACGCGGCGAAAAGCCTGCAAGCGCGTGCAGCCATCGACTTGGGCGGCTTCATCGAGCTCGGCCGGAATGCCGGCAAAAAATGAGCGCAACATCCAGATGGTGAAGGGCTGGTTGATCGCCACCAACACAAAGATCAACGTGAAGTAGGTGTTGCGAATTCCCAAAGAATCAAAGATCGTGAAGAACGAAGGCAGCAGGGTCGAATGAGGCAGCGCGCGAAATGCCAAGGCGATGATGAGCAGCCAAAACCCCAGGCTGCCCCGGTAGCGAGCCAGCGCATAACCCGCCAGACAGCCCGTACTTAGCGAGATGACAACGGTGCATAGGGTCACCAGCAGGGTGTTGGCGAAGTTCAAGTAGAAGGCTTTGTCGATCCACAGTCCGATGTAGTTTTCCAGTGTGAAGGGAGCAAGCCATTTTAACGGAGCAGCAAAAGCATCGACATACTGTCGAAACGAAATCACCGCGGCCCAGACAATCGGCAGCGATGCAAGCAGCAACCACGCCAACAGTGCGCCATAGAGTAAAACCTGGCCAAGTGGCGTGCTGCGCTTCATCTAAAACCCCTGCCTTTGCTCGCGCCAGGTTTTTCGTAACATCGGGATCAGCAGCACGGCTATGCCCAGCACGGTCAGCACCGCCGCCGCGCTGGCTTTGAAGGGATTGTTTTCCTCCAGAAGCACGTAATAGGTGAGGTATTGCACGCTGGTGGTGAAGCTACCCTGGGTTAAAACCAGCACCGGCTCGAACACGCGGTAGGCATCCATCAAGTGGATCATGGTGATGAAGGTGATCAGCGGCATCAGGTGCGGCAGGGTCACAAACCGTAGCTTTTGCCAGCGCGACGCACCATCAATCGTGGCAGCCTCCAGCGCATCTTGTGGCACCGACTGCAGGCCCGCATAGAGCACGATGAATGCAAACGGCAGCACATGCCAGATGCCATACAAAATGATCAGCATTCGCGCCGACCAGGCCTGCGCCATCCAGAATACTTCCACGCCAAACTGTGCCAGTACATGTGGCACCAGCCCGTTGTCGCGAAACAGCCACTTGATCGCCAGCGCACCCACCACCGGTGTGATGATGAAGGGCAACAGCGAGGCTGAAATGAAAAACCCGCGCAGCCCTCGTGCGGCGCGGTTGACCCCCAAGGCCAGCAGCAGGCCACCTCCGAGTACGAAAGGCGTAGTCACCAGCGTGTAGATCAGCGTGAATTTGAGCGCCTCCAAGAACTCGTTGTATTGCGGGCCGGGCGTGGTGCTTGTCGCCACATTGCCCGCATTCTGCGTGCCGAGCCCGAGAATCTTGCGGTAATAGTCAAAACCTACAAACGTGCAGTGCTCGATGAGCTTCCCGCTCGTATCCACGCGCGCGCGCAGGGTAAGCACCTCCTGCAAGCCAAAAGGCCCAGTCTGCTTGACTGATACCAGTTCCAGCTCGGGCGAGCAATTGCGCATCGATAGCCAGAACGTCATCACCAGCGGCAGCGCCAGCAGTGCCAGCATCAGCAGCACGGATGGCGCGGTGAATTGGAGAAAGCTGCGCGTTCTCACGACGTACACCTGTTCATGGGGCGCTCTGATTCACGCGGTGCTCCGAATGAACCCTTTTTCCACCGCCGCGCGTCGATACGCCCGCGCAGCACCTGTCAACACATCCGCCACTGGTCTTTCGCCCTTAAAGGCATCGGGCAAAACCTTGCCGACTTCGCCCAGTGCCAATGAAAAGAAGGGCTCAGCGGGCCATGCCAGCGCACCGGCCTTTTGCGCTAACGCGACACCGGCTCCAAAGCGCCCGGGTTGGTAGCTGGAGCGCACCCAAACGGCCAGGTCATTGCCAGTGCGGACCGTCTCCTCACTGAGTATTTCCATCAGCACGTGAAAAACTGCCTCGCGCCGCGTGTTACCCCCGCTGAAGTTTCGCGGCATCGCTAAGCCATCCCACCACAAGTGCGCTGCAGTTCTCCCCCCTGCGATGGCAGAGGGCGCCGCCGCAAAGGCCATCATGCCCACCACTTTGGACGCAACGGGATCGTCCATGCGCGATGCTCGGCTGGCCCAAAGAACGCCCATGGCAGACTTGCCTTGTTGCAGCTGATTCATCACATCATCGGTACTCATGGCCAGCGCATTCGGACTCATATGGGGTAGTACTGAGCGCATGATGTTCACCGCAGCCGCACCCAGAGCGCTGTGAAACGCTGGCTGCGCGCTGCGGGGCTCAAAAAAGCTTCCTCCTAGGCTGGCAAGAATATTGGTGAATTCCACGCTGGCATCAAAGCCCTTGCCAAAGCCTTGTGCAATCGGAAAGACGACCTCTGGCTCGGCAGCGCGCAAGGTTGAAGCCGCTTGGCGCATTTCGGCATAGGTTGTGGGCACCGCCAAGCGGTGGCGCGTAAACAGGTCTTTTCGATACACCAGATTCTGCGTGTTTTGCATAAACGCTAACGCCATGACTTCGCCGTTCACCCGCACCATCATGCGTTCCTCAAGCTTGTAGCGGCTGGCGTACTTGTCGACTAGATCTGTCAAATTGGCGAGCTGGCGGCGGCTGTAGAGATTGCTAAACACACCCGCAGAGATCACCGCGGCATCAAACGCAGAACGCCCGCTGGAGCCAAAAGCACGCTCGACTTCGGTGCGGGCTTGGGGTGTGATCTTGAACGATACCTTCAAGCCTGATCGGCTACAGCCTTCGGCTACGCGCGCCATGTGCTGTATCGCCGGGAGTGAGCCACCCACCAGTTGGATGTCGCCCTGCGCCATCACCAGCGCGCTGCACGTAGTAGCACTCGCAAGACTGGGCAGGCCGCCTGCAGCTGCGGCAACCAGCAGGCGACGACGGTTGAAGTTCATGGATTTGGGCTTCACGGATTCCAGCGAATACGCATCTGCGTCGCAGCGTCAAACAAAAAACATCGACTGGGGTCCACGCGCAAGGCTTGACGCTGCCCAATGCTGGCGTGGTGGTCTTTGTCTGCCTTGGCTGTCACTCGGCAATTTCCCAATTGCACGGTTACCAGGGTGGCTTCCCCCGTAAGTTCGAATGAAAAAACTTCCCCCACAATACCAGCATTTGAGTCAGCTGAGACGACCAGATCCTCTGCGCGCATGCCCAGCACCACGTTATGTTGCGATAGTGCGCCAAAACCAGAAATACGGATGCCGGGCGCGCTAAAAATACCTGCATCAACCAGGCCAGGCACCAAGTTCATAGGCGGCGAGCCAATGAAGCCAGCGACAAAGAGGTTGGCCGGGTCGTTGTAAATCGCCTTGGGTGTGCCGATTTGCTGCACTTCGGCGCGACTCATTACCACGACGCGGTCCGCAAGCGTCATTGCCTCGATCTGATCATGGGTGACGTAAATGGTAGTAACACCGAGCGTGTGATGCAGGTGCTTCAGGTGCGCGCGCATACTCACGCGCAGCTTGGCATCTAGGTTTGACAGCGGCTCGTCCATCAAGAACACCGAGGGCTCTCGCACAATCGCGCGCGCCAACGCCACGCGCTGGCGCTGGCCGCCCGACAACTCCTTGGGTTTTCGGTGTAAGTAGTCCATCAGTTCCACGCGCTCGGCAGCTAGCTTTACAGCGGGTGCAATTTGGGTTGGCGTCAAGCCACGGATACGCAGCGGGAAACTGATGTTTTCAGCGACAGTCATGTTGGGGTACAAGCCGTAGCTTTGGAATACCATCGCTACATCGCGGTCTTTGGGTTCCAACGCATTGACACAACGCTCCCCAATCCAAATCTCGCCTTCACTGGGGTCTTCCAGACCTGCCACCATGCGCATCGTGGTGGTCTTGCCGCAGCCAGATGGGCCTAGCAACACCAGAAACTCGCCATCGGCAATATTCAGCGACAGTTGCTTGACGCCCACCGCAGCGCCCCAACGCTTAGCAATATTGATGAGCTTGACCTGGGCCATCTCAGGCGCGGTCTATTTGCGGCTGCAAAACTTGCATCCAGATGGCAACGTCATCCATTAGCACCCATTCGCGCACGATGCGCCCGTGCTCCATGTCTGCGTGCGAGATGCCCATGACTTCCACGGCGCGTCCGCTGGGCGCGCCATAGCGGCCTGCACCCGAGTGCAAGGCGCGCGCGCGCCAACGCATGGCGACACTGGTGGCGCGGCCCACACGAGCGTTGGCTACAAGGTGCTCGACCTCAAACTGTGCATTGGGCAATGACGAAACCACCGTTGACCAGAATTTCGCCAAGGCAGGCGCTCCAAGCAGTGTCTCGCCCCCTGGCACCATGGCGATCACCTCCTCATGAAAGCTCTGCGAAAGGAGTGTGGTGTTAGCAGAAGCCCAGAGTTGCTTGTAAATCGCCGCATACCGCTGCGCAAGCTCGCTTTGATCGACCAGGGATATGTAAGGCGCTGGCGCCGCCGGCATGGCGGGTTTTACAAAAAGGCCGCAATCACCTTGACCTGTTTCATTCAGCCAGCGCTGGGCAAGATCACGCTCGTGTAGACCAATCTGTCGTGCAATTGCCGCCTGGTCTCGCACCAGCCATTCGTGCACGATGCGGTTGTTGATACAGACACAGTCCGCTACGGTCCGGACCAGTACGCTCCTGCCACTGGGCGGACCAAACGGGCCAGGGCCTGCGTGCACCATTGGGCTCAGTATTCGGTGCGACGACAGAAAACCGTATTCTTCATCGCCAGAAACAATAATGTCTTCTGCCAGCAAGCGACGGTCGGGAAACGCCACAAGCGTGGCACGAGTGCCTGCAATCACTGGCTCGACACCAATCGACACACTGGATGGCGTTTCCACCGCGCAATCCTCGCTGTAGTAGAGACGGATATCTTCAATGCGCCGACCCTCCCAAATGCGATCTGTGATGACGCGAATGTAATGATCCAGGTCACGGAACTCAGTATCAAATCCCTTCAAGGCGATTCCTTCATTTTCTAATTTCTTGGACAGGTTTCGCCTTGCGCACCGTGTCACGAATCACCAATTGCACCGGGACGATCACATTCTCGCTTTGCGAGGACCGATCATTGCGCAGATAACGCTGTAGCAATCCCACTGTGGCCTCAATCATCGGCCCCAATTGCTGCTCAACCGTTGTAAGCCGATAGCTGCCCCAATCGGCCTGAGGCACATTGTCAAAGCCGACCACAGAAACATCTTGCGGCACGCGCAGCTTGAGCTCGTACCGCAGCGTGTCCATCACAGCGAAGGCCATGTGGTCGCTGGCGACAAACACCGCATCAGGCACAGCATCGTGGCGTTCCGGGCCGATGTCAAAAAGCTCACGGGCGGCATTGCGGGCTTGCTCAAAGTCGTAGTTGCCAACACTTCGAGCCCAGATTCGCAGACCCCGTTCTGCCAGCCCTTCCCTGAACCCACGCTCGCGCTCTAGGTTGGTTGAAGACTCTTCGTTGCCTGCGATAAAGGCAACGCGTTGATGGCCCGTTTCGGCAAAATGCCGAGCCACAGCCCGCCCGCCCGCCACGTTGTCTGACCGCACCGAGCTCACAGCCCCTGCGCTGCCCGAAGTCATCACTCGATTGAACAGCACCACTGGAATCGCTGCATCTGCACAGCGCTGGGCCAGGCCTGAGGACAATGTGGTTGCAGCCAACACAATGCCGTCCACGTGGTACTGCAAAATTTGGTTGACCAATTCGTCGGAGTTTGGCGTGTCGTTCACAAACAAGAGCACGTGGTAGCCGTCGCGCTGTAACCGTTTGGCCAAATGATCTAGCGCTATCGGGTACAGCAGGTTCTCCATTTGCGACAGCACCAGCCCAATGATTCGCGAGCGCTTGGTGATCAGACTTCGCGCGTGAGCGTTAGGCCGATAACCCAGTTTGCGCGCCGCGTCCATGACTTTGGCCCGCGTGCTGTCGGACACGCTGGCTCCCGGAGTAAAACTGCGGCTCACAGCCGACTGCGACACCTCTGCCAAGCGCGCCACGTCGATCGAGGTAACATTAGCGGCCAAGGCACTATTCATGACGGAACGCAATTTTGCATACCTATGCACTTTGGCAGAGGATAGATGAAATTGAATCGGGGCTTACCCGAACAGGCTGCTATGTTCCAATGATTGTTCAAATGTTCAAAATTCGAGCTTAAATTTCTTTGTCAAAATTTGGTAATTGTGCATAGGTATTCACTTTTAACATGTTGTCATGAAAACTCCCGTACCCCTCGGTCAAACCTACCAACTAGAGGCCGCCAAAAGCGCCGCATGGTCTGCGATCAACCGCTTGCCAGCCAGTGACTTCGAAATCAGCTGTCACCAACTTTTAGCACCCAATGTTCAGTGGGTTGTCTCACACCCGGTCAACGAATTGGTAGGCCCGCATGCAGTGGCAGGTCGCTTTTTTGCGCCGCTGCTGGCTGCCATGCCTGACCTTGAGCGGCGTACCGACTTGTTTTTTGGGGGCTGGTGGGACGGAAAAATCTGCGGCGGTGAGGGGTTCTGGGTAACTTGTACGGGTCACTACCTGGGCACGTTTCGCGCTGATTTGTTTGGCATTCCCGCCAACAATGAGCCCGTCTGGCTTCGGTTTGGCGAGTTTTACCGCATGGTGGATGGGCGCATTGCTGAAGCGCGCGTTCTGCTGGATTTGGTGGACTTGGCGCGCCAAGTCGGTCGCCCGATTTTGCCCAAACCCACTGGGATGGAGTTACTAGTGCCGGGGCCTCGCACGCAGGACGGCTTGCTGCGGGTAGCTAGTGATCCCAAAGAAGGTCAGGCGTGCCTGGACTTGGTGATGCAGATGATTGGCGGTTTAAGCAATTACGACAAAACTGACCTTAAAAGCATGGGTATGGCACGCTTTTGGCACCCGGACATGATGTGGTACGGGCCAGGCGGTATCGGTACTTCGCGTGCCATAGCAGGGTTCGAGACGCACCATCAAAAGCCGTTCCTTACCGCCATCCCGGACCGCAAGGGTGGCAATCACCGTGCCCGCTTTGGCGAAGGTGCTTACGCCGCCTCAACCGGCTGGCCCAGCATTCACGCGACACATTCAGGGCCTTACCTTGGGGTGCCTGCGAGCAACATACCCGTGACAATGCGTGTCATGGACTGGTGGCGCTCTGAAAATGAACTCTTGGCTGAAAATTGGGTGTTGCTTGACCTTCCACACTTCTTTTTGCAAATGGACGTGGACATTTTGGCCCGGGCCAACAACGGATACGAAAGTTTCTAGTCTGAAGCGCTCCTTTCGTACAGTCCACATCCTCCCCTTGCCTAACGGTAGCAGCGGCTGCCAACCCGGCACCCGAATGGTTTACTGATGAAAAACTCTCGAAAGACAGTTGAATCCGGTCAGGACTAGCTGGATTGTTGAGGTTTTGGTTTTTTTTGGGTATTTTTCTTAAAAATTAACCTGTAGGTTAATTTTTTTCGTTTCAGCTCAAGATATGAACAGAAAAGGCCTCTAGCTCTCGTATTTATTCAATAAATTGCTATACTAATAATAGCATTTTAAATTTCACTGTGCAGGCTCGCACAGCCGCCCATCTACTTTATTGCGGCCCCTTGCGCGGTTTGGGTCGCACTCCCGGCGTCACGTTCAAGTCCAGCTTTTCGTCTTTGCGCAGCACGCTGAACTTGGACGCACTGCCGGGCTTCAGCGCTGCCACGCGGCTAAGGAGCTCGGCCACGTTGCCAGCGGGTTGGCCAGCCACGGCGGTGATGATGTCGCCCGGCCGAATGCCCGCCTGAGCCGCAGGCCCGTTTTGCAGCACGCCGGTGATGATGACGCCGCGCAGCAGCGCCGTGTCGCCGTTGGTCGGTACTTTCACGCCAAAGGTTTCGGCCAATTCGGGCGACAGTTCATTGGGCTCCACGCCAATCCAGCCGCGGGTGACCTGGCCGTCTTTGACAATGCCTTCGAGCACCATTTTGGCGGTGGCCACCGGAATGGCAAAGCCAATGCCCATGTTGCCGCCCGAGCGCGAGTAAATCGCTGTGTTAATGCCCGCCAGGTTGCCATTCACATCCACCAAAGCACCGCCCGAGTTCCCGGGGTTGATGGCAGCGTCGGTCTGAATGAAGTTCTCAAAGGTGTTGATGCCTAGCTGGTTGCGCCCTAGCGCGCTGACGATGCCCGAGGTGACAGTTTGGCCCACACCAAACGGGTTGCCAATGGCCAAAACCTGGTCTCCGACTTGCAGCGTGTCCGAGTTGCCAATCACGATGACAGGCAGCTTGTCCAGGGCGATTTTTAGCACGGCCAGGTCGCTGTCAGGGTCGGTGCCAATCACCTTGGCCACGGTGTGGCGGTTGTCGTTCAGCACCACTTCGATTTCGTCGGCCCCTTCGACCACGTGGTTGTTGGTCAAAATGTAGCCATCGGCGCTCACGATCACGCCGCTGCCCAGGCCCGACTGCGGGGCATTGTCGCGTTCGCCAAAAAAGAATTTGAACCACGGGTCTGCCGAACGCGGATCGGCCTTGGTGGCCTTGCTGGTGTTGATGCTGACCACAGCGGGTGAGGCTTTTTGCGCCGCCGCCCTAAAGCTGTTGGCCGGGGGCAGGGCGTTGGCGGCCGCTGGGGCTTCCAAATAGGCCAAGGTGCCTACGCCAGCGCCAGGTTTGCCTAGCCAAGCTGGTTTCAAAGTGGCCACTACAAAATAAGCTGCCAGCAGCACCGTAGCGGTCTGCGAAAACAAGAGCCAAAGACGTTTCATGGGGCAAATTGTAGGCCCGGCGGGTCATTTGCGAATGCGACAATCGGGCCATGACCTTGCGCGATGAATTATCAACAGCCTTCGATGCCTTGCTGCAACCTGAGCGCTTCAAAGACTACGGCCCCAACGGCCTGCAGGTCGAGGGCCGCGCCACCGTCAAAAAAATTGTCTCGGGCGTCACCGCCAGCCGGGCCTTGATTGAAGCCGCCATTGAGGCCCAGGCCGATGCCATTTTTGTCCATCACGGCCTGTTTTGGCGTGGCCAAGATGGCCGGGTCACAGGCTGGATGAAGCAGCGCCTGGCCCTGCTGTTGGCGCATGACATCAACCTGTTTGCTTACCATTTGCCGTTGGACGCGCATCCGGTGTTGGGCAACAACGCGCAATTGGGCGTCAAACTGGGTTGGCAGGCTGTGGACGGCGATGCAGGCCGCTTTGGTGAGCAAAACCTGGGTTTCATGGGCGGGCGGGCCGACGGCCGCAGTTTTGCCAAAGCGCAAAGCCTGGCCAACCATGTGGAAAAAATGCTGGGCAGGCCCGTGGCCTTGGTCGACGTGCCCGAACGACCGATCCACAAGATCGCCTGGTGCACGGGTGGCGCGCAAAATTATTTTGAGGCGGCCATTGCCGCTGGGGCCGACGCATTTGTGACGGGTGAAATTTCGGAGCCGCAAGCGCATTACGCGCGCGAAAGCGGCGTGGCTTTCATCGCCTGCGGTCACCACGCCAGCGAGCGCTATGGCGCGCCTGCGGTGGCGGGGCATGTGGCAGCGCAATTGGGCCTCATCCACGAATTCATCGACATAGACAACCCTGCATGACAGATGTGGCCCCCACGCTCCACCGCTTCGCGGGTCGCTGCCCCCCGAGGGGGCTAATTTTTCTAGGGGCGGCCCGTCGAAAAATTGCCCTCAGGTCAATCAACACCGTGCCAATCTGGGTACTGAAGGCTTCTTTTGACTAATCTCCGTTGTCCCATCGCCATCACCTTGGGCGACCCGGCAGGCATTGGCCCCGAGATTATTGCCAAAGCGTTTCGGGACGCGCCGCAAGCGACCGCTGGCTGTTTTGTGGTGGGTGATGTGGCTTTGCTGCGCCGGGGGGTGGAGTGTGTCAGCCAGGACAAAATTGCGCTGCCCGTTGTGGTTTTGGACCAGCCAGGTGAAGCTTTCAACGTACCGCCCCGCTGCATATCCGTTCTGCAAATTGCGCCATCCTTGGGGCTGGTGCCGTTTGGGGAAGTCAGCGCTACAGGCGGACGGGCGGCGGCGTTGAGCATCGTTTGGGCGGCGCAGGCCGCTTTGCGCGGCGAAATCAGCGCTTTGGTCACCGCACCGATTCACAAAGAAGCCTTGGCGTTGGCTGGTGGGGCGCATGCCAGTTACCCTGGCCACACCGAAATGTTACAGGCCGAGGCGGCCGCAATGGCTGGCAAATCCATCGCCGACATGCCGGTTCGGATGATGCTGGCCAATGACGAATTGAAAGTCGTGTTGGTCAGCATTCATCTGTCGCTGCTCGACGCTATCGCCCAAGTCACCTTTGACAATGTGCTGCAAACCTTGCGAATCACCCACGCGGCTGTGGGCAACATGCTGGGCAGGGCTCCGCGCATTGGCGTTGCCGGGTTAAACCCTCACGCGGGCGAAGGCGGGCTGTTTGGCCGTGAAGAGCAAATTGCCATCGCCCCCGCCATCGCCGCCGCCCGCCAGGAAGGCATTGACGCACACGGCCCCTTTGCGCCTGACACAGTGTTCATGCGCGCCCGCACCAAAGCAGAGCAGCCGGGCGAATTTGACGTGGTGTTGGCCATGTACCACGACCAAGGCCTGATTCCTGTGAAATACCTCGGTGTGGACAAAGGCGTCAACGTGACCCTGGGGCTACCCTTGATTCGCACCAGCCCCGACCACGGCACCGCGTTTGACATCGCCGGAAAAGGCCTGGCCGACCCCGCCAGCCTGATCGAAGCCGTTCGCATGGCCAAGGTGCTGTCGGGCTGGAACGCTCCATAACCCGCTAGGCAGTGACCCGTGAAACGGCGGAGAGCGAGGGGAGAGTTTTCGCGACGGGCCGCCCCGAGCGAAAATGCGGCCCCCTCGGGGGGCAGCGACCCGCGTAGCGGCGGAGCGTGGGGGCTCTAGTTTGGCTCTACTTCTTCAAGCTGTCGCGAATTTCGCGAAGCAAAACAACATCTTCCGGCGTTGCAGCTGGTGCAGCGGCTGGAGCTTCTTTCTTCATCTTGTTCATTTGTTTGACCATCAAGAACACGATAAACGCCAAAATCACAAAATTGACCGCAATGGTGATGAAATTACCATAAGCCAGCAAATTGGCACCGGCAGCTTTCAATGTTGCGTAGCTGGTCGCTCCTTCAACGGCTTTGGCGGGCGGCGCCAGCATGATGTACATCTCGGTGAAATTCAGGCCACCGAAGATTTTGCCGACGATGGGCATGATCAAGTCGCCCACGATGGAATCGACAATCTTGCCAAACGCGGCGCCAATGATCACACCCACTGCCAAGTCCATCACATTGCCTTTGAGGGCAAAGTCCTTGAATTCTTGCATCATGCTCATAAACCTTCTCCTGATTTGATTAAAACGCTGCGTAGTATTGCCGACCTTTCGCGCTTGTCAAGTGCTCATTTCAAGCGCTAAAAGGGCCTTCCGGCTCCGCTACAATGCCGGGTTGACCCTAGTGTCATCACGTTAGTGATATGTTTTGTGAAAATTTGTGAAGTTTTGATTGAGGATCTCCATGAGCGACACCCTGGTTGGCAGCGGCCAAGTAGACACAAGCAAAAGAACCTGGCTGATTGCCTCGGGTTGTGCAGGCGCCATTGGCGGCGCAGCCGTTGCGGTACCCTTCATCAGCACGTTTCAACCCTCGGAGCGTGCCAAGGCAGCGGGTGCAGCGGTTGAAGTTGACATTTCGGCCATGAAGGCGGGCGAGAAGATCACCGTGGAATGGCGCGGCAAACCCGTCTGGATTGTCAAACGCACGCCTGAGCAATTGGCGTCCCTGGCCAAAGTCGACTCGCAGTTGGCCGACCCCAAGTCACAACGCAAACCCGATGAGCTGACTCCCGCGTACGCGCGCAATGAAGCCCGCTCCATCAAGCCTGAAATCTTCGTCGCGGTCGGTATTTGCTCCCATTTGGGTTGTTCACCGTCCGATAAATTCCAATTGGGCGCACAGCCTTCGTTGCCAGATGACTGGGTGGGGGGCTTTTTGTGCCCTTGCCACGGCTCAACCTTTGACATGGCAGGCCGGGTTTACAAAAACAAGCCAGCACCCGACAACCTGGAAGTGCCGCCCTACATGTACTTGTCCGACAGCCGCTTGCTGATCGGTGAAGACAAAAAAGCCTGATCTCCTGAGCCATTTCGCTAAATTTTTTCGAATTCAAGAGCACCTTTACCATGGCAGAAATGAAAGAAATCTCACCCAACGCGTCGGCAGGTGCCAAGCTGACCAATTGGTTTGAAAACCGGATTCCCACGGCGTTTGACGCCTACAAAGTCCATATGTCGGAGTACTACGCTCCGAAGAACTTCAATATTTGGTACGTTTTTGGCGCGCTGGCCATGTTGGTGCTGGTGATCCAGATCGTCACTGGCATCTTTTTGACCATGCATTACAAACCCGACGCCGCGCTGGCATTTGCCTCGGTCGAGTACATCATGCGCGACGTGCCTTGGGGCTGGTTGGTGCGTTACATGCACTCCACCGGCGCGTCGGCGTTTTTTGTGGTGGTTTACCTGCACATGTTTCGCGGTTTGATTTATGGCAGTTACAGGAAGCCGCGTGAACTGGTTTGGGTCTTCGGCTGCGCGATTTTCCTGTGCCTGATGGCTGAGGCCTTCATGGGCTACTTGCTTCCCTGGGGCCAAATGAGCTATTGGGGCGCTCAGGTCATCGTGAACCTGTTTGCCGCCATTCCCTTCATTGGCCCTGACCTGGCGCTGCTGATTCGCGGTGACTACGTGGTGGGCGACGCTACCTTAAACCGCTTTTTCAGCTTCCATGTGATTGCCGTGCCGCTGGTTTTGCTTGGCTTGGTCGCAGCCCATTTGGTGGCCTTGCACGATGTGGGGTCCAACAACCCGGATGGCGTAGAGATCAAGGCCCCTGGCGCACCGAAAGATGCAAAAGGCCGCCCTTTGGATGGCATTCCATTCCACCCTTACTACACCGTTCACGACATCTTCATGGTCAGCATGTTTTTGATGGTGTTCACGGCAATTGTGTTTTTCGCGCCTGAAGTGGGTGGCTACTTTTTGGAGTACAACAACTTCATTCCGGCAGACCCACTGAAAACGCCAGCGCACATCGCGCCTGTCTGGTACTTCACACCCTACTACTCCATGTTGCGTGCTATCACCGGTGAATTCATGTACGTGATGATCGCTTGCGTGGTGGGGGGTGCCTTGCTGGCAGCCGTCAAGTTCAGGATGCCCGTGGTCTTCAAAGGCGCTATGCTGGTCGTCGCCTTCGGTGTGGCCGCCATGATGCTCAGCATCGACGCCAAGTTCTGGGGCGTTGTGGTCATGGGTGGCGCAGTCATCATTTTGTTCTTCTTGCCTTGGCTTGACTACAGCCCGGTCAAGTCAATTCGCTATCGCCCCGAGTGGCATAAGTACCTTTACGGAATTTTTGTCATCAACTTCATTGTGCTGGCCTACCTGGGCGTGCAACCGCCTTCCGCCATCGGTGAGCGCGTGTCCCAAGTCGGCACCTTGTTCTATTTTGGTTTCTTTGTTTTGATGCCGTGGTGGAGCCAACTCGGTGAACCTAAGCCGGTACCAAGCCGCGTCACCTTCACAGCGCACTGAAAGCGAACTGGCAACATGAAAAATAAATTGAAAATAATGGGTTCGGTCAAAGGTTTCATCCTGGGTGTGGCGTTGTCGGTGGGCATGGTAGCGGGTGCTTCTGCCAGCACAGACGGCATCGCTTGGGACAAAGCGCCCAACCATATCAATGACATGGTGTCGCTACAAAACGGGGCCAAGTTGTTTGTCAACTACTGCCTGAATTGCCACTCTGCGGCGTACATGCGCTACAACCGCCTGACCGACATTGGCCTGACTGAAAAGCAGATCAAAGACAACCTGCTCTTTGCTACCGACAAAGTGGGCGAAACCATGAAAGTGGCGATGGACCCGAAGCAGGCCAAAGATTGGTTTGGAGCCAATCCGCCTGATTTGACGGTGATTGCACGCTCACGCGCGGGCGGCCAAGGGTCGGGCGCGGACTACTTGTACACCTATTTGCGTACCTACTACCCCGACAGCACCAAAGCCACCGGCTGGAACAATTTGGCTTACCCCAATGTCGCCATGCCGCATGCCTTGTGGCAATTGCAGGGCAACCGCCAGCCGATTTATGACACCAAAACCGAACACGGGCACGAAGTCAAAACCTTCAAAGCCTGGGAGCAAGTCACGCCCGGCAGCATGACGCCATTGCAATACGACCAAGCCATTGGCGATTTGGTCAGCTATTTGCAATGGATGGGCGAGCCCGCCCAGCACAACCGTGTGCGCATTGGCGTTTGGGTACTTTTGTTCCTGGGAGTATTCACCTTTTTTGCGTGGCGCCTGAATGCCGCGTTTTGGAAAGACGTGAAGTAAGTTTGACGATAGCCAAGGTCTGGCGCTGAAGGGGTTGGCCCCCTCAGCGCGTCCTTCGATGAGTGGGTCGGCTCCCAGCCCCCACTCTTTTTAATTTTTAGGAGTCCCCGAAATGATGGTTTTGTACTCAGGCACCACCTGCCCTTTTTCTCACCGCTGCCGCTTTGTGTTGTTTGAGAAAGGCATGGACTTCGAAATTCGTGACGTTGACCTTTACAACAAACCTGAAGACATCAGCGTTATGAACCCGTATGGCCAAGTGCCCATTTTGGTTGAGCGCGATCTGATTTTGTACGAATCGAACATCATCAATGAGTACATTGACGAGCGCTTTCCGCACCCTCAACTCATGCCCGGCGACCCAGTCGACCGCGCCCGCGTTCGCTTGTTTTTGCTGAACTTCGAAAAAGAGCTGTTCGTGCACGTCTCCACGCTGGAGTCTCGCGCTGCCAAGTCGAATGACAAATTGCTCGAAAAAGCCCGCTCGCATATTCGCGACCGCCTGACCCAACTGGCCCCGATCTTTTTGAAGAACAAATTCATGTTGGGTGACAATTTTTCGATGTTGGATGTGGCGATTGCCCCATTGCTGTGGCGCCTTGACTATTACGGCATCGACCTGAGCAAGAACGCGGCCCCGCTGCTGAAGTACGCAGAGCGCATTTTTTCGCGCCCTGCTTACATCGAAGCGCTCACTCCTTCCGAGAAAGTGATGCGGAAATAGCCCCCACGGTCGCCCACTGCATGTGGCTCCCTGCCCCGCGCAGCAATCCTGCGCTTCGCTTGGAGTGGGGCCGCATTTTTGCTTGGGGGCGGCCCGGCGCAAAAACATCTGCAAAACTCCTCTGCTGAATTGCTACCAAAGCCCCATGATCGACACCAAAGACACGACTTCGACTCGCCCGTACCTGATTCGGGCGCTGTATGAATGGTGCACCGACAACAGCCTGACGCCTTACGTCGCGGTGGTGGTCGACGAGACTGTGCGCGTGCCCAATGAGTACGTCAAAGACGGTGAAATTGTTTTGAACATCAGTTTTGACGCCACCAGTGCGTTGAAACTTGGCAATGAGTACATTGAATTCAAGGCCCGTTTTGCAGGCACCGCCCGGGAGATCATGGTGCCGATTGACCGGGTGATTGCCATTTATGCCCGTGAAAACGGCCAGGGCATGTCGTTTCCCATGGGTGCTATTCAAAATTCATCCGGGGGTGTCAGCCCGACAGGCCCCGGCGGACTCAGTGTGGCCAGCAGCGCCTCGGGGGCAGTTGGCGCGGGCGGTTCAGGTGGCTCAGGCGATCCGGTTGTCGGTTTGACCGCGGTGGCCTCCAAGCCAAAGGGTGCGCGGGGTTCAGCGTCGTCCACCTCAGATGTCAAAGTGGTTCAACTCTTGCCCTCGGCGGCAGTCTCGCCAGCGACCTCAGTCTCCCCAGGGTCAGGAGAAAAGCCAACAGACGCCGAACCGCCACGCCCGCCCGCAGGCCCTCGCCCAGCGCTGAAACGGGTCAAATAGTCAGCGTTTGCAGCCCTTGAATTGAAAGCAAATGGCAAGCAAGGACTGACTTGGTTCAAAGCGGCAAGGCCAATGTCAGAGTGTGCCGAGCGGCCTTGCAGAAATGTCCATCAAACCGTGCTGGGCAGGCCAGAGCCCCCACAAAGCTACTGTAAAATTGTGTCAGTGCCGATTTAGCTCAGTTGGTAGAGCACCCGCCTTGTAAGCGGAAGGTCGTCAGTTCGATTCCGACAATCGGCACCATTTCACCCGTCGCCTCCCCCCCACATGTCAGATACTTCCCTCCAGCGCGAACGGCTTGCCAAGCCCACGCTCATTTACCCGTTTGAGTCGCCACCCGCTGCAGGCCAATCGCTTGAAGTGGCACCCGGCGTCTTGTGGATTCGCATGCCTTTGCCGATGCAGCTCAACCACATCAACGTGTGGGCGCTTGAAGACGACAGCGGCTGGGCGGTGGTAGACACCGGCATGCACACCGACGACACCGTGGCCGCGTGGCGCGCGCTGTTTGCCAGCGCAGAAGACCAGCGCCCCCTCACCCGGGTTTTGGCCACGCACATGCACCCAGACCACATTGGCATGGCGGGCTGGCTGACGCGCAAATTCAACTGCCGTTTGTGGATGACGCGGCTTGAATACCTCAATTGCCGCGTGCTGACCGCCGACACAGGCCGCGAAGCGCCGCCCGACGGCGTTAATTTTTTCAAACAGGCAGGCTGGACTGACGCGTCTATTGAAAACTACCAAACCCGCTTTGGCAACTTTGGCAAGCGCATTTTTGCCCTGCCGCAAAGCTACAAACGCATTGCCGACGGTGACCAAATCAAAATTGGCAAGCACACCTGGCGGGTGATTGTGGGCACGGGCCATTCGCCTGAGCACGCTTGTTTTTACTGCGCCGATTTGAAGCTGCTGATCTCGGGCGACCAGGTGCTGCCCAAAATTTCGTCCAACGTCTCGCTGCACCCGACCGAGCCCGACGCCGACCCCATGCGCGACTGGCTCGAATCACTGGCCAAGCTGAAACGCGAAGTGCCCGACGACGTGCTGGTGCTGCCCTCTCACAACGACTGCTTTCGCGGGCTGCATGCGCGGTTGGACTATTTGGCCGCGTCGCAACTTCGCACCATCGACCGCTTGGCCAAAACGCTGCAAGAACCGAAACGCGCGGTCGATGTCTTCACCGCCCTGTTTGGCCGCGCCATTGACCAAACCGACGATGGATTGCTGAATTTGGCGACCGGTGAGAGCCTGGCTTGCCTGAATTACCTCGTCCACCGGGGCGAAGCCAAGCGCAGCCTGGATGACGCGGGCGTGGCTTGGTACCAGGCGGTTTAGATAGAAAAGAACCTGCAGGTTCTTTTTTTCTTAAAATCAGTCATTTTGCTCAAAATATGAACAAAATAGGCCTCTAGATCTCGAATAATATAGATAGTTTGCTATATTTATTATAGCACTTAATTCCAAGCCAAATGGTTGGTTCAAAGTCGCCTCCGAGCCTTCTGGACGGCGAAACTCTGCCAACTGAGGCGCAAGACTTCAAAACGCGCCGCGCTCAGCAATCAACGCTTTGCCGCGCTGCCCCAGGCGCTTCGCAGCATCACGCTCCCGCGCGCCACCCACGGCTGCGCTATGCCGCTGGCCAGTGCTGTGCCGCAAATGATGATGGCACCGCACAAAAGCATCCACGGCGTGACGGCTTCGCCCAACAGCAGCACGCCATACGCCACGGCAAACACGGGAATCAAAAAGGTCACGGTCAGGGCGCGGGCGGGGCCTGCGCGTTCTATCAGCCTGAAGTACAAAATGTACGCAAACCCGGTGCACAACACGCCCAGCACGGCCACCCCCGCCCACGCGCTGACACCTGGCGTTTGGGCAGGCCACAGCCACAGCATGGGCAGCGTCAACACCAAAGTCGCGCCACTTTGGCTGCCAGCCGCCGTCACCATGGCCGGAATGCCGCCCAAAAAGCGCTTGGTGAAACTGGCCGCCATGCCGTAGCACAGGCAAGCCAGCAAACACGCCAACACCGCCCAGCCGCTGGATGCGCCCGTGGCGTCGGGTTTGAAGCTGGCTTTGTCCCAAGCCAGCAGGCTGACGCCCAAAAAGCCAACGCCCAAACCCAAAATACGCAGGCCGTTGGGCCGGTCCTTCAGCCAGATCCAGGCGACCAAAGCGCCGAACATGGGCACCGTGGCATTCAACATGCTGGAAAGCCCGGTGCTGATGGACAAAATGGCATACGAAAAGCAGGCAAACGGAATGGCGGAATTCAACACGCCCACCAAAAAAGTCATGCGCCAATGTTGCCGAAACGCAGGCCAATGGCCTTTGAGGGCCATCAAAGGCAGCAAAAAGAGCGCGGCAATCAGCACCCGCAAGCCTGCCGTTGCAATGGCCCCAAATTCCAGCGCGGCAAAGCGAGTGAACATGAAGGACGAACCCCAAATGGCGGCGAGCAGCAAAAAGTCTTGCCGCCAGGGTTTGGCGATGGCGATGCCGTTGGGGGTGTGGGTTGGGGTGGGGGTCAAAACAAGCTTTGGGTTGCGTTGTCGGCTGGCTTGGGGCGATGGGCAGCGGCAGGGACTTTGGTGTCGTCTCGAAACGCAGCACCTTCAAGGCCCAGCAAGGCAATTTTCCGGTGCAATCCGCCTGCGTAGCCGGTGAGCGAGCCGTCAGACCCTAGCACGCGGTGGCACGGAATAATCACGCCCAAGGGGTTTCGCCCCACGGCCGACCCGACTGCCCGCACGGCTGCCGGGTTGTTGATGCGCCGCCCAATGGCGCCGTAGCTGCTGGTTTGCCCATGCTCTATTTTGAGCAGCGCCTGCCAGACGGATTGTTGAAATAAAGTGCCTCCATTGATGTCCAACACCACGTCAAACACGCGGCGCTGGCCGTCAAAAAACTGCTGCAATTCGCGCGAGCCTTGCACCAGACTGGGGTGCGCATCGTCGCGCGGCCAGGGGTGGGGCACGTTTTTAAAGTCCATGCCGTCGGGGCGATGGCGTTGGTCAGTGAACCAGGCACCTGCCAAGCCCCGGTGGGTGGCGGCCAGGCACATTTCGCCCAGCGGGGTTTGAATGCGGGTTTGAACGATGCTGGGGTCGAATTTCATGGGGTTTCCTTTGGCTGCGTATTGACATGACTTGAAAGAGGTGCCAGCCGTCAATCGGCCAAGCTCGCCCAGGCCCGAATCACGGCATAGCTGCGCCACGGTGTCCAGGCTTGCGACTGGGCTTCGGCCGCCCGCGCAGCCATGCGCGGGTTGTTCAGGCCCTGCACGCCCAGCGCCCTGTGCAGCGCCACGTCGCCTGCCGGAAACGCGTCGGGCCAGCGCAGCGCGCGCATGGCGATGTACTGCGCCGTCCAGTCGCCAATGCCGGGCAATTCCTTCAGCGCGGCGACTGTTTTGGGCACGTCCACACCGCTGTGCAATTGAATTTGCCCGCTCGCCACCGCCTGCGCCAGCGCCACAATTGCTGCTTGGCGCTGTTTGACAATGCCCAGTTGGCCCAAGGCGTCGCCGCTGGCCAGTGCCAACGCAGCAGGCGGCGGAAACAGGCGGGTCAGGCGCGGGTAAGGCGTTTCGATCAATTCGCCAAACGTGTTGACCAGGCGCTGCGACAGTGTGCGCGCGGCTGCCACGGTAATTTGCTGGCCCAAAATGGCGCGTACCGCCAGTTCAAATCCATCCAGACAGCCCGGCACGCGCAGGCCATTGCCTTTGGGGAAGCTCGCCTCCAGCACGCTGTTGATGACCTGAGGGTCGGCGTCCAGGTCCAGCCAATGGCGCACCCGGCGAATCACCAGCGGCAACACGTCGCGAAGCGAATCGCTGACGCGCAGGCGCACTTGCAGTTGGTCGGTGTCAATGTCCGCCAGCAACCAGCCACTGAACGTCTTGTCGGCTTGGTCAATTCGCACGGTGCGCCCGACCTGGTGGCAGTTTTTGGCCATGGCTGTGAATTCAATGCCTTCAATCGAGCGGGTTTGCGCAAAGCTCAGCATGGCCTGTGCGTCATACGGCGGCCTGAAGCCTAGTTTCACCACCGTGCCATCGCCGTGCGGGGTGCCGCCCGCGCGGCGCAGTTGGGTGGGATTCAGCTTGTAATGGGTGACAAACGCCGCGTTAAAGCGTCGCACGCTGGCAAAACCACTGGACAGGGCGACCTGGCTCATGGGCAGGTTGGTGTCGGCAATCAGTTGCTTGGCTGACAGCAAGCGCCGGGTTTGCAAATACTGCAAGGGCGACACCCCAAATTGAGCCTCAAAAATACGCCGTACATGGCGGTCTGACACGCCCATTTTGGTGGCCAGGCCATCGACCGACGGCGTGTGGTGGCCCCAGGCGTCAGGCTCGTCCAGCAAGCGCGCCGCCTGGTGCGCCAAGGTCGCGCTGGCATCTTGAATCGACCAGCGGTTGGCCAAGGGTGCCAGTTCAGGGCGGCAGCGCAGGCAGGGGCGAAAGCCGGCGCTTTCCGCCTGGGCGGCCAGATCAAAAAAACGGCAATTCTCGCGTTTGGGCACTTTGACTTTGCAAACCGGGCGGCAGTAAATGCCTGTGGACGTGACGCCAGTGAAAAAGCGGCCGTCAAAGCGGGCGTCGTGCGCTTTCATGGCGCTGTAGCAGGCGTCGCCATGGGCCAGGCTGGCACCTGGCCCCTTAACGGGTGCCGAATCGGGTGTCGAACCGGGTGGCGAACCTGTTCCAGAAGCAGTTTGAAGCGATGTCATGGGGGCTATGATACGTCGCAGCCCGCCATCGGCTAGCCGTTTTCGGACACGTTCATTCCCCGGTTTTCAGCGCAGGGTTTGCGCGGGCCCGAACCCTACAATCTGCGCAGACCACTGATCAGACTTTCGCCCAGACGTTGCCAGGAACCCCAAGATGCAAGTTGCCGCCTCCATTTTCAAAGCCTACGACATTCGCGGCATTGTGCCCACCACGGTCACTGAAGCCATGGCGGAAGGCCTTGGCAAAGCCTTTGGCAGCATTGCCCGCGCCGAAGGCCAAACCACGGTGGCGGTGGGGCGCGACGGGCGCTTGAGTGGCCCTGTTTTAGGTGCTGCCTTGATTCGTGGCCTGGTGTGGGCTGGGGTGGACGTGATTGACGTGGGCATGGTGACCACGCCCATGCTGTACTTTGCCGCCAACACGCTGTGCCAAAGCGGCATTCAGGTCACGGGCAGCCACAACCCGAAAGACTACAACGGCTTCAAAATGGTCATGGGCGGGCGTTCCATTTACGGCGATGAGATTCAGGCGATTCGGCAGATGATGCAGGCCGAAACCTGGGCTGAAAATGCGCCCGGCAAAATCACCAACGTCAACATGTTCAAACCCTACCGCGACCGCATCCACAGTGACATTCACCTGGCGCGGCCTATGAAAATCGTCATCGACTCGGGCAATGGCATTGCGGGTGCGTCGGCCCCCGAGATTTTCAGGGCTCTGGGTTGCGAAGTGACCGAACTTTTCAGCGCCGTGGACGGCAACTTTCCCAACCACCACCCTGACCCGAGCAAGCCCGAAAATCTACGCGATTTGATGGCCGCGCTGCAAAGTGGCGACGCAGAAATTGGCCTGGCGTTTGATGGCGATGGCGACCGCTTGGGCATCGTCACCAAGGGCGGGAACAACATCTTCCCGGATCGGCAAATGGTGCTGTTTGCGCAAGACGTTTTGTCGCGCGTGCCCGGCGGCACCATTTTGTTCGACGTGAAGTGTTCGCAGCAATTGGCCCCCGCTATCCAGGCAGCGGGCGGCGTGCCGTTGATGTTCAAAACCGGGCATTCACTGATCAAAGCGAAGATGAAAGAAATCGAAGCCGCTGGCGGGGCCGCGCCCTTGGGTGGCGAGATGAGCGGGCACATATTTTTCAAAGAACGCTGGTTTGGTTTTGACGATGGCACCTACGCGGGGGCGCGCCTGCTGGAAATTTTGAGCCGCTCGCCTGACGCCAACGCCGTGCTGGACGCTCTGCCCACCAGCTTCTCCACCCCCGAGTTGAACGTGAAATGCGCCGAGGGCGAACCCCCTGTTGTAGTGGAAAAACTCATCAAGCTGGCGGCGTTCGCCAAGCCTGCGCAAATCAGCACAATAGACGGCCTGCGCGTCGATTGGCCCGATGGCTTTGGCCTGATTCGGGCCAGCAACACCACGCCGGTGTTGGTGTTGCGGTTTGAAGGCCAGTCGGAACCCGCCTTGCAGCGCATTCAGAGCGATATGCTGGCGCTGTTGAAAAGCGTCAAACCCGATGCCGCGATAGAAACCGCTGCGCACTAAGTTGATCACCAAGCCGATTCTTTGCGGTCGCTGAAGGTGTCATGAAAATTCTGCTGGTCAAGCTGTCGTCTTTGGGCGATGTGATTCAGACCATGCCGGTGGTGCACGATCTGTTGCACGCCATGCCCCATGCGCAAATTGACTGGGTGGTGGAAGAGGCCTTTGCGCCCTTGGTGCAGCGTGTGGCGGGCTTGCACCGCGTGCTGCCCATTGCCGAGCGGCGCTGGCGCAAATCTCGTTTGGCAAGTGGAACGCGGCAAGAGCGCCTGGCCTTTGCCGAGCGATTGCAAGCCGTGGAATACGACGCGGTGATTGATTTTCAGGGCCTGGTCAAATCGGCGCTGGTGGCGCGGCAGGCGCGTTTAAGCCCCGCCGGGTTCAGCGTGACCTACGCCAATGGCAGCGACGCCTGCAGTTATGAATGGCCTGTGCGCTTCATGCTGGACCGTACCGTGCCCATGCCACAGCGCATTCACGCCGTTGCGCGATACCGGGCGCTGGCGGCGGGGGCCTTGGGCTACACGGTGATTGGCGCGCCCAATTACCAGTGGCTTTCATTGCTGCCATCGCGCCAGACGCCCGTGGCGCGTGGCACCGTGGTGTTGGCCCACGGCACCACCCGGGCTGACAACGAATGGCCCGAAGCCGATTGGACTTTGCTGGGTCAGCGCTTGATTGCGGCAGGCTTCAACATCGCACTGCCGCACAACGGAGGCCCAGAGCTTTTGCTTGCAGAGCGCTTGGCGCAAGCTTTAGGCGAGCACGCTGACATTTGGCCCGCCATGGGTTTGGCGCAAGTGCTGGATTGCATGAGCAGTTCTGTGGGCGTGGTGGGGGTGGATTCAGGCTTAAGCCATTTGGCGGTGGCGCTGAACTTGCCGCACGTTCAGCTGTTCAGCCAACCCCGCGCGTGGCGGGCAGGCCCGGTCGGGCAGGCGCACCAGCGAGCGATTGGCGGCGACCATGCCCCCACGTCCGATGAAGCCTGGCAAGCCTGGACCGACGTGTGGGCTGCCAAGCCAGGACCTGAAGCAGGACACGGGGCAGGACTCGAAGCGGGACTCAACGCGAGACTCAACGCATGACCCGAATCGTCTATTCATTGCTGATGTGGCTGGTGCAGCCCTTCATGCTAGCCCGCCTGAAGCGCCGGGGCGTGGCCGAGCCGGGTTATTTACTGGCGCTGGATGAGCGGCTGGGG
>JANPCR010000111.1:0-13351 GCA_031431035.1 Rhodoferax sp.
CGACGCAGAAGCCGGTTTCGGCGGCGTGTTGAACGCGTTTGAACTGATGAAAGCCATGATCAAAGCCGGTGCTGGTGGCGTGCATTGGGAAGACCAATTGGCCTCCGTCAAAAAATGCGGTCACATGGGTGGCAAAGTGCTACTGCCCACCCGCGAGTCTTGCCAAAAACTGATTGCTGCGCGCATGGCCGCCGACGTATTGGGCGTGCCCACCTTGGTCATCGCCCGCACCGATGCCGAAGCCGCCGACTTGCTGACCAGCGACTACGATCCGATTGACAAGCCCTTCTTGACTGGCGAGCGCACCGCCGAAGGTTTTTACAAAACCCGCAAAGGCTTTGACCAGGCTGTGTCTCGCGCTGTTGCTTACGCCGAATACGCCGACCTGGTGTGGTGCGAAACAGGCACGCCAGACCTGGACTTTGCCAAGAAGTTCGCTGACGCCGTGCACAAGGTTCACCCCGGCAAAATGCTGGCGTACAACTGCTCACCATCGTTCAACTGGAAGAAAAACCTGGACGACGCGACCATTGCCAAGTTCCAGCGCGAGCTGGGCGCCATGGGCTACAAGTACCAGTTCATCACCTTGGCTGGCATTCATTCCATGTGGTACAACATGTATGACCTGAGCCAAGACTACGTCAAGCGCGGCATGACCGCCTATGTCGAAAAAGTGCAAGAGCCCGAGTTTGCAGCCCGTGATAGGGGCTACACCTTTGTGTCGCACCAGCAAGAAGTCGGCACTGGCTATTTTGACGAAGTGACCACCACGATTCAAGGCGGAAAGTCCAGCGTGACGGCGCTGACTGGCTCGACAGAAGAAGAGCAGTTCCACTGATCGACCAATCAACTGATCATTTCAAAGCATTGATCAAAAAGCCCGCAGGTTCGCCAGCGGGCTTTTTTGTTGTTTTAGCGTCCAAGATACCCAATTTGGGTATCTTGGACCTTAAAAACAGTCAAAAACACAAAATATTGATAAAATTGGCATCTAGCTCTCGTATTATATAGATATTTTGCTATACTTTTTGATTAATTTGGCAGGTTAAGTGTTGAGTTAGGTCGATCAAGTCAATCTGGTTAAAATGAAGACCATTCAACCTGAACAAGAGCGAGAAAGGCAACCTGGTTATGACACCGCGAACTACATCGGCACAGTTTTCATAAGCTACAGGGTTGCGGCTGCGCGCGCCTTGGGCGCTGCCAGACCAGAATCAAAATCAAAGCGCGGTAGGTACCGCGTTTTTTTTTGCCCTCAGGTTTGCGGTCATCAGTCAAGTACAAGCAGTCCCTTCGTGTACTTGAGTCCTGGCCTCCATCGCTCAACCACTTGACTGACAGAATTTTTAATTAGAGTTTTCACCATGATTCAAATCACACTCCCGGACGGCTCGCAACGCGAATACCCAGGGCCGGTCACCGTGGCAGAGGTCGCTGCTTCCATTGGCGCTGGCTTGGCCAAGGCCGCCTTGGCCGGTAAGGTCAGGCCAATCAATTCGGCCGAAGGTTCTGGCCAGGTGGTCGATACCAGCTTCAACATCGACCAAAACAGCGCGCTGTCCATCATCACCGCTAAAGACAGCGACGGTCTGGACGTGATTCGCCACTCCACCGCCCACTTGCTGGCCTATGCCGTCAAGGCGCTTTTCCCGGATGCTCAAGTCACCATTGGCCCCGTGATAGAGAACGGCTTTTTCTACGACTTTTCGTACAAACGCCCCTTCACGCTGGAAGACCTTGCCGCCATCGAAAAGAAAATGGCTGAGCTTGCTAATAAAGACGAGCCCGTGACGCGGCGCGTGCTGGCGCGCGACGATGCGGTGGCGTATTTCAAAGGCATGGGCGAGCACTACAAAGCCGAAATCATTGGCGGCATCCCCGCAGGTGAAGATGTGTCGCTTTACCGCGAAGGGCAGTTTGAAGACCTTTGCCGCGGCCCCCACGTGCCCAGCACGGGCAAGCTGAAGCACTTCAAATTGATGAAGTTGGCCGGAGCCTACTGGCGTGGTGACCATCGCAACGAAATGCTGCAGCGCATTTACGGCACGGCTTGGGCCACCAAGGACGAGCTGCAACAGCACCTGACCATGCTGGAAGAAGCCGAGAAGCGCGATCACCGCAAGTTGGGCCGCGAGCTGGATCTGTTTCACATTGACGAGCACTCGCCCGGCACCGTGTTTTGGCACCCAAAAGGTTGGACGCTGTGGCAAGGAGTCGAGCAGTACATGCGCCGCGTCTACCAGGACAACGGTTACCAAGAGGTCAAAGGCCCGCAAATTTTGGACAAAGGCCTGTGGGAAAAAACAGGCCATTGGGACAAGTACCGCGACGCCATGTTCACGACTGAATCCGAGAAGCGTGACTACGCCCTCAAACCGATGAACTGCCCTGGGCATATCATCATCTTCAACCAAGGCATTAAAAGCTATCGCGACCTGCCCTTGCGCTATGGCGAATTTGGCCAATGCCACCGCAACGAACCCACTGGCGGCCTGCACGGCATCATGCGGGTGCGCGCCTTCACGCAAGACGATGGGCACATTTTCTGCACTGAAGAGCAGATATTGGCGGAGTGTGTGGCCTACACCACGCTGCTGCAAAAGGTGTATGCCGACTTTGGCTTTAAAAATATCATTTACAAGGTTGCCACGCGTCCTGCCCAGCGAATTGGTTCCGACGAGAGTTGGGACAAGGCCGAAGAAGCGCTGATGGCATGCCTTCGCGCGTCGGGCTGCGAATTCGAAATCGCACCCGGCGACGGCGCTTTTTACGGCCCCAAAATTGAATACACGCTGAAAGACGCGATTGGTCGCCAGTGGCAATGCGGCACCATGCAGGTCGACTTTTCGATGCCTGAGCGCTTGGGTGCCGAGTACGTGGGCGAAGACGGCGCGCGCCACAGGCCCGTTATGCTGCACCGCGCCATCGTTGGTAGTCTGGAGCGTTTTATCGGCATTTTGATTGAAGAACACGCTGGCGCACTGCCTACTTGGCTCGCCCCGGTGCAGGTTGCCGTGCTGTGCATTACCGATGCGCAGGCCGAATATTGTCGCGAAATTGCCGCAAAACTACGGAAATCTCTGCCAAATCAAGACCTTAGGGTCATCACTGACCTGCGCAACGAGAAAATAACGCGTAAAATCCGGGAGCATTCAATGCAAAAGCTTCCCTATATCTTGGTCGTAGGCGACAAAGAGAAAGAAGCTGGTGCTGTTGCAGTGCGCGCCCGGGGCAATTTAGACCTCGGTGTGATGTCCCTCGATGCATTCGTGCAAAAAATCTCAGGTGACATCACTCACAAATTTGTGAGCTAGTCGGCGATATCAAAGCAGCGTGAAGTCGTTTTGAGCCACTTCTTTATAGTTTGGATTGCGCGCAACTGAGTTGCCGTTTTGTTCACAAATACGTTGATGAACGGCAGCGAGACAGAACCGAACCACGGCAATTGGAATGCAAAGCTACGATTTTGTAGTCATTATTTGAAGGACTGAGCCATCGCTACTGAATTTCGTGACCGCCGTCACCGCGAAGAACGCAAACATCGCCTGAACCGGGAAATCATGGCCCCGGAAGTTCGCCTCTCAGGCGTCGAAAACGAACCTTTGGGTGTCGTTAGCCTGATGGAAGCCCTGCGCATGGCAGGTGAGCTTGATGTTGATTTGGTTGAAATTGCCGCCACTGCGACGCCGCCTGTGTGTCGCCTGATGGACTACGGCAAGTTCAAGTACCAAGAGCAAAAGAAGGCGGCCGACGCGAAGTCCAAGCAAAAGGTCATTGAAGTCAAGGAAGTTAAGTTTCGCCCAGGCACCGATGACGGTGACTACAACATCAAGCTGCGCAATATCAAGCGCTTTTTGGATGATGGTGACAAATGCAAAATCACGCTGCGCTTTCGGGGGCGCGAGATCACACACCAAGAGATTGGCATGGCTTTGTTGAACCGCATGCGGGCTGACTTGGCAGATTTGATCGTGGTAGAGCAATTTCCCAAGCTCGAAGGCCGCCAAATGGTCATGATGATTGCGCCGGGCAAGAAAAAATCTGGCGGCGGCGCGCCCAAAGTGGCGGCTGAGGCGGCGGTTTGATAGGTTGAGGGGTTGAGGGGTTGATCTTACCGATTGAAGTCGGTGAAAAGAATCGACAAAGGTTTGCGAAGCTTCAGATATGTAGCTTCACGATAAGTGTCTCGGGGCCAACAAGGGTGCATCAGTTTGTACACGCCTCACGAGCACAATGAAGAAGGAGCATTGATATGCCCAAAATGAAGACCAAAAGCGGCGCTAAAAAGCGTTTCCGCGTTCGCCCAGGTGGCACCGTCAAGCGCGGTCAAGCCTTCAAACGTCACATTTTGACCAAGAAGACCACCAAAAATAAACGCCACCTGCGCGGCTCTGTCTCGGTTCATGAAACCAACATGGTTTCAATGGCCCAGATGTTGCCCGGTCGTGGTATTTAATTAACCTGCGAACAAGGAGAAATAACATGCCTCGCGTCAAACGTGGTGTAACGGCTCGCGCCCGCCACAAAAAAGTTTTAGCCCTTGCAAAAGGTTTTCGCGGCCGCCGCGGTAACGTCTTTCGGGTCGCCAAAGAAGCGGTCATGAAAGCTGGGCAATATGCCTACCGTGACCGCCGTACCAAAAAGCGTGTTTTCCGCCAGTTGTGGATTGCACGTATCAACGCCGCTGCTCGCCAATGCGGCCTGACCTACAGCCAATTCGCCAATGGTTTGAAGAAAACCGGCATTGAAATTGACCGCAAAGTGTTGAGCGATATTGCGATTCACGACATGCCGGCTTTTGAAGGCATCGTCAAACAGGTCAAGGCCCATTTGGCTGCTTGAATTAATTTCAGCAGACATTGAATTGCTATTGCATAAGTAGCATTACATTCAATAAAGAAAGGGCTAGCGCTGTAAAGCACTAGCCCTTTTCGCTTCAAGGCATTGGCCGCTTCGAATTTTGTCCCGCATTTCCACCACGAACACCTGGTTTCCCGAATGAATGAACTAGATTCCATTGTTGACAGCGCCGTCAAAGCTTTCGCAGGATCGGCTACACCGGCAGAACTCGAAAACGCCAAAGCTCTCTACCTTGGCAAGGCAGGACGCATCACCGAACTGATGAAGGGCATGGCTGCGTTGAGCGTGGACGAGAAAAAATCACGCGGGGCTGCCATCAACCTGGCCAAGCAGGCTATTGAGGCCGCGTTGAGCGCGCGCCGTCAGGGTTTGGCAGATGCCGAGCTGCAAGCCCAGCTCAAAGCCGAAGCGCTAGACGTGTCGTTGCCCGGCCGCCAACGCGGGCAGGGGGGGCTGCACCCAATTGCACTGGCTTGGGAGCGGGTTGAGAGTATTTTCAACAGCATGGGTTTTGATGTGGCCGATGGCCCTGAGATCGAAAACGACTGGTTCAACTTCACCGCGCTGAACAATCCGCCGAATCACCCGGCACGTTCCATGCAAGACACGTTTTACGTGGACATGAATGACGAGCAAGGTCAGCCCTATTGCTTGCGCACGCACACCAGCCCCATGCAGATTCGCTATGCGGTAGCGCACGTCAAAAAGCATGCTTTGGCCGCCGCTGCGGGCACCATGCCTGAAATTCGCGTCATCGCCCCGGGCCGCACCTACCGTGTAGACAGTGACGCGACGCATTCACCCATGTTTCATCAGTTTGAGGGCCTTTGGATTGGCGAGAACGCCAATTTCAAAGACCTCAAGGTCACCTTTCTTAACTTCTGCAAAGCGTTCTTTGAGACCGACGATTTAACGCTGCGCTTTCGGCCCAGTTACTTTCCGTTCACCGAGCCGAGTGCCGAGATCGACATCGCCTTCAGCTCTGGCCCCTTGGCGGGTCGCTGGCTTGAAGTAGCAGGTTCTGGCCAAGTACACCCAACAGTCGTTCGCAACATGGGTCTAGACCCCGAAAAATACATTGGCTTCGCCTTCGGTAGCGGCATCGACCGACTGGCCATGCTGCGCTACGGCGTGAACGACTTGCGGCTGTTCTTCGAGAACGATGTTCGCTTTTTGTCGCAATTCCAATAATTCGGGAGATCACAAAAATGCAATTTCCTGAAAGCTGGTTGAGAGAATTTTGTAACCCGGCCCTGTCATCCCAAGCGCTGGCCGATGCGCTGACGATGGCGGGGCTGGAGGTCGAAGAGGCTGTGCCTGCCGCGCCGCCGTTCACTGGCGTGCTCGTGGGCGAGATCAAAGCCTGTGAGCAGCACCCCAACGCGGATCGTTTGCGCGTCTGCCAGGTCGATGCGGGGACTGGCACCTTGCTCAATATTGTTTGTGGTGCACCGAATGCGCGGGTCGGCATTCGGGTGCCCGTGGCGACCGTGGGTGCGCTGCTGCCGCCTGGCGCAGACGGCAAGCCGTTTGCCATCAAGCTGGGACAACTTCGCGGTGTGGAGAGCCAAGGCATGCTGTGTTCGGCGAGCGAGTTGAAGATCAGCGAAGAGTCCAGCGGCTTGTACGAGCTTGCGCCTGACGCTCCAATTGGCACCAGTATTCGCGATTTTTTGAAGCTTGACGATACGCTGTTCACGCTCAAGCTCACGCCGAATTTAGGCCATTGTCTGAGTGTGTTTGGCGTGGCACGGGAAGTCTCTGCAATCACCGGCGCACCGCTGAGGAGGGTTGATTTCCCTTCGGTGGCACCGAGTCACACTGACGCGCTCGCTGTCAAAGTATCTGCGCCTGATTTGTGCGGACGCTTCTCAGGTCGCATCGTCAAAGGCGTGAACCCCAAAGCCAAAACCCCGCAATGGATGGTGGATCGCTTGGCACGCTGCGGCCAACGCAGTGTGACGGCACTGGTGGATATCTCTAACTATGTGATGTTCGAATACGGCCGCCCTTCGCATATTTTTGACCTGGACAAGATTCACGGAGGCCTGGACGTGCGCTGGGGCAAAGCTGGCGAGTCACTCAAGCTGCTCAATGGCAACACCATCACGATTGATCAAAAAGTTGGAGTGATCGCAGACAGCCAGGCGGTTGAGTCGCTGGCTGGCATTATGGGCGGCGACAGCACGTCGGTGACGGACGATACGCAAAACATCTACATCGAAGCCGCTTTCTGGTGGCCCGAAGCGGTGGCAGGGCGCTCGCGCCGATTCAATTTCAGCACTGATGCGGGGCACCGTTTTGAGCGCGGCGTGGACCCAGCTCAGACGGTGGAACACATCGAACACATCACCCAGTTGGTGTTGGACATCTGCGGCGGCCAGGCAGGGCCGATGGACGATCAGCAACCCAGCATGCCCCTGCGCAAGCCTGTCCAATTGCGTGTGGCGCGTGCCAGCCGCGTCATTGGCATGCCGGTGACCGCAGCGCAGTGCCTTGATGCGTTCAAACGCCTAGGGTTGCCCGCCGCTGAGTCGAGTGGCGTGATCACAGTGACTCCCCCGGCTTACCGGTTCGACATCACTATTGAAGAAGATTTGATCGAAGAAGTTGTTCGGCTGATTGGCTTTAACAACCTGCCCACGACTGCCCCCCTTGCGCCTGTGGAGCCTCAGGCGCGCAGTGAGACGCAGCAAAGCCGTTTTGCGGTGCGTCGGTCGTTGGCAGCATTGGGCTATCAGGAAACCATCAATTTCAGCTTTGTTGAGGAGCGCTGGGAGCGGGACTTGGCGGGCAATGCCAACCCGATCAAATTGCTGAACCCAATTGCAAGCCAGTTGAACGTGATGCGTTCGTCATTGCTCGGGTCGTTGCTGCAAGTTTTGAAATTCAATCTGGATCGCAAGGCAGAGCGTGTGCGTGTGTTTGAGCTGGGCCGCGTGTTTATGCGAGACGCCTCGGTCAAAAGCTCGGACACCACTGTGGATGGTATTCGTCAGCCGATGTGCGTTGCAGGCTTGGCGACGGGCAGCGCCAGCTCGCTGCAATGGGGCGCCAAAGAGCAGCCGGTTGACTTTTTTGATGTGAAAGGCGATGTTCAGGCCCTGTTGGCTCCGCAGTTGCCAAGTTTTGAGCCTGCCGAACACCCCGCCATGCACCCTGGGCGCTGTGCCAAAGTGCTACTCAACGGACGGGCCATCGGGTTTGTAGGGGAACTTCACCCGAGGTGGCGGCAAGCGTTTGAGTTGCCCACCGCGCCAATTCTGTTTGAGCTGGCATTGGACGCGGTGGTGCATCGCGACTTGCCCAAGTTCGCTCCAGTGGCGAAGTTCCAGGCCGTGCAGCGCGACATTGCTTTGCTCGTGGCAGACCACGTGACCCATGCAGCGTTGATGAAGTCCATCTGGGCTGCACCAACACTAGGTTTTCTGCTCGAAGCGAAGCTGTTCGACGTCTACCGTCCCAAAGCCTCCATCCAAGCGCCGACCACCAGTGCCGGCCCCGACATGAATGCAGATTCTGTCGCTCGAAGCCTGGCGGTGCGATTAACATTGAACGGGCGAGATACGACTTTGACCGATGTGCAGATTGAAAGCGCAGTGCAAGCCGTAATTACCCAGTTGGCGCAGGATTTGGGTGCGCGCCAACGTATTTGACGCATCACATTCAAAATAAAGAAACGAGGGGACGATGGAATTTGCCGTAGAAAGCCTTGAAACGCCAGCGCTGACCAAAGCGCAACTGGCTGAGTTGTTGTTTGAGCAAATCGGGCTGAACAAGCGCGAGTCCAAAGACATGATTGATGCCTTTTTTGACCTCATTTCCTTGCAATTGGTTGAAGGTTCTGACGTCAAAATTTCAGGCTTTGGTAATTTTCAAATTCGGACCAAAGCACCGCGTCCCGGCCGAAACCCCCGAACTGGTGAAGCAATTCCAATTCAGGCCAGGCGCGTGGTGACATTCCATGCCAGCCACAAACTCAAAGATCAAATCAAGGTCGAAAGCAAAGTCGCTCCCTAGAATTTGGGGCGCTTGAAAATTTGGCCTTGGCGGTAATTTGTCACGAAATTGTTACATCTTTGCCACACGGCAATAGGGGCTTTGCATACACCCCTAACTTAGAGTAACCTCGAAGGTTTAACGCCTATCATCTTGATTTCAATGGAGAAAGCGCTTCCTTCGATTCCCGCCAAACGTTACTTCACCATCGGTGAGGTAGGGGATTTGTGTGGGGTCAAACCGCATGTGCTTCGTTATTGGGAGCAGGAGTTTACGCAACTGCGCCCTATGAAGAGGCGCGGCAATCGCCGGTACTATCAGCATCACGAAGTGCTGATGATCCGAAGAATCAGAGATTTGTTGTACGACCAGGGGTTCACCATCAGCGGTGCCCGCAACAAGATGCAGGAGATTATTCAGAACGAACGTGATCGCAAACGCAACGGCGAAGTTTTGCTGGATGGGGTTGAGGTGCTCGAAGTGTCTGACTCTGAACTTGATGAATTCGAAGACAGTCAAAATGATGAGCCCACGCTCGGCGGTGCAGAACATTTGATTTTTGTTCGGCAGGAACTGTTTGAGATCCGAAATTTGTTGTCCGCAGCGTACTGAATTTGCTTCCCCCTGGGGGTTACAATGCAATCAGTTTCGGTGTGTGGCGCAGCCTGGTAGCGCACTTGCATGGGGTGCAAGGGGTCGAAGGTTCGAATCCTTTCACACCGACCAAAAAATACAAGGGTTGGCAGATATATCTGCCAACCCTTTCGTCTTTTAAGGCCTCAGCGCCAAACGGCGTTAATCCGTCAGCCAGTCTTTGAGTTCGTCGGCATGCTCTTGTTCGTCGCTCAAAATGTCTTCAAGCAAGCGGCGTGTGGTGGAGTCTTTGTCCCCGATCAGGGCGATGATTTGGCTGTAGGCCTCTATTGCGACGCGTTCGGCAATCAGGTTGGACTTGATCATGGCTTTCAGATCAACCGCATCGTTGTAGTCGGCATGGCTTCGCTTTGACAACGAGTCAGGTGAAAAGTCAGGTTCGCCTCCCAGTTGCACAATTCTTTGTGCCAGGCGATCAGCATGCCCCGACTCTTCATTGGCATGAACTAAAAACTCATCTGCTATTCGGGAAGATGCCAGCCCACTGGCCGTGAAATGATGGCGTTTGTAACGCAGAACGCACACCAGTTCGGTTGCCAGAGAGTCGTTAAGCAGCTTGATGATGTCTTTGCGCCATGGACCGTAGCCAGGCGTTACCGCCCCTTGATCCAAACTGCGTTTGGCAGCAGCCAAGGCAGATTCGTCCAAGGTCATCCGCGAGCCCTCCGCCACGCTCAATTGTTTGACGTTGTTCAGTTCAGTTTTGGAAGTCATGGGATGCTTTCAGTAAAGATTCAGTTTGACAAAAGGCCTCGTTTGATCTGTTCAAGATGGCATTGAAAGTACCAGTTGGTTGCAATCCAAGGCTGCTGCTCTAATGTAAATTTGCAGCTGGAATCGGTTTATCAGTGCATTGCCCCATCGCGCGTAGGACAGCACCGCTTTGTCAGGGTCAAGTTGCTTTGCCATCCCGGCTTAGCAGGGGAATCACAAAGCAGGCCGGACTTGCAAGTTTTGTCCAAATCAAGACCTCAGCAGGTTTCAGCAATTTGGCCCCAAATTGCGCATTTGCCGTCAGCACAGTGTGCGGGTCGTCACGGGTCAAGATGAATCGCATTTTCAAATTGTCTTTGCGCAAATTCAGTTCTGCTTGCTGCCAATGCGAAGGCAAGCAAGGCAAGAAGTGCAACGTGTCTGCACTCAGTTGAAGACCAAACAATGACTCCATCGCGGCTCTGTGCATCCAAGCGGCAGCCCCGGTGTACCAGCTCCAGCCGCCGCGACCCTGGTAGGGCGGGCTGGAGTAAACGTCGCCCGCCATCACGTAAGGTTCGATGCCATAGAGCGGTCCGATCTTAGGGTCATTGGCGCGGTGGGCTGAGCTCAGGTAGGTGAAGTACCGGTAGGGCAGGTCAAATTCACTGGGGTTGGTCGAGTGCACTCGGGCAAATTCAGCTTGTGCCATTAGAGCCCAAACGCCTGCATGTGAATACTGTCCGCCATTTTCACGAATGCCTGGGGGGTACGCCTGAATGTAGCCAGCACTGGGTTGGTTGTGCACTAAGGGTGGGTGCAGCAGTCGTATCAGCTGGGCGTTGTGATCGACCAAGGTTTCCTCAACCGCTTTGAGAGCCATGCGCTGCATGGGCACAGGCGCGACCTGGCTAAGGACAGCCCATGCCTGGGCAATCAGGTCGATTTGGCATTCATCGGTGACGTGCGAGCCCAAAGCCTGGCCATTGTCGAAAAATGCCCTTTTAAACCATTGGCCATCCCATGCTGAATCGTTCAGTGCGGTGGCCCAGCCCCGGGCTGCCTTTGCCCAGCGCGCAGCCCGCTCGGTGTCGCCGCGTTTTTGGGCCAAAGGTGCGAATTGCGCGACCAATTGGCACAAAAACCAGCCCAACCACACGGACTCCCCGTGACCTTCAATGCCGATCCGGTTCATGCCGTCATTCCAATCCCCAGCGCCGATCAGCGGCAAGCCATGGACACCAACGTTGAGGCTCAAGTCGATTGCCAACGCGCAGTGTTCGTACACAGACGCCGTGTTGCTGCTTGTCTCTGGCGTGAAGTATGCGTCTTCTGAGCCAGCAGGGATTTCTGGCCCCTGAATGAATGGCACGGCGTGGTCAAGTAATTTTGTGTCGCCAGTGGCCTTCAGGTAGTGCGACGCGGCATACGGCAGCCAGAGTAGATCGTCCGAAAAATGGGTTCGCACCCCTGCGCCTCGGGGTACATGCCACCAATGCTGCACGTCACCGCGTTCAAACTGGCGCGATGCGCACAGCAAAATTTGCGTGCGCAATAGGTTCGGCTCTGCCCATGTCATCGCCATCGCGTCTTGCAACTGATCCCTAAAGCCGGTGGCACCACCTGCCTGGTAAAAACCAGCTTTGGCCCAAAGGCGACAAGACACAGTTTGGTAGAGCAACCATCGATTCACCATCGCGTCGAACAGCGGATCAGGCGTTGTGACCTGAGTTGCTCCAAGCAACGTGTTCCAGCGATTTCGCACTTGTCCCATGCGGTGATCCGCCTGCGTTGCCGTCGCGGACATCGCCAGTTGGGTTGCAGCACTTGGACTTTCGGCATACCCCAATAAAAATACGCGTTCCAGGGACGCACCACGCTCTAGAACGAAACGGGTCGCCAAAGCGGCGCAAGGGTCCAGCCCCCGCCCGTGTTGCCGCGCAAAATGGTCTGGCAAGACAAGTGTTCCACATGCGTCAAAGCATTCCCGTCGATCACAAGTCCAATCCTCGGCCTCATCTGCTGGCGTCGTCAGGGTGAAGAAGGCCGTGCCATTGCCAAACCCGGCAGAATCATCGTTTTGCGTGCACAACAGAGCATTGAGTTTTTGATCTCGAAGCCGCCTGTGAAACACCGTGGTTGCGGCTGTTCGGCGATCCTCACGACTCGCTCCCATGATCCATTCGACCATGCCAATGAGCCGCAAATGCAGCGTGTGGCTTCCCTCGTTGCTCATTCGCACACTAATTTGCTTGACCTTGGTGTCCGGGTCAACGCACCATGTCACCGTGACCTGAAGATTGCCAAGTACATGGGAAATGGTGCTGTAACCCTGCCCATGTGAAACCTTGTAAGTGGTGTCATCTTGACCCCAGAGGCTTGGGGCGACACTCCAAACCGCCCTGGTTTTAGTGTCTTGAAGTAAAAACCACTCGGACGGCGCGTCGCACACCGGGTCGTTGGACCAAGCCGTCAACTGATTCAAGCGGCTGTTAACCGCCCAGGTGTAGCCTCCGCCTGATTCAGAAATTTGAGCGCCGAAGCTGGGGTTGGACAACACATTGATCCAGGGCCTTTTGGGGCGCCGAACAGCGCTGACCTCAAATCTGAATTCTCCTGACTGGGCGTCGAAGTCGCCCGTTGCAAAAGGACTCGACGCTTCTCCTGCGCCTGCGCACGGCACCACAGCGAGTGACGTTTCGCTCCTTTTGGTCAACTGTTGCTCGTGCTGGTCAAGCCATTCCTGAAGATGGTGCGTCAACGGTCGACCATCTGCATTCAAATGAACCCGCGCCAGGCTCTGAAGCGTATCCAATTCCTCAATTGAAAGCTCGCTGACATGAAACAAAAAGAGTGCCGTAGAGGCCGCGCCAGCCGTGCCAGACATTGACATGGCATCTGTCAAATGGCGATCCTTCAGAACTGCCAAAGACCGCTGCAATTCCATCAAGTAAGAGTTGGGTTCTGAATTGACAATGACCAAATCACAGGCAATCACCCCCCAAGACCAGAAGCGCAAGGCCTGCGTCAGAGACCGAAGCAGACCCAGGCCTTGCGCTGCGCTTGCAGAAACCAAAATTAGAGGGCGGTCGCCTGAAATGCCATGGCGCCACAGCAGTCGCCGATCACAGGCGGGCGCAATGGC
>JANPCR010000112.1:0-3749 GCA_031431035.1 Rhodoferax sp.
GGAAAGCGCCAGTTCGCGCAAATCAAATTTGCCCAACGCGCCCTGCTTTGCAGCGGCGACCCTGGCCGCTGGCAGGCGGTCGTAAAAACCCTTGGCCAGGGGGCAGGAATCGCCGTGGCAAGCCTTGTCTGGGTGCTCGCAAGCTTTGTCGCGGGCGACCAGTTCAAGCACCCGCAAGGGCAGGTTTTGGGGCTGAGTGTGCAGCAATTGCAATGCGTCCATCGCCAGTTGTCGCCCCGGTGTTTTGGCCGTCAGGTAAAACAGCTTGTCCAGCCGTTGGCCAGGCATGGCCTTCAATGCGGCAAACACGCAGCCTATGGTTTTGCCAATGCCAGTGGGTGCCTGGGCCAGCAAGCAGCGAGCCGCCACGTTGGCTTTGTAAACGTTGGTGGCCAGCGTGCGCTGACCGCTGCGAAAGTCGGCATGGGGGAAATCCAGCGCTAGCAGGGCCGCGTCGCGGGCATTTCGGTGGGCGGTTTCCTGGTCAGCCCACTGCAAAAAGCGCTGGCACAGCATTTCAAAAAAGCTTTGAAGGCTGCCAGCCGCGTGGCGTTCACTCAGGCAGGTTTCTTTTTGACTGCCAATGTCAAAGTAAATCAGGCTCACCTCAATGTCTGCCAAATCGCGCTGCTGGCACATTAGCCAGGCATAAACCTTGGCCTGCGCCCAATGCAACTGCCGGTGGTTGTCTGGCAGCCTGGCGATGTCGCCCCGGTGGGTTTTAATTTCTTCCAGTCGGTTCAGTTGCGGGTTGTAGCCGTCGGCCCTGCCCCGTACCTGCAAATTCAGGTAGCTGCCTTTCAATGTCACTTCGCGCAAGTACAGCGGCCCGCGCCGTGCGGTGACCTCTGCGTGGCCAGCCATGCCCTGCAAAGCCGTGGGCGCCGGGGTGAAACGCAAATCCAGGTCGCCTTGCTTGGCGGTAAATTCACACAAATTGCGCACTGCGACGGTGTAGACGGGTGCAGCGTTGGGGGCGGCCAGACCTCGCTTTTCAGAATTGCATGTGGACATTTTGGTCACTATACTGTACAAAATGCCAGTCAAACTGCCGTCGGACGCATCGCCCTTGCCATCACGATCACCTGAAACCGCCTTTGCCATTGTTTTGACACGGGCGCACTTCAAACGCCTGCGCGAGATCTACCGGTCTGCCGGGTGGCCTTCGCAAGACACGCTAGAAATCGAGCTGTTGGCCGCTGGCTTGCTGGAGCGCGTGACGGCACCCAGCGGCCATGAACACCTGCGCGTGACCGACGCCGGGATGGTGCAATTAGCGCACACCTTGGCCGACAACCGGGCCGTGCGTTCCGCCCACGAGGCGCTGGTGGAGCGCGTAGCTCTGGAGATGGGCCGCGCCGGACGACTGGTGTGGCGGGGCTTGAGCTTGCGCGCGCAGGTGCCTGAGCCGCTGCCAGACAAGACCGCATGGGTCATCGCCTGCCCCGACGTGTTTTCCATCCGCAACACATCGGTTGAGGCCTACCTGGAGCCGATCGTTCATGAGATCAAGGTCAGCCGTGCCGACTTGCTGGGCGACCTGAAAAAGCCGCTGAAACGTGCCGCCTATTTGGGCATGGGCGGTGAGTGCTGGTACGTGCTGGGCCAAACCGCCAAAGGCAAACCCATCGCCAGCCCTGACGAAGTACCCCCCGAATGCGGCGTCATGCTGAGTGAGGGTGACCGCCTGGTGATCGCCCGCGCTGCACCGCGAAAACCAGTTGCCAAATTGCCGTTCCACGTCTGGATGTCGTTGGCCAAAGCAGGCCCCGCGGTTCGAGGGGGCGACGACGCGCAGGGGGCTTTTTAGCCGGATATTGTTGAGCGCTAATTGACGCTAAATTGCTATATTAATTATAGCAAACTATGTATATTATTCGAGAGCTAGAGGCGTATTTTGATCGTATTTTGACCAAGATTGCGAATTTTACCTGTTTTGAGTATAATTTTACCACAAATGTGGTAAAAAAAAGGCTGTTTTTCAATCCCATGACTCTCGGCGCGAAAAAAATCGACCATTGGCGCCCCAAGCGCTGCAATGTCTTTATTTTGCCTGTCTACCTGCTGCGTGCCCCAAGCTAAACGCCTCTTCAAACACCGAATAACCAGCCCAGTCGCTATGGGCAAACACTAAGGGGCCAGCGCGAAGTGAATTGGGCGATTGCTCTTGCAGCGACAGTGCGGGCGATGGCACAGGCACAGGTACCGCCATGGCATGCCCATATCGCGTGATGTCGATGTGGGTGGTTTTGTCCGCAAGATCCGGGTGCGCGATGCTCAAGTCTGCCAACACCACGTCGCGCCAATCGGACCAAGACTTGTCCAAGAGCAGTTTGCGGCCTTGCGGCACGTCGCCCAAGCTGCGGTAGTGGGTCAGCACGGTGGGGCCGGGCACGCTTTGCAGGCTTTGGTGCATGGCATCGACATAGCCCAAGCTCGTGCCGCTCGCAGCCTGACCCGTCAAACCTGCTCCATCAGCATTGCCGGTTTTGGTGTCGCCTGCTTGGTGGTGGATGACGTTGTCCCAGCTCGGTGGCGCGCCGAGGCGGTCGTTCAGCGCGGCGTCGATGTGGATATTGGCCACAAGCCAAGGCGCGTAGCGGGTTGCTGCGGCGGCTTGGCGCAAAAAATCGGGCGGGTTTTCAATCACCCGGTTAGCTACAAAAATCGGCAAAGCGACGATGCATTGCTCGGCCACCCAGCGCTGCGTTGTTTGCGTGTTGGGGTTGAAGGCGTCCACCTCGACACCGTGTTTCGCCGCGGCAATGCGCACCACCAAGCAATTTGTGTGCAGGCGCTCCTTCAAGGGCAACGCCAACTGGCGGGTTAGCCAACCGTTGCCTTCAGGCCAGGTCAACACCCCCTCGCGATCTGCGGGCTCAATAGCTTCTTTAGGTTGAGCTGCATCCTGGCCGTCTGGCCGAGGGGCATTGAAGCCATGGCGACTGGCAAAGTAATGCAGCCCCGCCCAGGCTGAAACGGTGGCAATGCCTGCGCCGTAATCGTCATTGCAGCAGTAGTTGAGGTACCAAAGTAGGTGCGAGTCGGTCAGGCCGTTTTGCCTCAAATAGGTGGCAAAGCTTAGTGTTTTGTGGGCGTGCAATACCGGGTATCTGGCAGACGCCTGAAGCTTGGGTGCCGGTATCGTCCACCCAGGCTTTGTGCGAACTTGGGCGACCAGGGCTGCAAATCGTTGGTACTGCAACAAGGTGTCGCGTCCCACACCGCGCAGTGGCAGCAGGCCCTCTTGCCATTCACCTTCAAAAAACAACCGCTCTTGCGGGCTGTGGCACAGGTGGCGCTCATCGTAAATCCAGCGGCCACTCACCCGCTTGCGCAAGCCCAATTCTTCCAGCAGGTTTTGCACGTCAGGCGCTGCGTCACCGGGCACGGGCAGATAGTGCGCACCCAGGGGGCAGGCAAATCCTTTCACCAGGGTGCCTCGGCTGTTGCCGCCAGCCTGGTCTTCCAGGTCCAACAGGGCAAAGTCGTGCAGGCCTTGCAAACGCAAGCTGCGTGCGGCGGCCAAGCCCGTAACGCCACCTCCGGCGATGACCACGCGGGTTTTGACGGTTTGAGACGGCAGAGGCCAAGTTTTGCGTTCGCGCAGCAGGTGACCCCGCGCCGCGTTTTGCCCCGTGAAGCCGCCCGTGATGTCACGCACCTTGTCACAACCCAGGACGGGCAACGCCATACCCGCTAAAAAATGCCGCCGTTGCATCAGTGCCCCGCTACCTTGCCCCACTCGG
>JANPCR010000113.1:0-11815 GCA_031431035.1 Rhodoferax sp.
GGCGAATTGCTCAAAACACTGCTTGGCTTGCCAAATACCAGCCAGCAACAGCGCCAACGGCACACCCGAGACCAGCGCGCCTGCCACGCGGTGCCACGGCTGCAGGGGCGCTTGCAATTTGCCAATGGGCAGATTGGCTTGACTTGCCAGCTCGGGCGCAGATTGGGTGGCCCAATAAATAACCAGGCTGATGGGGAGAAAAATGATCAAGGCCTGGCACATTCGCAGCATGACACGGCTGGTTCTGCGAATGCGTTGCAAATGATCCGGGTTCGGGTTTTGGTTCGGGTTTGGCATCGAGGCGGCAGGTTGTGCGGGCATGGCGGTTCTGGATGATTTTGAAGGTGGTTTTTTGACCACTCAAAGCAAGCATCAGCTTGCGCTCGGAACTTCGGTTGGCGTCCCGATGATAGGCTGAATTGCCGAAAATATTTAATTTGCAATAAATAATTATTGTTTTACAATAATTATTGAAGCTGTCAATTCAACCTCCCAAAACTCCCAAATCCATGAAATTCCTAAAACTGTTTGATTTGAAGACTCCAGGCCTGGCACTGTGCTTGGCCGCTTGCTTGGCTGCTTGCTTGGCCCTAAGCGCCTGCACAGGCGTGCCCTTGCGCTCAATCCCCAAACTGATGCAACTGGGCAAGGAAGTGTTCGAGGCCAATCCGGCTGAGTTCTCGGTCGCCTTGCAGGTCGATGCCCGGATGGTGCCGCCCCCTGGCACGGTGCCCCATCTGCAAATCAAAGTCACGCCCAAAGAGGCTGGCGCATTCGAGGTGATCGACAAAAAGCTGCCCATGCAACTGGCCGTGTCATCCACGGCCGCGCTGGGGCTTGACGCTCCCGCCAAAGACCGCCGCTGGTTGATTTACAGCCTGCCGCCGGCCACCCAAGGCGAGCTCAAGCAGATTCAAGACTTCATGAGGGTGATGCGGGCAGGCCCGCAACCCAAAGTCAGCAGCGTGAGCCTAGGCGTGGAGCAAGAGTCGCTGGCCTCCAAAGACCCGGCGCTTGCCAACACCCGCTGGGAGACCTGGCTGCAAACCAATCGACGCGATGGTTTTTTTGAAGTCTGGTCAGGCACTCCGGCGCAGCTGCAAAAAATGGCGGGTGAGAAGCGCTAGAGATTGCGCAGCCGTTCAGCGCGTTCCTAAATCGATGGAGCTGGCACGGAGCCCAATACGCCTTCAATCGCCAAGCCAATCGCCACCAAATTGGCGTCGCTGCCCACGGGGCCGTCAATCTCCAGCCCCACAGGCAAGCCACTGCGCGTCATGCCTGCGGGCAGCGCCAAGCCGGGAATGCCTGCGTTGCTGCCTGGGTCCGTGTTGCGAATGAACGCGCCAAACTGCGCGTTGGGCCCACCCGGTTGCGCAACGCCGTTGATGGCTACCGCGCCTGAGAACGTTGGGTCAATGGCGACGGCGGGCAGAGGCGTGGTAGGGAACAAAATCGCCACCACGCTGTTTTGCGCAAAGTAGTCGGCGTACATTTTTTGCAATTGCGGGCGAAAAGTGCCCATGGCCGCGTCGTAGGCCGCTTTGGGAAAAGTTTTGGCCGCGCCAAACGCGCCCGCCACGTCGGGGCTTTTGATTTGCGCGGCCACCTGATCAATGGTGATGCCGCTGCCGCCCAAGGCCAGGTAGTTGGGCAAATCGACATAGGTTTCAAACAGGGCAATGGGAAATGAAATTTTGCCATTCAGGCCGCCAATGTCATTGAAATTGGCCTCTACAAACACCACGCCAGCCGCCTTCAGGCGCTCGACGGTTGCATCCAAAATACCGCGCAGCTCGGTGTCCAAATTCTCCCAAAAGTAAGCTCTGGGCAGCCCCACGCGCAGGCCGCGCAGGTTGGCGGGCGTGGGCTGTGGCGTGCCTGCCATGACCGAATCAAGCAGCGCCACATCGGCGACGGTGCGGCCCATGGCGCCCACGGTGTCGCGGGTGTAAGAGATAGGAATCGCCCCAGCGCCGCTGTAGCGCCGCCCGGCTCCACCGTTCGCCACGCTGGGCCGCATGCCAACTGTGCCGCACAGGGCAGAGGGCACGCGGGTCGATCCACCCGTGTCTGTGCCCAAACCCGCAGGCGCAATGCGCGCCGCAATCCCCGCTGCTGTGCCGCCCGACGAGCCCCCTGGAATGCGGCTTGCGTCATAGGGGTTTTTGACAAAACCGGTGGCCGCATTGGTGCTGTTGATGCCAAAGGCCAATTCATGCAAATTGGTTTTGGCCAACACAATCGCTCCCGCGTCCAGCAGGGCTTGCAAAGTGGGCGCATTGGCTTTGGGACGGTGGTTTTTAAGCGCTGGGGTGCCGCCGCTGGTGGGCAAGTCTTGGGTGTCAATATTGTCTTTGACCAAAATCGGCAAACCCGCCAAAGCGGGCAGGGCCTGGCCGTTTTGGCGGCGCTGGTCTACAGCTCGGGCGGCGGCCAGCGCGCCGGCTTCGTTCAGGGTGATGATCGCGTTCAGCCCAGTCATTTGCTTGGCGCGGGCCAGCAAAGTGCTGACATAGGTTTCAGCGCTCAGGCGGCCTGAGCGAATGGCCGCCACGGCTTCGGTTGCTGTTAGTGCCAACTGCGCTGATGTCGAAAAGGCGGCTGGCGCACTGGCGCAACTGCTCAATGCCAGAGGGGCCGCTAGGGGTACGGCCAGCGCCGCCATGACGGTTTGAATGGCGCTGCGGCGGGTTGGGTCGGGGTAGCACGGTATCGGGCTGGACGGCGCTGCTTGGGGCCTAGCGGTGCGGGCACGGCGCTGATTGGAAGTCATGGCAATCTCCTGTAAGTTGAACTTCAGGATAGTGGGCCTTGCGGCCGAGCGCATCGCTAAAAATAGCGATACAAAAACAGATTGCTTTGCCCCGCGCAATCCCCCAAAATCATCGGCCAAGCAAGTTTTTACCGATGTGACCTACCGCGCCACCGCCACCGACATGCAACAGCTTCTCGGCATTGTCGACAAGCTGGGCCGCAGCTCGGACTCCAGGCCGCTGCGCCAGTCTGTCGCGGACGATCTGTTGGCCTTGACCCATGCCGACATGCTGGCATCGTTCGCGTGGAACGAACCCTTGCAGCAGTTTGAAGACGTGGCATTTGTCAACATGCAGCCCAGCAACTTGGCGCGCTATCAGCAGCATTTTCAGTACTGCGACCCCATCACCTCGCAGTTGCAATTGCGTCGCTCGGCTACGCTGGTGAATTCCGTCATGGCGCAGGCTGATTTGGAAAAAACCGAGTTTTACAACGACTTTTTGAAGGTCGATGGGCTGAAATGGGGTATCAATCTTTACGCCTATGACGGCGATCTGAACGTGGGGGATTTGCGCATTTGGCGGGGTGCCTCGCGCCCTGCGTTTGGAGACAGAGAGGTGGCGTTGCTGGACTTGCTCAAACCGCACTTCACCAACGCCTTGGTCAACGCCCGTAGCTTGACCGCACTGCGCAGCAAAGTGTCAGGCTGGCATGACCTGTGGGAGCACCACCCCAACGCCTGCTTTGTGTGGCAAGGCGGTCACCCCGCGAACCCTGGGTTTGGCAACCTGCCGATTCATCTGAACGAGGCTGCGAGAGGCGTTGAGGCTGGGCTGTCGCCACATGGCCAAATCGGGTTGCGCCAAAAAATGCGGGGCATGATGCAGACGATGCAATCGGCGCCAATAACGGGGTTGGCGGCTTGCCGCGATACCACTCCCAACTGGTCTGACGGAAAAACCGAGTTCAGACTGTCAGTTTTGCGCCCTGACGACCCCGCATCGACCCTGTGCATGGTGCAGATCAACCCCCGCCCCAAGTTGGTGATTGACCGCCACTGGATTCTGCTGCGCTTTGCGCTCACCCCCAAAGAAGCTGACATGTGCCTGTGGATCATGCGGGGCCTGAGCGACCAGGCGATTGCCAGCACCACGAAGTTGAGCATTTGGACGGTGCGCGCCCACGTGAAAAGTATCTTCTCGAAAATGCAGGTCAGCGCCCGCAGCGAGTTGACGCACCAAATCACCAGCGCGATTGCAGAAATTCATGTGGACGAGGGGCGAGAACGCTGACTTGCCAGACCGACCCAAACTGAGCCAACCTGAGCCCAATTGATCTGACGTAGATTAAGCGCCCGCATCAGCCGCAGGCACCATCTCACGCCAACTGTGCCGCGACATGTGCAACAGCAAGGCGCTAGCCACCAGGGCGATCACTACCAAGCCAACTTGCGCGCTCAGGTTGAAAATCTCCACTGGCACGATGCCCGATAACCAGCCAGAAAGCGTGTCCAGGTGGTAGCGCAGGTACATCAGCATCAGCAAAAGCGCAAGCCAGGGCCGTAAGCGTGCCGCCCAACCGCCCGATTTCTCCAACACCGCGTGCCCTGCCAACAAGAACAGCGCGGCGGCGACAAAAATTAGCGTGAAAATCGTGCCCATGATGGGTTGTGCGGCGCCAAAAGCATCGCTGTAGCGGCTGTAGGGCCACCATGCCAAACACAGCAAACCCAGCGCCAGCGCCATGCCGCGCGCCCGCCTGGGGGCCAGTTGGTCGGCAAAATTGGCGGCGTTGGCTTCCATGCGTTTGAGCCAGGGCAGGCAGAGAAGGCAAATTAAACCCGTCACGCCGTCGATAGCCAGTGTCACGGGGTAGCCCCAGGCTTCAACGGCAATGCCCTGCCAGGTGGCGGCAAAGGCAATGGCCAGATTCATCATGGCCATGTAGGCGGTGAACTGGGTGGCGGCCACTTTGGGGTTGGTCACGTCCATCATGATGGCGGTGCGGGTGCCGTACATCAGGCCTTGAAAAACTGCGTAGGTCAGGGTGGCAATCCACAGCGCGGTGACCAGTTGTGGCGGCACAGCAGGGCGATTGGGCATGGTGGGGCTCACGGGCATGACCCAGCCGTAGCGGCTGACTTCCATCATTAAGTAAAACACGGGCAGGCTCATGAGCAGCATGTAAATGGCCAAGGTTTTCCTGCGGCCAAAACGGTCTGACCAATGGCCGCCCAAAATACAAAATGCGGCACCCAACAGCCCTGACCAAACCCCCATGACGGCGACTTGGTCGTCGTCCAGTCCCAATTCGACGGCCAGGTTGGACTGCAAAGTCAACGCCAGACTCATGGCCCCTGCAGGCAACAGCGAAAACCAGACGCCCGAAAACGCGCCTGGGCTGCCTAAAAACGAGCGAAATGAGTTGATGGAAAACGTGCGCATTTCGCGCCCTGCCTGCGCCATGCGCGAGCCTTGTGCCGCGGCTGCCGCTAACTGCCGCGCGACATCTGGCGCTTCTTTCATGGGCACCACCACAAATACGGTGACCGCCAAAATGCAAAGTGTCACGAAATAAAACGTGGGCTGGAAACCCGTGGCCGAGCTTAAAAACAGCACGCCGCTGCCACCAATCATGGTGCCAATGGTGGCCCCGGCAAACATCATGCCGTTGGCCAGGCCGCGCTCTTGGTCGTGTAGGGTGTTGACGGCCAGTGCGTCAATGGCCACGTCTTGCATGGCCGCAAAGGTGTTGTGCACCAGCAAGATGACGGTGAACAGCCCTAACTGCTGCGGCAAGTCCAGCAAAACGGTGGACAGCAAGGTTGCCGCCATCAAGAGTTGGGTGATCAAAATCCAGCCGCGCCGGTGGCCAAAGCGCTTTGACGCAAACACGTCAATCACCGGGCCAAACATCCACTTGAACGCCCAAGGCAGGTAAAAAGACGCCACAAAAGCGCCAATTTCAGCCGGGCCCACGTCCAGCCTGCGCAACTGGGTGGCCACCGCCGTGGCGGCAAAACCCAAGGGAATGCCCTCGGTCACGTAAAGCAAAAAGAAGGCGACCAAGCGGCCACGTGACGTGACCAGCAGGTTGGGCAGGCGCAGCTTCACTAGGAGATGCAGGCTAGAGGGTGGGCTAAGCGGGCGGCCATGGGACTGAGAAAGCGGCTGGCCATAGAGCAGTCTAAAGCGCAGCCACTGCTCGATCGATTAGCTGCGTTGCATGGTGGCGCGCAGGGACTCGGTCAGAATTCCTAAGCTTTCTGCCAAATGGGCTTGGGTTTCGATGGACTGGCCCGCCTTGGCGCTGCCAGACTTGGCCACCGCGCCGCGCAAATCGGCTTGCAATTTGGTGGCGTGCAGGCGTGCCAGACTCAGGGCGTCGGCAGGCATGCCGGGTGCGCCACGGGTCAGGGCGGTCTGCAAGCGGCGCAGGTGCTCGCGCTGCAAGTTGCGGCGCAGGCCGTCAATGTCGCTGCCTGTTTTAAGCTCGCTCCAGATGCTGGACTGCAAAGTGGCATACACCTCGTTCAAAGAGATCATGCCTTTACGCTCGGCAGGCTCCAGGTAATTGGGCAGGTCCAGCAGGCGCTGCGCGGTGCCGCCCGACAGCAGGCGATCCATGGCGGTGGTTTGCGCACGCAACACGGTGCCGCGCACGTTGGCCGGGCCTTGGCGCTCCCACTCGTTGAAGTCGCCGCTCAGGTTGGCCAAAAACTTGGGGTCAAAGCGAAAGCTGTCGGCGCTGAACAGGCTGGTGGCCAAAAACTGCAAGGCCTCGCGCTGCTTGGCAGGCTCGACCGGTTTGAAGTTGGGGCGGCCTGTGCGGCTGCCTGGCAGGTCACGCACGGTGTGCATGCCGCCCACGTACTTGCCCACCAGTTCAGAGGCGGTTTGCACTTGCCTGAAGCCCGCCATCAAAATACGGCGCTGGCGCAACGGGTCATCGCCTGGCTGGGCACCACGGGCTTGCACCCGCGCCCACAATTCTTGCGACAGCTTCAGACGCTTTTTGTAATAGGCCAGCGGGTCGTCACCCAGGTCAAAGCGGTTGGCCAGCGGGTCAATGCCTTCATTGCCACCAAAGCCGCCCGCGTCCGCGTCGTCGGCATAGGCCAGTTTGGGGTCGGTGCTGCGGTCGGCAATTTTGCCCAGCTCGGCGGCTTCTGTGGCGGCATCGAGCGGTTTGTAGGCGTATTCAATCGCCCAGTAGTCGTAAGCGCCCAGTTTGCGGCCATTCACGCTGCCTTGGCGTTCGCCCTCAACGGCGACGTTGTAAGCGTTGTAGTCCATGACCGAACCCGACAAGCCGTTGGCTTCGGTGTAGGCCTTATCTTGCAACTGGGCGCGGGTGATGGTGGTGGACGCTTTGAAGTTGTGCTTCAGGCCCAGTGTGTGACCGACCTCGTGCATGATGGTGTCGGTGATGACGCCCATGACAAAGGCTTCGGCTTCAGGGCTGTCTGGCGCAATATCGCCACGGGCTTCCAGCACGTCCATGGCAAAGTCCATTTCACCGGCAATGTCTTGGGCGTAGCTGCAACTGGCGTCATGGGCGGCACCCCCCATGCTGCCGCGAGACTTCCAGCCCTGGCTCAATTGCGTCAGGCGCTGGTTGGCGGTCATGCCAACGTCTTCCACAATGAAGCGGCGCGAGCCGCGTGCAAACACGTCGCTCATGGCGATGTCGGCGTCCAGGATTTCACCGGTGCGCGGGTCAGTGTGGCTGGGGCCACGGGCAAAGCCCACGTCGGCACCGACAAACCAGCGAATCGACGCGTGCGTGGCGTCCATGTTGTCCCAATCGGCGTCGTCGGGCTGCTGTTTGGCCAGCACTGCGTTTTTGAAGCCGATTTTCTCGAAGGCTTTGTTCCACTCGACGATGCCCGCTTCGACCGCAGGGCGGTACTTGGGCGGAATGTTTTTGTCCATCCAGTAAACGATGGGTTTGACGGGCTCAGACAGGGCTGCTGCCGGGTCTTTTTTCTCAAGCCGCCAACGGGTCACGTAATGCACGCGGGTGTTGGGCTTTTGGTCGCTGGTGAGGTCGTTGAACGACTCGGTGAAATGGCCCAGGCGCGCGTCTGACAGGCGCGGTGCCATGGGTGTTTCTGGCAGGGCCGCGAAGTTGTAGACGAAGCTGACAAAAAAGCTGCGCGGGTCGGCCGTGGCCGTAGGCGGTGATGTGGCGGGAATGGGCGACGGTGTTATGGGCGGCGCGGGAATGCGCGGCGTTGCGTATAGCACCCGGGTTGTCAGGGTACTCAAGCCGGGCTCGGTGCGGGTCGCTTCAAAGTACGAGTTGGCTCGGTCCAGCGCGTAGGGAAGGCGAAATGCCGATTCAATTTGGGTGGAATAGCCTGAAATGTCAGACATTAAAAAACTGGCATCGACCAAAACGCCTTTGCTGGTCGGGTGCTCGGCGCTGGCCACGGGCATGCCCGCCAGCAAACTGGGTGAAAAGGCCTGCGACACCGCCAGTTTGGACGCGCCTTCGCCCCTGAATTTGGTGTTCAGTGCGATCAATTGCACCTGGTTGCCAATGCGCCGCCATTCGACCATAGCGTCGTTCTGCATCAGGCTGGCGTACAGCCCGCGCTCGCCCACCGAGCTTGCGACGTTGATGGTGAAGAAAAACGGTTTGTTGAAGGCCGCTTTGGGGATTTCCAGCCAGACTTTTTCGTCTTTGCGCCAAATGGGGAACAAGCCCGCCTGCACTTTGGCGTCTTTGATGATCTCGGCAAAAGGCTTGGGTGCTGTGGGATCGACCGGCGGGCGGGCGGCGCTGGCTGCGGCACCGGGCGCACTGGCAACAGCGGCGGGGGCTGATGCGCCCGCTTGCGGGGCGGGTGGGGGCGAGGTCGGGTCGGCAGGTTTGGCGGCTGAGTTGGCAGCGGCGACGGATGCTGCATTCGAAAAGGGCGTCGGCGTCGGCGTTGTCGGGGCGGGCGCTGGTGTGGCTGTGGCCGCTGGCGTTGCCGGCGCAGCGCCATACGCAGGCATAGACCCGGCTTGCGGGCGAATGTCCATACCGGCGCAGGCGGCCAGCAAAGTGACGCTGGTGCAAATCAGCGCGATTTGCGACAACTGGATTGTGGGCGCGGGCTGCGTCGATGGGGCCGATTCGGTTGACTGGACGAATTCGGTCGCAGCAAGCTTTGTGGGCTTTTTGGACCAGCTGAATTTGAAATACGGGTTCATAGCTTTTGGCATGGGTTAGTCAATGGGTATGACGGGCTCTAAAAAGGACAAACGATAACTGCTTTTAGGGGCAAAGCCGAGGCTACCTCGGGGAAACCCCTGCAAAACAATCAGGCACGGCAGCGGGCATTTGGGGGGTGATCATGATTGGGTCGCAATTTGCTATATTTATAGTAGCAAAAAAGTGATATTCTGCGTGAGCTAGAGGTCTTTTTTATCAAAAAATAGATAAAACTTTACCCGCCAGACTCTGAGGGACTTCATGCGCTAAACCTCAAAAGTCAAACCTCTAAAGTCAATCCCAAACAGTCCATCCCCAAAACGCCAGGCTTGCCCCCGCGTGACATAGGCAATAGTTTCAAGTGGTCAAGTGCGGCTACACGTCTACCCTTGCCCCTACCCATACCCCCTCTATCAGTCCCATTACATAATTACAATAGCGCCAAATGCTTGTTTATCAGTCTTCCCCGCCCGTTCTCGGCCTTTTGTGGCGATTCATGGCGATTCAGGTGGCCATGCAATTCGCGTGCTTTCTCGCTCGCTGCCGGAGCGCCAAGCCTTGACCCGGGCCCTCAACCTGACCCGTTACTTCTCGGTCGTCAGCCTGGTGTTGATCGTCCTGGCGTCGGTCGTTTTGAGCGTCGCCTACGACCGCAATGCTGAAAATGAACTGATTCTGCGCGGTGATCAACGCAACCAGGCGCAGGCGCGTTGGCTGGTGAACCTGCTCGATTTGCAGTCGGGCTTGCCCCCGGCGGCAACTCCCGAGCCGGGCAAGCTGGCCGCCGAAAATGATGCGAACGCGCAATCTAAGCAGCGGGTTTTGCAACGCATGATGGCCAGCACCACACTGCGCAAGTTCAAGTTTTACAACCCCGCTGGGCAGGTCGTTTACAGCAGCGAAATAGCCAAGCCGGCGGCCAACCAGGCAACAAACCCCGGCTTCAAAGCCGCGGCTGCTGGTAGCCCGCAGGTTGAGCTTGCGCGCCGTGGCATGCTGTCAGTTTCAGACGGTGGCGTGCAAAGCACTGACGTGCTGGGCTCGTATTTCCCGCTTTATGACGACGCCCACAAGTTGGTCGGCGTGGTCGAAATTGTTGACGATGTGAGCCAATCGGTCGCCGCCATCAACGAGACGCGGTACAAGGTGTTTGCGTTGACCGCCGGCCTTTTGCTATTGTTGTACGCCCTGCTGATGGTGTTTATTGTTCGGGCAGACCCTATCATCAGCGGCAATGCGGCCCAATTGCAAACCGAGGCGACCGAGCGTGCGCGGGCGCTGGTGCAGGCTAAAGCAGACCGCGAGATGGCGCAACAGGCGACAAGCGAGGCGCAACACGCAATTCGCGAGGCGCATGCCCAGCGAGCACTGGCCGACGCGGCGCGGACTGAATCTGACGCCGCCAGAGTTAATTTTGACGCTGCCAGAGCGGAATTGGAGTCAGCGCGCGCAGAATCTGAGTCAGCCAGAGATGAAGCAGAATCAGCCAGAGCTGAGGCCGACGTTGCCAACCGCGCCAAGTCACAGTTTTTGGCGAATATGAGCCACGAGATTCGTACGCCGATGAATTCAATCATCGGGTTTTCTGACCTGGTGCTGCTGGAGCCCTTGACAAACCCCCTGCCAGAGTACGTGGGGCACATCAAGGCTTCGGCGGTCAGCCTGTTGGGCATCATCAACGATGTACTGGATTTGTCCAGGCTGGACGCGGGCAAGGTCGCATTGCAAATGGAGCGGTTTTCGCCACGGCAATTGGCCAGTGCCGTGACATCTGCGCTGGCGCAGCGTGCCGCTGACAAAAATCTGCAACTGCGCGCAGTGCTGGACCCGAACCTGCCATCCTGGGTCAAAGGTGATGCGCGCCGCTTGCAGCAGGTGCTGATGAGCCTGGTAGACAACGCGGTCAAATTCACGACCGAGGGTGTTGTGACCCTGACAATTGAGCAAGTCAGCCAAGGCCCCGAAGTGATGTTGACGTTCAAGGTCAGCGACACTGGCAGGGGCATTGCGCCCTCCGATTTGGAGCGGATTTTCAAGCCGTTTGAGCAAGTGACAGCCGACGGTGCGCCGGCCTATGGCGGCACCGGTCTGGGGCTGGCTCTGGCGTCGGGTCTGGTGCAATTGATGAATGGCGAACTGGCTGTGAGCAGCAGCCTGGGACACGGCAGCGAGTTCAGTTTCAGCGCTGCGTTTGAACCGGTTTTTGTGTCAGACCAATTCGTCGCCAGCGCTCCGATGCCGCTGGAGGCCACTTTGAATGCGCAACAAATGCAGTCCAAAACAGTGCTGTTGGTGGAAGACAATTTGATCAATCAAAAGCTGGCGCAAAACATGTTGAAGCGCCTGGGCTGCACCACTATTTTGGCGGTGGATGGGCTGCAAGGGGCCAAGCTGGCGCGCCAACCGGGCATTGACCTGATTTTGATGGACATGCAAATGCCCGTGATGGACGGCCTGCAATCGACCCGCACCATTCGGGCGGAAGAGGTCCAAAACGGTCGTCTGCCTGTGCCGATAGTGGCTTTGACAGCCAACGCCATGGAGTCCGACAAGCGTGTCTGTTTTGAAGCAGGCATGAATGGATTCATGTCCAAACCCTACCAGTTTGCTGACCTGGAGCGCATGGTTAGGCGTTATTTGCGGGCTTGAGCTGGGTTCAGATGGGTTGAATAGGATCAACATTTGCTATTATAAATATAGCAAACTATCGAGCATATTCGAGAGCTAGAGGCCTATTTAATCTTGGATTCCAGTACGAAGTGCAACAGCGTCTAGTTTAAGGGTTGGAGTTCGAGGGCGTAGAACACCTCATGGGGGGTTCGATATCCCAGGCATTTTCTGGGCCGATGATTGA